>NZ_VUNG01000019.1 GCF_009695775.1 Hallella mizrahii | reverse complement strand
TAGCTTATACTCCTATGCATTGCGTAGCGGATATTCCCAATCATTGCGCAGCGCATCAAGAGCATGACTTCGCCCTTGCAGTCCACGGACGAAAGAGTGAAGTGAAGCATTCAAGTGCTTGTGCGCAAGGCGTGTGACGGAAGGGCATCGAAGCGCAGCCTTGATGCCACTGTAGCCACTTGCCTTGCGATACTGTTGGTACTCCCATGCATTGCGTAGCTTATACTCCTATGCATTGCGTAGCGGATATTCCCAATCATTGCGCAGCGCATCAAGAGCATGACTTCGCCCTTGCAGTCCACGGACGAAAGAGTGAAGTGAAGCATTCAAGTGCTTGTGCGCAAGGCGTGTGACGGAAGGGCATCGAAGCGCAGCCTTGATGCCACTGTAGCCACTTGCCTTGCGATACTGATAATCACCCGATAAGGCTATGCCTCACCGAGCTCCGCTCCCATTTGCACTGCCAAAGAACGCGTGAGGCCATTGAGGTTCCAGTTCTTTCCTTCTGCCAGCGTGACTTCCTCGCCGCTGTCAAACTTGGCAACGACAGTGTTCCTGCCGAAGTCAAGACGCGCCTGTGTCAGCTCAAAATATCCCGGATGCGGATAGATGATCGGCCGTATCTTCCTCAGAAACCTCACCTGCTCATCGGCCATCTCCCCCATCATCCTCAGGTAGTCGATGAACTGCTGCAGTGACGCGATGCTGTCCTCCTCGAACGCCGTCGAGAGGATGTCGAACTCCCCAAAGTCACGGATCTGAACGCTGTACCCACTCTGACGCAGTACATCCAGTCCGTAGCCGTTGATGAACATCCAGCTCACCGGTCCTGTCGTAGCCTCCACGTGTCCCGTCTGCCAGCCGAAGACCTCGAAGAGCCGGTCGGCATCCTGCCCGATGGCCGCCCAGTGCTTGGCATTCGGCTTGCCACACGGGAAGATGACGATATGCACGTCCTCCTCGCGCTGCGTCGCCTTGAGCAAAATGTCCACCAGCTCATGGTTCCACTGTTCCGTCTCCGTCCACTTTTCCGGGTTGAAGCCCAGCTTCCATCTGATGAAGACAGACAAGATCTTGTCGTTGGCACCCTCGGCATAGTCGTCGAGAGCACCCAATAGATTACCTTTTTGTGGAATTCCCTCCACATCCGTGAACGACAGTCCATAGTCTTTCAGCAGCTTTCGCCACAGCTTGAACTCCTCCACGCTCGTTACCGACAGCAAAGTCTGATAAGCCTTCAGAAGCTCTTTGTCATCGAGGAGCTGCTTGTTTCCGGCGTAGAAGTCCAGAATGTCGAGGTACTGCTTTCTGAGCAGATTCACCCAAGTCATGTTCAATGTTTCCATAGTAGTGTTTGGTGTTAGATGGTTTGTATCACAGTTGAATTGTTCCTTGTTCATGGTATCGGCAGTTCAAAAGCTTTGTACACCTGCTTGCCCTCCTTGTCGATGAAGCACCACCGCTCTGAGCGGTACGGCAGTCCGGCGGCATCGACACAGGCATAGTCAATCTTCACCTTCCATCCGCTGAACTCCCCCTTCCTGTCGCCCTTCATGATGAGCGACCGTATGTCCGCCATGCTCTTCATCTGCCTTTCGGCCAGACTGACGACATAGTGGTCGGACGGATTGAACCGGTTCATGTTGTCCGTGCGCTTCATGATCGTGTCCGTGACCACCTGCATCGTCCTGAGCATCCCCTTCACCTCATCCTTCGTGAAGTAACCCGTTCCGAATGCCGAGTCCGGCTCCGACACCGCCAGCACACGCAGCTGCTTAGGGTAGTCCACACTGAGCTCCAGGTTCTCCTTTGCCAGCCGTTTCATCTTCTCACCCGAGTTGCCGCACGATACCATCAGTGCGGCACCCATCATTAGTAATAATGACTTCTTCATGTTTCAAAGACTTTATCGTCCGTACTTCAATGTGTAGTTGATCACGTTACCGAAGGCCTTGAACTTCACCTTCTTCATCGGCGGCGCAACGAACTTCTCCCCCGTCTGCGGATTACGGCATACACGCTCCCCGCGCCGGTAGACATAGAACTTCCCGAAGTCCGGGATGATCACCTCCCCGTCCTCACGGAGAATGTCCGACACCGCGCAGAGGAAGGCATCCACCGCCTTCTCCACATCCTTGACGGAAAGTCCCGACTCAAAAGCCGCCTTTCTCAACAGTTTCTTCTTGTTCACAGTACTCATGGTTAATGGTTTGAATGGTTGATAATCAATAGAATAGTAAAAAGTAGACAACGTTTAGTTTAACTTATTATAATGTGCTCACTTGTTATAATCCGCCACGATCCGTTTCCGGTCATCCGACAGCCGCAGGTACGCCTTCGCCAGCGACCCCTTGTCGTCAATTAGCGTCACCTCATTCTTGGTGACGCCATACTCCAGCAGCTCCTTCAGCTCGTCGAGCGTCACCTCATGCCCACGGATATGCCGCCATAAAGTAAGGTGGTACGGCTCCCCAAGCTTCTCGTGGCAGGAACAGTTGAACGCCACGGGACTCACCAGCACGTCCTCGCCGCAGACAGGACATTTGCCCACCACCGAGGAAAGCGACATGCCATAGACCTCACTCTCTACCAGCACCGCCGAGAAGATCCGTCCTTGCGAGTTGAAACAACCGTCTAGCACCGTCGGATGACCGTCGAGGAACGCCTCAATCTCATGCGGCAGGATGAACCGGTGCGAGAGAATACCGTTGCAGTGCCACTTGCACGTGCCGCCCTTGTCAAGACAATGCTCACAGAAGTAACCCTTCGAGGTAATCTTGATACGCCCTCCACAGTGCGGACAGCGGTGCTCCAGGTATCTGCCTTCCGGCACCACTGCCAGCTTGTCACTTTCCACCTCAATATGAGCGAGGTACTGTTTTCCCTTCTTGTCCTTGAATGTCAGCACACGGCTTCTGCCCGTGTCCTCCAGTTCTTTGATGACAGCGTCCGTGATCTGTACGCCACGGATAGATTTCTTGATTTCCATAGTTGATAAAGTTAATAGTTGATGGTTAATGATTAATGGTTTATAATGATCAGTAGTTATTGATTAATGAATGTTTGTTGTCAATTGATATACAACTGCTTATATTAAAATCATAAAGTTTTCTTGCGGTTAAAGCGACTACTTCGGACGATAAATAGCCTACAGATATTTCCAGTCCATTATGAGTCCGTCCACGACCGCCTTGCCCGACATCACCGTCGCCCATCCGTCCGGATCAAGTCCGAACCAAAGGTCATTCCACGACAGCGTACGGATCTGCCAGGCCAGCAGCCACAAGTCCGTGTTGATGCTCTCCAGCCGCGTGACAATCTCATTGGCCACATAGTACCGCTCCGCCGAGTTCAGCAGGTTGACCTTGTGCTTCTCCGTCTTGCCGTCCGCATTGGTAACGTTGTACGACCCACTTGTCACCAGCTGCTTCATGAACGGATAGAGCGATAGCATCTGCGCCGAGGCATCAACAAGCTCTTCCGAGACCATCACGGCAATGGCAGTACCCTTGAGATTGCCCGGCAACGACTTGCGGAGCAACGCCATATTTTGTGGTATCTCCATCCCTACTAGCTCCGCGGCACGCTTGATCTGATAGATATTCTGCATGGCACCCTGTGCGTTCTGCAGATAGCCCAACATCTTATCCTCCAAATGGTGCATCCGCTCCATGGCCAACGTGACCCCGGCTTCCGTTGCGATGATCGCCTCCTGCGTCTTCTCACGCTTCTTGAAGAGCTTCTTCAGCATTTCCGTCTGTGTGGTCACCGCCCCCGTCAGGAGCGGGTCTGTCTGCTGTGCGAAGCCGCAGACGGAACAGGACATGGCCAGCAACAGACAAAAGAATTTTCTTTTCATGGTTCTCCGGTTGTTATGGCCACGGACATCACCTAAGGTACGGACTTGAAAAGTCGGTGCCGGAAGTGACGCGCCGTGACCTCGTTCATACTTTCCCATATAGAGATACTGGAATTTACATCTTAAACCCGCTCTTGCACTCGTTGCGCTCCCTGAGCTCCGTCCTTATCCTCGCGAGATTCTCGTCTCGTTGGAACTTCGTCTTGAGTTGCAGGGCTTCCAAAGGCATGCCGCGTACAACATCGTTCCAGTCCTTGTAGTTCACCGGCGGCTTCATCACCTCTATGCGGTCAGGCAACTTGATAAACTTTCTCAGTTCCTCAACAGAAGCCTTCCCCACCGGCATGTCGAAGGACTTCCCGTCCATTTCCAGCCTGAGGTTGTCTCCCATCTGAAAGACGCTGAGCCTCTTGCCATCGAGAAGAGCCGCCATCCTCATGCCGTAGATCCGCCCCGGCAGGTCGTTGTCGAAACAGTCCACCGCCTTGGCCATGCAGTAGTGCTTCATCAGTCCCGACACCTGTCCGTTGGACAGCGCGCCGCCCACAGATACGAAAGCCGAGTGTGGAAGGTCAATCTTCGCCCGGTTCGCCTGATAGAACGACATGGCATCGTAAGCCGACTCACAGAAATAGACATGCCTGACCATCTGCGGATTGTTCAGTGCCGAATGGATGCCCGCCGTCCACATCGCCGTCGTCGAGTTCGTCCCTGCCGCCTTGCCCTTGAACCCACGATCGCCACGCAGCTCATAGCCTGCCAAGTCAGCACAGAAGTCCGGCTCACGGTACGGGAAACCTATCATCGGCAGACCGTTTCTGTTCTTCTGGTCTGTGACAATGGCAATGTGCCGCTCAAAGAGCGACACCGTCTCACGGCTGATTCCCCTGTCCTCAAAGATCCCCATGGCATAGTCCATGTTCCTTGCCAGCGGCTGAGCCGTGTAACGTTTAGGATTGAACACCGGGTTCAGACTCCCCAGCCCACCACTATACCCACGGTCGTGATTGTCCACTACCGGCATATTGGCGAAGTCCGCCAGCACCTTACCGATGACCTCCCACTGGTTGCGTCCGAACTTGTTGAAGCGACCGAGGTTCTCACCGATGAAGTCCACCACGTCGCCCCGCTTGCCCGAATTGCGGTGGAAGTACCGCTGCCGGTCCTTCTCCTGCGGATGCGAGATGATGATGGTGTCGAGCTTCTCGCCCCTGCCATCTGGCAGGATCAGCTCGATGTACCGTCCCACACCCGCCTGTCTGTTGAGCTTGTAGCCGAGCGAGAAGGCAACATCGTCGATGCCTACCCTCGGTTTCATTTCCTGAAAAGATACGTAAGACATAGGCTTGTAGTTTGATGTTTGTTATAGGTTTGATAGTTAAGAAGTCCACAAATAAAGTTTAATGTGAGTATACAACATTCACAATTTCAAGCCTTTATTTTCCTTATTCTCTTGCTTCTGTTCCCGTATCTCACGCACTTCGCCGACGAACTTTCTTGCCACAGTGTCGTGCAGCATCTGATCCTTCAGCGCCCCCGTCGGCATCATCTCATATCTGATACCCGTAATCTTGCTGATGGGCTTCATGCCGAGATCCTGCCCCTCGAAGGTCGCACGCACCGCATAGCCCCCGTCCATTCGCTTGAAGATGGACGCACTGTCGAACTTCGCCGAGAGCGCGATGTCGTGCGGCTGCTGCCACACCTTCTTGGCAGCTTCAACCCCCTTTTCAAGTCCCACCTTGCGCTGGTTCTCTGTAAGGATGGGCGTCTCACCGAGAGCAATCTTCTGCTCGTCAATCTTCTCAAGGATCATCTTCGAAGCCTTGTTCACGTCCGCCATGACCGAGACGATGAACTTCGGTTCCTCGCGCAGTGCGTTGATCCATCCGTCCATGTAGGCAGCGTTGTTGTTGAGGATGCGCTTGTCAAAGCCCAGGGCATTGCCCACCATGGCAGCCGTGAGCTCCGCCACCAGCTCCTCCTTGGCATACTTCGCATCCCCGAACTTCGCCCCCTTGTCACGGTTCAATCGGTTGGCCGTTCCCGTGGAGTGTGTCATCTCGTGGAGAGCAGAGGAGTAATACTCCATGCCATCCTTGAAAATCTCCTCCGCGTTCTTGCCGATGTTGAACTGCTCCTTCTTCGGAACGATGACAATGTCGCGTGCCGGAGAGTAGAACGCCCCGTCCACAATTCTGTCCGTCTGCACACGGCATATCCACTCTTGCCGCTCGAACATCCGGTCGAGAGCCCGGTTCTCGTACATGCCCTGCGTATCACGCAACTGCGGCCCTTTGAAACGGTCCACGATGGCATCGTACTTCTCCTTGTTCACCTCTTCTAAGTTGGTCTGATCCACGTTGAAGACAGAGAAAGCACGGAGGAACGGCCTGACCTCGCACTTCGCCTGCTCGCCGCGGCTCATCTGCCTGTAGTCCGACTCTGCAACCCGCTTGCCCCGCTCGTCCTTGATATTGAGGTCCCAGTAGATGACCGGCATCGACTGCGCACCCTTCTTGATGCGGAGGTTCTCCTTCTGCGCCTGCATGAAGGTCATGTATACCGGCGTGCGGTAAGCGTTCATCGCCGTGTCCATCTGTAGGAAGAAAGAGTTCGTGCCCGAGTAGTTGCGTCCGCTGAGGTTCTGCGGCATGCCGAGCATCGTACCCTTCCCGTTCGTCCATCCCTGCCGCCAGTCCGATGCCTTCATCGCCTTCATGCGGTCGATCATGAGCGAGCAGAACCTGTCTATGGCCTTGTCACCGCTGCTCTTGTAGTCCTGTCCTTTCCTTGACTTGGAATCCTTGTTTTCCATAGTGTCAGTATTGGTTATGTTAGGTTAGTAGCCCCACAGTCCGATGATATAGCCTTCGGACTGTGGATACCATAAGTTTTTGTTTATTAAGGTAATACTACGGATTCTCTACACGATGGCTTCAGCGAAAGCGTCCGCAAACTCGTTGCCTCCGTCATAGATACGGCTCTCGGTCTCTTCGAGGTAGAGCTCAGCATTGTTGTCGTCAGGCTCGATGCCGTGATCGTCGCACCACTGGAGATAGGCTTTGCCGTGGTCACTGCGCAGTGCGAGCTCGCACCATCCTATCTTGCCGTCCTGTTTGAGTTGAATGAGTTCTTCGATTGTATTGTTCTGCATAGTTGTGATGTGTTAATGGTTGATGATTGGAATAGTTGATTGCTAAGATGTAAGCGTTGATGTGTGTCAGACAACTCATAACGCTATCGTTTGAACGCCTGTTTTGCGCTGACCTTCTCCGTCTGCATCTCCTTGATTTCCGTGTTGAGATAGCGGGCAGCCAATTGCTCCTTGGTAGCCGTCTTGTGCGTGAAGAGCGCCTGCTTGTCGTGCCATGAGAGCACCGCCTTGCCGGTCATCCTGTCGTCATCGAGCTTCGCCGACACCGTCCAGTCGCCCTGCTGGCTCTTGGCGATACGTACCTCCTTGACACCCTCCTCCAGCTTGAACTGGTTGTAGAAGGAAGCGAGATGCAGCTGTTCCCCGAAGTTCTTCTCCACGAGCTTGGAAGGCGTTGTCACACGGTCGAAGTAAGCGTTCAGATCCTCCTTTGACATCGTGCGAGACATCTTCTGCTCGCCCACCTGTGTATAGAGCTTGTACTTGCCCACGTCCTGCCGCTGCTCGTCGTGCTCCTTGTAGACAACCATCTTGTCGATGATGCGCCCGTCAGAGAGCTTGTTGTCAGCCTTGTACTCCTCCGGTGTGACCTTCTTGGCTAGCTTTGTGGGATAGTACGTCTGCATGAGCCCTTCAACCGTTGTCTCCCTCTTCTGATAGGCAACGGCATCCTCCGGCTTCATGAGCTGCGGACGGAGTTGCTGTCCGTCGATACGGGCGGTAAAATACCACTTGTTCGGGTCCTGGTTACTTTGGAAGGCATGGCCGTGGGTCACCTTCTCACCGTTGACCGTCACCATCTGCGGCTCGCGCGGCTTGTGAACCTTGGCGTCTGCGGACTGTTCAACGGCTTTGTCGTTCTTCTTGGTCTCTGCCTTCACCTCCGTCTTGTCGACTTTGGCAGTCTCCGTCTTGTCTACCTTGGCTTCCTTCGTCTTGGTTTTCTTCTTTTCTGTTTTCTTTTCCATAGTATCTGTTTGAGTTTGGTTTTTGGTTTGATTGGTGGTTTGCTTTTTGCTCGGCTCCTGCATGTCAGCGATCGCCACACGATTGCCCGCCCGGATAAGCCTTGGCAGGTAGACGTCGAGCACATGATGCGGAAACTCCGCGATCAGCTCCCCGTCCTTCTTGAACTTCGGCTTCTGTGCCGGAATGCGCAACGTGTCCGACAACTTCTGTGCGTCCTCATTCAGTGAGCGGTAGAAGTCGCCATTACGCATGAGGATCAGCGCGTCGGGATGCTTGCTCTTGAGCCGTTGGTACACTGCCAACGGTGTATCGGTCTTGTTCTTTACCTGCTTCTTCGTGGAATCGGCAGATTGCTTCTTGTCAGAAGGCTGTTCTTGCATCTTCTTTTCCATGTTAGTAGGAATTAGGTTAAACTGGAAGTTCTTGTTTGTCAGATGGTTCTTCGTATGTCCGAGGACGGCGAGCATCGTATTCGGATGACCTACAGCCTTGATAGCAGCACCTGCGGTATAGCCGGTGTCCAGCACATTGTCTATGACGATAGGCGTGAACTGCTCCGGCACTTGTCGGTACAGATTAAGTTTCAGGTATATGCCCTCCGGCTTGAGGTCGTTCTTCTTGGCATAGTGCAGCGGCATGTGCGGTCGGCAGGAAAGGATGTCCCATGTCGGGATGCCCGTCCTCCTGGAAATCTCATTGGCGAGCGTCTTGGTGTATATCGCCCTCCCATGGTGATTAGGGATTGGCACTAATACACAGTTGCGTCCTGCTGCCATCTCCCTTATTCCGTCCGCCATCATATCCGCAGCCTTGCAGATACTCGCGTAGTCACCATCTTTCAGTCCGTGCGCCAACTGACGCACTTTAGGGTATGGAGCACAGGAGGTGAACGTACATTCTTGTTTGTTTGACATAGTAGATATAGTCTCATTGGTTTGCAGTAGAAGATAATAAAGATAAAACTTTTAGAAAGAAGAAGCCCTTATAGTGAAAGTCCTCTCTTCTTGTCCTCTTTCCTGTCTGCCTTTTCCCTCTCGGTCAGCCGGATACTCTCTTCGTGGCGCAGCCTGTCCACCACCTGCTTGTACTCCCACCGATTCTCGTCGGTCTGCACGTACCCCATATAGCCCTCGTGCGCGTCGTCATAACGGATGGCCTGCTGACGCTTCCATTCCTCCATATCGCCTTGCATGACCTTGAAGCCCACCGGCTCGCGTAGGTCAATGCCCACGGTAACCTTCTGGTCACCGACCTCAAGTTCCACCGGCTTGCCCGAAGCGAGAGCCTCCTTTTGCCCAATTCCGAGTCCGATGTCCTTGATTCTGTCCACTTCCCGAAGCTTTTCCTCAAAATTAACAGTCGCCACATCACGGTACATCAGGGCGTTGGTCTCCTTGCCCAACTGCACGTACCGCATCTTGCGTTTGTCGCCCTCCTTGAACTCCTTCTGTATGACACCGCCCTTGCGAATACGCTCCAACTCCGTATCATTGAGTCGTAGTGTGTTGTCAAGCTCACGATGTATCTGATACGTAAGTAGTTGCAGCTTTCCGTCCTTGTCGTGAACGAGCTGGATTTTCATGGGGATGGACACCGCAGAGTTGTCGCCCACGGGCACGTTGAGACGCATGAGCGGTGAGAGCTCACCGCTCAAGATAGAGTCGCGCAAGTCCTTCGGCATGCGCATGAGATCCTTGGGATAGATGCCGATTTTGGCAAATTTGTCGAATGGTACTGGTTCTGTTTTCATAGTTTATGGTTTGGTTATTCAGTTGGTTTATACTAATTTTGTGGTGAAAACATATCAAACTTAACACACTACTACCATGAAACACACACTGACGTGCGCTGTGGTCCTTATGTTCTCGATGAATGTATTGGAATCACCGGCACAGTTTTACACTGTTGAGAAAGTCGGTCCGGCTGCCGACACGTTATCCATTTCCACGGACCCCTACGTCCGTGACGTACTCCACGAAACAAAGCCAACGTCTAAGGTCGAGACTGAGATCAGGAAAAAATCCGTCTTTGGTCTGCCTTTGCCTTCATTTCTGACCGCAAAGTTAGGAAACAAACCGCCAACCTCCAACAACGCTCAGGGAAAAGTGCTGAAAAAAGGCGAAAAAAGTCCAGTAAAAATAACAAGGAACAATCGCAAGACAACCGTTTTACCCTTTCTTAGCGCCTCAGATAGCCTTCTTTTAAGCCTTCTTGAAAAACGTCTAAATATCTGTATGCCATTGGATTACATTACAATCACCTCACACTACGGATACCGCCAAGACCCCTTTACAAAGTGCCAGCGGTTCCATGACGGTATAGATTTGCGATGCGGAAACGGTTTGGTCTATAGCATGCTCCCGGGCAGGGTGGCTGCCGTGCACCACGGCGACACCGGCTACGGAAACTACGTTATCCTCGACCACGGCAGCCTCCGCTGTCTTTATGGTCACCTTAGTGAGATCTATGCCAAAGAAGGCAGCGAAGTGCCGGCAGGGGCTGTCGTCGGACTTGTCGGCTCCACCGGCCGCTCCACCGGTCCGCATCTCCACATCCAACTACAAAGGCTGTCAGCAAACAACAGTTGGACCAGCGTCGATCCCATGCCGTTCATCCAAGCCCTCAACCAACAAGTAAAGACCTTCAACGACCGACTGGCAGAGATATCCGACAAAGACTCTCCTATATATAATAATGAGAAAGCAAGCCAAACTGACCTGACGATAGAGAACCTCTATGCCGCTCTGAAGAAGCATGGCATCAAATATCCGAAGATTGTCCTTGCCCAGGCCATCCTCGAAACCGGCCGTTTCCGCTCCCGTGTCTGCAACGAGAACAACAACCTCTTCGGTCTCCGGCACTCGAATGGCTACTACGTCTTTGACCATTGGGAAGAGAGTGTCATCGCCTACAAGAACAAAGTGCAGTACAAACACCGCGAAAACGAGAACTACTATGCCTTCCTGAGACGCATCGGCTACTCGACCTCAAAGGACTATGTCAGAAGGGTTCGTGAGATCGTCAGCCAGCTGTAATCATCACTCAAAGAGAGATGTGTTTGCAGTCAATAAGTCCATTGAGACATTGCTAATATCTAAACCGTTTCCGTAAGTTGCGGTCTTTTTTAATTTAAACCATTTTTCCCTTAGAAATATCGATAAAACAGTAGTTTATCCTTGTCTACCGTTGCGATTTTGAAGTATAGTCACTATCTTTGCACCAGAAAAATCACAACGCAAGGTTTACTAACCATTGCAGGGCCAAGCTCCCCTGGAATACCGGCCTGAAGAAAAGGAGCGCGTCTTTTACCGTCACACGGAACTATCTTATGCCGCCACGAGGCGGACATAACAGCGGTGACCAAAACTCCATGACAAGAGTTACCAACAATCAGCCTTATGAGCATTCCATTCTTCAACATTGAGAAGAACCCCAAGAAAAACAAGATCATCGTATTCGCCAACCAGAAAGGCGGCTGCGGCAAGACCACCAACTGCGTGATGTTCGCCGACCTGCTTGTCCAGAATTTCCATCACCGCCTTGTCATGCTCGATGCCGATCCGCAGCGCAGCATCGTCAAAAAGCATGAACAGGACCTTGAACGATGGCCGCAGCTCCAGCCCCTGTACCAAGTTGTCCCCTGTACCCAGCTCAACAGCGAAAGTGATACACAAAACCTTATCCGCGCCATGCGCAACGAGGACTTCGACTTTGTCATCGACACTCCGGGCAGCCTTACCCTTCAAGGCCTGCTTCCACTTGTCTTCGAGGCTGATGCCGTCATCGTCCCCATTCAGTTGGAAAAGACCAGCATCAATTCCACCACCTCCTTTATTGAAATGTGCGTCATGGTCGCCAAGGAAAACGGTGGTAACAGACTGCCAGATTTCTATTTCCTGCCAAATCAATTTAATAAGAAATGGGGGCGTAGAGATGAGATTACCGAGCAGCAGAGCTTTCTCGATAACTTTGCCAGACTTGGCACCGTCCTGCCAAAGGTACCCAACAGTGCCGAGATCCAGCGCTACAGCACACTCTATCTAACAGATAAGCAACATGAGATCATCGACAGGCCATACGGAATGCTCCATGACTGCATCTATAATAAAAACAAGGCAGCATGACTGACAACTCTTCTCAGCCAATGGTTTTCGGAGATATTCACGAACTTCTCCGGAAAGTCAACGGTGAGAGCGAGCCAGCCTACATGTGGCAGAGTGACAAGCCGAAGGAAGAGATAAAGAAAGAAGCCCCCTCGAAAGCTCCTGAACAGCCAAACAAGGATAGCGGCAAGAAATTGACCAAGACTCCCAAGCGTAAGGCTGAAGGAGAAACAGATAGAAGGGCCGGAGAAAAGACTGGAGATTATAAACCGTCATGTAAAGGAATTGTCCCACCATCAAAGAGAGACCTTCAGTCCATGATTGAGGCCTTCAGCTATGGCAATGAGCACGGTCACCGGCACATGGTGTTCCTTCCTGATGACGTCTATGTCACACTGGAGACAGTCTATGGCAGCAATCGTATTTCCGCCATCCTCACCGCCCTTGCAAGGACCTACATAGAGCGCAACAAAGAGGAACTGCGCCAGCTTGTAGCCACGCGAATTAACCTGTTACAATAAAAAATCAACTAAAAAAACTGGACTATAAAAAATGAACACGACTACCCAACCTAAAGCTAAGCGAACCGTATGGGGAATAGAGCACGACAAAGTGCTGCAGGAGCGCTTTCATACGGACTACATCCATGAGATAGCTTCCCATCTTTGTTGTACGACAAGCACTGTCAGCCGCCATGCCCGCCTTCTCGGGCTGAGAAAGGAAAACCCCTCGGGTCGAAATCTCGATGCCAGGGCCTTTGTAGAGATGGAATTCCCAAATCTGTCCTATGGGGAAATGGCAGTGCGTACCGGCCTTTGCAAGAACACAATCTATCTGATAGCCCGTGAATTAGGACTGTCCCGCACCCGTGAGCAGATGAGTGCCATTAAAAGCCGCCGTCGCAAGGAACTTATCCGAAGCGAGCGCCGCCGTGCCCTCTTCGGATTAGAACCGAGAACACGCCTCAAGGTGGGCAGCAACATCCGTAAGATACGATTACGTGGAAACCTCAAGCGTCTCGGCTATTTAATCGATGACGACGGTACTACCTTCTACTATCATGCTGGCCTGTGTCGCCGTCCCATACGGGAAGAGCATGGTAGGAAATTCGGTTTCAAATTCATGCCATTGCCGACAGCGTGCACGGAGGAAACGATTCATGATTCAGCATCTCCGGCCGTGTCGGTAAATGGACAGACTATCAACTAATCCAGACATATAATCAGACTACCAACCATGAAAACCACAGGAACGATCAAGAAAGTCCTGCCCGTTAGGACAGGCACGTCCAAGAAGGGCAGCACATGGGCCGCCCAGCAGTTTGTACTCAAGACCGACGACGGGGATATACTCCTTGAAGTCTTCGGCCAAAAGGAGATAGACGAGTATGCCATCACCGAGGGCGAGCAGCTGACAGTGAGCTACGTCCCCAAAGTCCAGGAAGTCGGAGACAAGGTGTTCGGCAAGAACAGCGTCACCGGCATCGAGCGCGACGAGTCCCAACCTTTTGCAGAGTAGCTTATGGCATTCACCAGTATAGTAATAATTGTGGTGGTGCTCTATGCTTTGGGTTATACGGGCATGATCATCCACGACCTCTTCATCAAGAAGGATCCCACAGAGTTCATGCCCAAGCCCAAGGACGTAGAGATCGACATCTCCGACGAGGCGGGGCAGTTCAAGCCTATCACCGTGGAGAAATCCGAGCCCAAGCAGCCGTCTGTAACCGCTCAGAGTACCTCATCTCATACACCGGAAGAGATTGTCACAGCACATCCCATTGCCGATGGAGAGCCCAGTGGAAAAGACGACGGAGAGCAATCAGCACCACCTTCTCCACCCTCAGCGACTCCATTCGGGTCAGCTGATGCTAAGTCCGATGGCAAGACCTCTGAAGACTTTGGTCCACGTCCAACCGACGCAGAAACACAGAAGCGTATTAATGAGCTTGTTAAGCTCAGACGTGGTGAGATGTTGACCGATGAGATGACCGCTTCAAAGGATGACAGTACATCTGCATCTGGTCATAAGACTGCGGAAGTGAAGGAAAAATCCACGGACGGCGTTGAGCCTAATGAGCTAAATGTCCGCATCATTGGTCCTGAGCATACTGTTTCCCCTGATGTGTCGGATGCCGTAGGCAAAGAGCCTTCAAAAGAGAAAGCTCCATCGGGGGCTAATTCCAAAGAAGCGACTCCGCCCACTCCTGCCCCCGCAAAGAAGTCAAGACCAGCCAAGCCTCCCAAACCCCCGAAGCAACCGGAGTTCCACAGCGACGCATTCTTTGACATCCTGAAAGTTCAGATTGATGACACCAAGCAGCACACAAAGTTGCAGGGAGCCCAGACTGCCGAACAAGTCAGCAAGGAAGCCAAGCGAGTCTCCCCTGACGATGCCCAAATGGCACTCAGACAAATCACCAGTTTATGGGAAAAGAAAGAATCGGAACGCGTCCCTGATGAGGACGAACGTCAAGCAATAGAAAAATCAGAACGGTCGAACCGTGAGGCTCCGCCACAATTCAATATATGATAATTGTTTCTCATTAGAAAAAGTCTTTTGTATTATGATGTTAGTGTACAGCTTTTAGCGAAAAGCACATCCGTAAGACAGCTTCCGGAAGAGGGCTGCGCCGTGAGGCAAGGGGATCAGACGGCCACGTGAGTGGCGCTCACCCATCTTCCATTTTCATGTGGTCTTTAAATTGTAACTAAGAAAAACCTTAACAAACTTATGTTACAAACCATTTCAACCAAAACCATCATGAACTTCTGCATGAGCGCATGCAAGAAAATCCCCGTGAAGCGTGTAGCCGCCTTCCTCGGAATGTTCCTTTTCTGTACCGTCATGACCTTCGCCCAGAGCAAGGGTGTCGGCGGATTCCAATCAGCCATTAGAGAGATATCAGGCTACGAGACCCAAGTCAGTAACTTGATGAAGGCCATCGGTGCAGTTATCGCAATTGTTGGCGCGTTCTCCATTTATTTCAAGATGCAGAACGGAGATCAGGACGTGAAGAAGGCCATCATGCTCACGATTGGCGGCTGTGTAGCTTTCCTTGCAATGAGCGAGGCTCTGCCTTTGTTCTTCAAGTAGTTATACACTGCTACTTACAAGGTGTCCGACCGAAGTTAAGAGTCGGCTCGGACACCTTTCAACTCGAAAATTCACCTTAAGAACTATATATAACGTAAACATAATTCTAAACAAAATATCAGCCTAATGGACATCAATTTCAACGGCATCCCAGTCTTCAAGGGACTCCAGAAACCATTGGAGTTCATGGGTATCCGCGGCAGGTTCCTGACCTATGCCGCTGCCGCCATCGGCATCAGCTTCCTCGGTTTTCTGCTCTCGTCCATCCTCTTCGGAAAGCTCGTGGGCTTCATCATCATGGTCGTCCTCATAGCCGTAGGAATCATCTCCATCTATGTGAAGCAGCGCAGTGGACTGCACAGCAAGAAACGGCACCGCGGCAACTTCTATTACTGTAAGATGTATGAGCATTAGCCCAAAACAACATTAGATAAAGACCTAAAAAGAAAGATAATACACTCATGAGTACCAAGAACAAGCCGCTTGACGGTCTCTTCGCCCAGCTCCAGGACATCAAGGATGCCAATGGCAAGCTGATGAACACGGTCCTCTTCTCGAAGAACGGCAATCCGTCCGTCATCATTGAGATAGAGAACCCCGTGCAGCAGTATGCCACCGATGCCGTGCAGTACGTCGCCTATACCGACGTGCTGAACAACATCGTCCAGACCCTCGGCGAAGGCTACGCCCTTCAGAAACAGGACATCCTCTGCCGTCAGAGCTACCACCATGCCATCACCGAAGACATGGAGTTCCTCACGCGCAGCTACTTCCGCTACTTCAACGGCCGCCCCTATACCGAGATCCGCACCTACCTCATCATTACCCAGGAGGCGGTGAAGTCCGCCTTCGTGAAGTACGACCCCAAGTCCTGGCTTGACTTCCACACAAAGGTGAGCAAGGTCATGGACATTCTCAAGGAGCGCGGTGTCTGGCACCGCAAGCTCACGAAGGACGAGGTCAACGAGTACCTCCACCGCTTCATGGCGTTCCACTTCAAGGCCGGTCCGTTCTCGATGCAGAGCTTCAAGGCCGGTGACGACTGCCTGAGGATGGGCGACAAAGTAGTAAAATCCTTCGACATAGTCGACGTGGACGAGATAGACCTGCCATCGCTCATCAGGCCCTACCAGTCCGTTGCCGTCAACGGCTACGTCATCGCCACCGACCTGCTGGCCTTCCTCAGCGAGATACCCGATACAGACTGCGTCATCTACAACCAAGTGATACAGATACCGCAGCAGCGCAAACTGTTGAGAAAACTCCAGGGCAAGGCCAAGCGCCACGGCTCCATGCCCGACCCCAGCAACAAGATCGCCAAGGCCGACATCGAAGCCGTGCTGAACCTCCTTGCCCAGGACAGCAAACTGCTTGTCTACACCAACTTCAACCTGCTGGTCAGCTGTAAGGCCGAGAAGCTGACCCCCGTTACGAGTTTCATCGAGACCAAGCTCTACGAGTGCGGCATCTTCGCCAGCAAGAGTGCCTACAACCAACTGGAGCTCTTCATGGACTCCTTCCCCGGCAATGCATACTCGTTCAACCCCGATTACGACCTCTTCCTGACGCTCAACGACGCAGCCCTCTGCCTCTTCTTCAAGGAGCACCTCAAGCACTCCGAGAGCACACCCCTCAAGACCTGGTACACCGACCGTCAGGGCCTGCCCGTGTGCATCGACATCACCGGCAAGGAAGGCAGCGTGAAGATGACCGACAACGCCAACTTCTTCTGCATCGGACCCAGCGGTAGCGGCAAGTCCTTCCACATGAACACCGTCGTCCGCCAGCTCCTGGAGCAGAACACCGACGTGGTGATGGTCGATACCGGTGACTCTTATGAGGGAATCTGCCGCTATTTCAAAGGCACCTACATCACCTACTCAAAAGAGAAACCCATCTCGATGAACCCGTTCAAGATCACGGATACTGAGTACGCCCAGAACTTCGGCGAGAAGAAGAACTTCCTCAAGTCGCTTATCTTCCTCATCTTCAAGGGCAGCGAGGCGCCCACGAAGATCGAGGACAAGATCATCAACCAGACCATCGTCGAGTACTACGAGTCCTACTTCACCCCCTTCAGGGCGTTTACCGACGAAGAGCGCGACCAGCTCCGCAAGCGTCTGCTCTTAGAGGACAAGAAGAACGGCACATACGAGAAGCACAGTAAGGAACTGGAAGAAAAATACAGACATACCGCTTATGAAACAGACATCCCCAACTCCGGAACATCCGAAGATTCATCTGCCTTTGGCGGACCAGATAGTGAATATGATCCTCTCGATCCTGCTGCTGACATTCGTCTGGCCGGTGACGGTTCTCTACATTCTGCTCAGGAGAAGGAAGCTTACGCACGAATCCAGCGGAAAGTGAACAAGCTCCACGACCTTATCAACGACAAGGCCGCCACCGACGGCGAGAAGGTTGCCGCCAACCGCCAGCTCATGCGCCTGATGCCCCAGCTCATCGAGGGCAACTACCTCATCACCATCGAGCAGCGCATCGACCGCATGGAGAAACAAAGAAGAAAGATGCACGTCGACAACCTCAGCTTCAACAGCTACTACGAGTTTGCCATTGAGCGCATCCCCCAGATCATGAGGGAGAAGAGCATCACCTTCGACATCGACAACTTTGCCGCCATCTTAGAGCAGTTCTACAAGGGGGGTGAGCTCGAGCACACGCTCAACAACGACGTTGATGCCAGCCTCTTTGACGAGAAGTTCATCGTCTTCGAGATCGACAAGATCAAGGATGACCCCGTGCTGTTCCCCATCGTCGTGCTCATCATCATGGACGTGTTCTTGCAGAAGATGCGCATCAAGAAAGGCCGCAAGGCCCTCATCATCGAGGAAGCGTGGAAGGCCATCTCCTCGCCTACCATGGCAGAGTACATCAAGTACCTCTACAAGACCGTGAGAAAGTTCCACGGCATCGCCGGAGTGGTGACCCAGGAATTGAACGACGTGATAGATTCACCGATTGTCAAGGAAGCCATCATCAACAACTCTGACGTAAAAATCCTCCTCGACCAGAGCAAGTTCAAGGACCGTTACGATGCCATCAGTGCCATCCTCGGACTGACGCAGGTGCAGAAACAGCAGATCTTCACCGTCAATGCCCTCAACAATCACGACGGCCGCAGCTACTTTAAGGAAGTGTGGATCTGCCGTGGCCAGTACTCCGATGTCTATGGCGTGGAGGAACCGCCCGAGTGCTACTGGGCCTATACCACCGAACGCGCCGAGAAGGAAGCCCTGAAAGTCTATGAGCGCCACTATGGTGACATACAGACCGCCATCACGAAAATCGAGGAAGACCGCAAGAAACTCGGAATCAAGAAGTACCTTGACTTTGCGGTCAAAGTGAACAAACAACAGAAAATCATGCCACTATGGGACAAATCAGACTGAAAACGGGAAATACGTGCAGAAGACAAAAGAGTAAGACACGCAGAAGACAAAAGAAATGCTGTGTGATGACCGTTGCCTTGCTTTTCTTTGCTACTACTCCATCCTTTGCCGGATGGCGCGTCGTTGTAGATTCCAAGACCATCGCACAGGTCTCCGCCAACGCCGCCGCACAGAAAGCCATCGAGGACAAGCACAACGAGCGTCTGGACACCATCTCCGACAAGCAGAAGAAAATATTGCAGTACACCGCTACCATGGAAGGCATCAAGGAACTCTACCACCTGACGATGACCAACGTCCGCGGCTTCGGCGAGGAGACCGCCTACTACAAGGAGATCTTCCAGCTCAGTGCCGACATCCTCACCTCCGTGCCCACGGTGACGAAGTACATCTTCACGCATCCCGTGAAGAACTATATCCTCTGCCTGAACGAGCTCTCCGATGTCGTCATCGAGACCGAGGGCCTTATCCATGACTTCATCGACGTGGTGAACAACGGCAAGATACGTCTGCCCGACAATCCGATCATCCGTCAGAAGATACCCAGCGGCGGCGGACGCTACAACATGGGACAGGGCGACGGCTACAACTTCATGGACCGCTACACCCGTCTGACTATGGCCAACAAGATCTACTCCAGTCTGTTGGAGATGAAGTACCGGATGGATGTAATGGTGATGATGTGCCAGTTCGGCAGCTGGGACGAAGTATTCTTTGCCATCGACCCCGAGAGCTGGGCCGCTGTCTATCAGGCGAGCAGCATGGTGGACGGGATCATCAGAGACTGGAACGGAATCGGCATATAAGCCTCATGGCGGCTCCTCTCCAATAGCATTACCCTAAAGAACCGATTGAAAATGAAGTACCATACCCTTATCATCTGCATCCTGACCGTAGCCATCCTCTACCCGTCGAAAGCCCATGCCTTCGACTACCCCAACGACCAGCCCACCATCGAGGCCCTGATCTCGCTGCACAAGCTCATCAAGAAGGAAGAGGAGAAGGCACTGGAGAAAGTGGCAGTAAGCTATGGCGAGCAGAGCCTCGTCACCAAGGACGCTACGAAGTTCAACGACGTCCGCATGACGCTGAACTCGAAGCTCAACAACGCCTACAGCTACGTCATCCTCGGCGCGGCACTCGCCTCTACCGGCACCGACCTCTACCGTCTCATCGACCAGTATGCCACGTTCACGAAGAACACCGCCAAGTACGCCTTCAAGAAACCGGCAGTGATGTGGTACTATACCGAGGCCAACTACGCCTGTGCGCGAGAGATCAAGAACATCAAGGCTCTCTATGCCACCCTTACCGCCAGCGGACTGAACCTCATGCGTGCCAGCATGGACGAGAAACTGGAGCTTGTCAACACCCTCCACAGCTATATTTCCAACATGCTCGGCATCATTGATTCCGCCAATCTCTGGTGCAGTATTGTTGCTATGGGCGGCTTTCATTATGACTACATTTGGGACATTCTCAACAGTGATGTCAAGGATGAGATCGCGAAACAAGTCATTGACAAGTGGTACGGGGCGTAGTAAGAAAAACAATATAATGATGATAGAATAACATACATATGAAACGAGTAAAAAACGACAATGCCATGAAACACAGTCATTCTTCCATAATCTTTATAATGTGTACAGCTCTCGCTTTCCTCTTTGTGGGAAGCGGGAGCGCTTATGCGCAGAAGAAAGTGCACGACTCACAGAAGGAGAAACAGTGGCGGAGCATGGAGACCGGTCCTTGGGACTTCGAGCCCGGCTGGTACTACTACTTCCTCCACAAGAACTACTCCGGTGCCGAGACCTACTGGAAGTGGTCAGGTCTCAAGTCCGGCTACCGTGTCCGCTTCAAGGAACACAAGTCCAACGTCAAGACCATCATGCCGCGCCGCATCGCCCAGGAGGAGCTGCAGAAGGAGAAAGTCAAGAAAGCCGAGGAGGAACGTGCCAAGGTCAAGGAGATGCACGACGAGGAAGTCCTCCGTGCCGCCGACCGTAACGTTGACCTTGTCTACTCCTCCTTCAAGGACGACTTCAACCGTATGCAGGGTGCCATCACCGAGGGCCTTACCTTCTGCCTTACTAAAAGTAAAGGAAAATTGTACCCTCAGGTTAACGAGCTCCAACGTCAGAACGACATGATTTGCCAGTCCATCGCCTATACCCACAAACAGGGTATAGGCAACGAGCTGGAAAACTCCAAGCGACAGGAAGCCTATGTGGAGTACAAGAAACAGATGGAAGAACTCGTCTCGCGCGTGGCTCACCTTGTAGGCATGGCACAGCAATATTATTAACCTTGAAAACCACAGAACATCATGACAGACATACTATTATCAAGTTCAATGTTCATCAACCAGCTGCTGACGATGGGTCTCCCTGCCATCGACGACAGTCTGATGCGCCTGTTGACGGCTATGGAGACCTTTCCCAAGTCCGCCGTCCTCGGCAGTGCCATCAGCTTTGCCAAGATGCTCGGCCTGTTGCTTGCCCTCTGCATGGGCTCCTACGAGTGCTGGATGATGATGCTCGGCCGCCGCGGCATGGACGTGATGAAACTCGCCCGTATCATCGGCCTCTCCCTGTGCATCACCTACAGCAGCTACATCTGCGAGTCGCTTAAGATGCCCGGCAAGGGACTGGAGGATGTGACCCGTCAGATGGCACAGAGCAAGAACAGAGAAGTGGCGGCACTGGAGCTGAAAGTCGCCCAAAAGCAGGACGACTACCTCAAACGTCTCCGTCAGGTCCAGGACAGTATCGAGACCGCCAAGCAGGTGCAGGAGATCGGTGAGGATGCCCACTGGTGGGATAAACTTATTTATAACATGGAGAACCTCGGCACCACCATCAACAACTACGCCCAGCGTGCAGCCGTTGCCGCCGAGACCAAGGTCAGCGAGTGGATCAACGACGTGATACGCTTCGTCGGCGAGCTCATCTTCCAGATGTCCTACTACGGCATGCTCGTCGCCCAGCGTATCTTCATGACCATCCTCGCCACCTTTGCCCCGATCATGTTCGCCTTGAGTATCGTTCCGCCATGGAGCAACGCCTGGGCCCAGTGGATGGGTAAGTACCTGTCGCTCTCCCTATGGGGCTTTGTCGTGTACTTCTGCCTCTACTATATCGACTTCATTCTGATGTACAATCTCATGGAGGACATCAAGGCCTACGACACCCTGCTGAAAGGCACCGTGAACTCATGGCAGCAGATCGGCGCCTTGGGCTTGCAGGGCATCGGCTCCAACTGTATGTACGCCATGGGCATGCTCGTGGGAGCCTACGTTCTCCGTTTCGTGCCCGAAGTAGCCTCGTGGCTCATCCCCGGCGGCATCAGTTCCAGCGCCGGAACCGCATCCGGCAGTATGGCCCAGACCCTCGTCTTCGGTGGCGCCAGCTACGCCATGGGTGCCGCAACGACCACTGTTGCCGCAGGAGCCGCCGTTGCCACCGGCACCGCCTCCATCATCGGAGCCGCCCAGCAGTCCCACAGCGACGGTGGCAGTGGCTTCAACCAAACCGCCAGAACCATCATGGCTCAGACTGGATTGGGAACATCCTACAGTCGTGGTGCCGACTCCGCCCGCAGTATAAACAATGTTGGCAAGTCCGACTCCAACTACAGACCCGGAGGAGCCGAGGGGAGTTAGGAGTAAAAAGATAGGAGTTGGGAGTTGTCAAGCCATGCGAGACAGCTCCGACTCCTAACCCTAACTCAAAAGCTCCTATCCACAGACTTAAAAACTCATAAACTTCTATCTCATAACTAATACAATTATGCTGATCCAATCCTTAGAACAGAAAACCAAACTGGCCCTGATGACCGTCGTCCTCACGTTGGCGGCATGCACGGTCATCTGCATCTTCACTGTCTATCAGAGTTCCAAGCTCATCAGTGAGGAGCGCAGTCAGATATACATCCTTGACGGGGACATCCCCTTCCTTGCCGAGCGCAGTCTGCAGGAAGCCAACTTCGTGATGGAGGCCAAGGCACATATCCAGCTCTTTCACCAGTACTTCTTCAACCTTCCGCCCGATGACGACTACATCAAGTGGACCCTCGGCAAGGCACTCTACATGGCAGACGGTACGGCGATGAAACAGAAACAGGCCATGGAAGAAAACGGCTTCTACTCCGACATTATATCCAGCAGTGCCGTCTGCACCATCAAATGCGACTCCATCCAGTTCAACGAGCACGACAAGAAGTTCAAGTACTTCGGCACGCAGCTAATCAAGCGTCGCAGCCGTGACCTCAAACGCTCCATCATCACCGTGGGTGAGATAGAGAACGTGCCAAGGACACAGAACAATCCCCACGGACTGCTCATCACCAACTGGAGAACACTCGAGAACAAAGATTTGGATTATTAAACCGAAGATACTCACCATCTAAAAGGGAGTAGATCGGTACAATTAAATAAAAAATAATTTTATGTACCATGAAGATTTTTAAACGCACCAAAGCAAAGAAAGACGCCAAGATAGCGGAAGGCATCAAGTCACTGACCGACAAGTTCAAGCTCAAGGACAAGATAGCCAAAGCCAACCAATGGGCAGACAAGCACAAGAAGAGAGTGTCCGTCATCACCATCAGTATGCTCATGCTCTCACTGATTGTCGGCACATGGCTCACCCTTACCTCCACCTACAACGAGTCCGACATGATGACCGGTCTGTCTGACGTGAAGCCCGCCTTCGACGGCATCCGCCGCATCCAGCGTCTGAAGTCCATGCAGGTGGACCAGACCGTAGAACTCACCAACAAAGGCCAACAGCTCAAGCACGATCTCGACTCCCTCGTCCGTCTGCCCGTCAAGAGCCATAAGGACTCCGTGGACATCATGGTGAAGTACCGCCAGCTCGAACTCGTGGTAAAATACCTCGACAATAAGCAATAAACCAATCACAATAAAAAAGTATGATATGAACTTACAGAAACTCAAGCGTCTGAACCTCAGACAACCCAAGTATATTTTCCCTCTAGTTATTTTCCTGCCCCTGTTGGGGCTCATCTACTTCGGCATGGAGACCTTCAAGGGCAACGGCAAGACCACCGGGAACGTGGTCACCGACTCCATCAACATGAGCATCCCCGATGCCCGTGGTGAGGGCATGGACAACAAGATGACGGCGATGAACAAGCACTTTGCCGAGGACGGAGCCTTTACCGCCGTCGACGGCATCGGCGACGAGTACGAGCAGAAGGACACCACCGGCAGCGGCTACAACGACGAAGAGCGGCAGCGCATCGATGCCGTCAATGCCGAACGCCTCCGTCAGCTGAAAGCCGAGGAGGACCTCCGTGAGCGTCAGCGTGCCAACATGAATCGTATCAACGGCTATGGCAGAGGCTATGGAAATGGAGGCTATGGCAACAATGGCAGGAGCCAGCAGGAAGACCTCAACGCCTATGCCCGTGAGCTCGACCGCATCCAGAACCGCAGCATGGAACGCCAGCGGCAGTACCAGGCCGAACAAGAACGTCGTGACAAGGAAGAGGAAGCCGAGGAAAGACGCCAGCGGCAGGAGATGATTGACGCACTCACCGGCAACACCAAGAAGAAAGGCAAAAAAGAAGAGAAGGCCGAGATTGTCGAGAAAGTCAAGGAGGACAACTCCGAGAAGTTCAACACCGTTGCCAGTACCGAGAATGTCGACGAGCCGCTCATCAAGGCGATGATAGACCGCACGACCAAGGCACATGAGGGCACCCGACTCCGCTTCAAGCTCCTCGACGATGTAACAGTAAAAGGCATCCGCCTAAAGAAAGGCTCCTACCTCTACGGCATCGTCACCGGCTTCGGACAGCAGCGTGTCAAGGCGAGCATCACCAGCATCCTTGTCGGCAACAAGTTCATCAAGGTCGACCTCAGCGTCTTCGACAACGACGGCATGGAAGGCTTCTACGTTCCCGAATCCACCTTCCGTGAGATGGTGAAGGACGCAGGCTCCAATGTCGCTGCCCAAAGTGTCCAGTTCGACGTGAACGGTACCGGCAGTCTGTCCCCGGAGATCATCGCCCTGCAGGCCTTGCAAAACATGTATCAGTCCGCCAGCTCCGCCGTATCGAAAAACATCCGCAAGAACAAAGCCAAAATCAAGTACAACACCATTGTCTACCTTATAAACACACAGAACGAATGAAAAAGATTATTATCATGGCACTGATGGCTGTCGCCATCCTGCCAACCTATGCAGAAAGCACCGTTACAACCATTAAAGGTGACGGCCTCACTAAGTGTGAGAAGAAAGAGAAAAACGACACCGTCCGTATCCGCTACATCCACCGTCTCACGGAGGATGACGCCCGCATCTTCGAGCGCAACCTGCAGAAGACGGTCATCTACGTCAATGACCAGGTGACGACACACCTCATCATGCCGGAGAACATCAAGCTCGTGGACATCTCCACAGACAATCTCGTCGGCAACCAGTGCGCCGACAACATCGTCCGTCTGAAACCCAAGGCCACGCTGATGGATAACGAACTCGCGGGAACGGTAACTGTCATCGGTGAGCGTCATATCGCCCAGTTCACCGTCTACTACACGAAAGCCCCGAAGCGTGCCCACTCCGTCTATACCGTCGGACAGGAGAACATCCGCGACTATACCAACCCGGATGTGAGCATGACGCAGGGTGATATGTCGCGTCTCTGCTGGTCCATCTTCATGAGCCGCCGCAAGTGTTTCCGTGTGCATGGCAAACAGTATGGCATCCGTGCGCAGGTGAACAACATCTACACCGTCGGCGACTACTTCTTCATCGACTTCTCGTTGGAGAACAGGAGCAACATCAAGTACGACATTGCCGAGATCCGTCTGAAGCTGATGGACAAGAAAGAGTTGAAAGCTACGAACTCACAGACCATCGAGCTCACGCCCGTCTACATGGTCAACCATGCCGACCACTTCACGAAGTCCTACCGCAATGTCATCGTACTGAAGAAGCTCACCTTCCCCGAAGAGAAGAAACTTCGTCTTGAAATAACTGAGGACCAGATCAGCGGCCGTGTCAGCTATCTCGACATCAACTACCGTGACATCCTCAATGCCGACTCCTTCTCGCCGGATCTGCTGATGAACCTGCATTAAATCTCGCTTTAACATCTTTATCTCTCGCAAAGCCGCAAAGATCGCTAAGGTTCCGCATCCCGAGGAATCATTGCGCCCTTAGCGCCTTTGCGAGGGAAAATCCGTGCTATCAGTACAATCTGTGAGAAATAAATAACCTCCTGTGAGCGATATTCTCTAATTCTCAAATTCTTGATAATCCCCTTGCTATGGAAGAAACCCGTGAACAACAGCAGATGTACAGCATGTTCCGCTCATGCATCTATCTGATACTGATCATAGAGATTGTGATGAACCTGCCCATCACCTCCGACAACCGCATGGTCGCCTTTGTCCTTGAGCTCTTTCACCGCTTCAAGGTCTTCGACTCCGTGTCTGCCTGCAAGGTGATGGAGCTCATCTGTATCACTGTTACCTGCATCGGAACGAGAGCACGCAAGAGTCTGAAGTGGAACCTCAAGACAATGGTGCTCTATCCCGTTCTTGCCGGTGCTACCATGATCGTCATGTGCTTCATCTTCTATGATATGCCACTCAACGGCTCATTCGCCGGTTATTCCCTCAACCGTTGCCTCTATGTCCTCTGCTCCGTTACCGGCACGATGCTTATCCACCAGGGCTTTGATGCCATTGCCAAATACTTGGGCATGAAGATTGGCGACGATAAATGGAACTTTGAAAACGAGAGCTTCGAGCAGAGTCGGAACAAGGAAGAGAACGAGTACAGTGTCAATATCCCTATGGTCTACTACTATAAGAAGCGTCTGAACCACGGATGGATCAACATCATCAACCCCTTCCGTGCCACCATCGTCTTGGGAACGCCCGGCTCTGGAAAGTCCTTCGGTATCATCGCCCCGTTCATCCGGCAACACTCAGCCAAAGGTTTTGCCATGATGGTCTATGATTATAAGTTCCCGGCTTTGGCACGAAACCTCTTCTATCAGTACTGCAAGAACCGTAAGCAGGGCAAGCTGCCCAAGAACTGCGGTTTCCGCATCGTCAACTTCACCGATGTGGAGTACTCCAATCGTGTGAACCCCATCCAGCGGAAGTACATTCCTGACCTTGCGGCAGCCTCCGAGACGGCAGCCACACTGCTTGCCTCTCTGAACAAAGGCGGTGGTGAGAAGAAAGGCGGCTCAGAAGCCTTCTTCCAAAACTCCGCTGAGAACTTCCTTGCCGCCATCATCTACTTCTTCGTCAACTTCCACCCGACAGGCTACAAGAACGGCAAGAAACTGAACCGCTACGTGCTGTGGAATAATAGGAAACTCCGTCTTGTCATCCACAACTGGAGAGACTACAAGGCTTTGGACGAACAAGGTAACGTGGTGCTCGACTTCATCGACTGCAACAGCAACAATGTCTCCACGGACAGTGATGATATGTTTGTTGACTTGGATGGCTTCACTTATCTCAACGGCAACAAGCAGGAGATACGCATCGATCGCTGTTGGTACGAGGACGAGGATGGCAACGAGGTGGAGCCCGACACTATTACGGGCGAGTACAGCGATATGCCCCATGTGCTGAGCTTCTTAGGCCGCAGTTACAGCGAGGTGTTTGATATTCTCATGCAGGACCCTAAGATCATGTCCCTCATGGCACCGTTCCAAAGTGCCTACAAGAACAAGGCCAATGACCAGTTGGAAGGTATGGTGGGTACGCTCCGTGTCAATGCCGCCCGTCTTGTTTCCCCCTGAGGCATATTGGGTGTTCACCGGCGACGACTTCGACCTGAAAATCTCCGACAAGTCCAACCCCAGCTACCTTGTCATCGCCAACGACCCGGAGAAGGAACAGGTCATCGGCTCGCTCAACGCCCTCATCCTCAACCGACTTGTCACGCGTATCAACAGCAAGGGGAACCTGCCCGTGAGTATCATCGTCGATGAGCTGCCCACGCTCTATTTTCACAAGATAGACCGCCTTATCGGTACGGCACGAAGCAACAAGGTGGCTGTCACCCTCGGTTTCCAGGAATTACCTCAGTTGGAGGCCGATTATGGCAAGAACGGCATGCAGAAGATCATCACCACCTGCGGCAATATCTTCATGGGTGCTGCCCGCAACAAAGAAACCCTCGAATGGGCACAGAATGATGTATTCGGCAAGGCTAAGCAGACATCGAAGTCCATCACCATCAACGACTCAAAGGTCAGTACCTCTATCAGTGAGAAGATGGACAACCTCGTCCCTGCCGCCAAGATTGCCGACATGGCCACCGGCTGGCTCGCCGGACAGGCTGCCCGCGACTTTACGCCCACGGAGAAGAAATCCTTTGCAAACATCAACCTTGAGGATAGCCCAGAGTTCAAGACCACGAAGTATTTCTGCAAGACTAATTTCGATATGGGTAAGATACGCCGTGAGGAATCCCACTATGTGGAGCTGCCAAAGATATATGCCTTCAAAAGTCAGCGCGACAAAGAAATCATGCTGAACCGTAACTTCAAGAAAGTCAATGACGAGATTGAGAGCATGATACGGATGCTCCTTCACGGTGCAAAGCCTGAAACAAACAGTTAACCTACAACACAACCTAAAAGTCGTAGACAACAACGCCTATGAAGAGAATCAACATTGAGTATTCAACCTATTACAACTTCGTTGATGGGTTGAGCATTAGCCCAAGTGTGAAGAAGCGCATTCGACAAGCACTGAGTCACGGAGGCTTCTACGACACAACGAATCTGTGCAAGAAAAGCGAGGATGACCTGCGTGCCGTTGAAGGTATCGACGGGAAGATTGCCGATAAGATCAAGTCTCAGATGTTGAATGCGGGGCTGCACTTCAACATGACTGATTTCAGGAGGCCGTGATTCTTATGTGCCGTATCTCATTTACAGCGGACGGGAGAGACGATAGCACCCTCAGCTTTGAGCTCTTTCATAGCCTTGTCCACTATTTGCGGTCAAGGTCTAAGAGTTCTGCTATCTTACCAGCACTGGCATACTTGCTAAGCTTCTCCATGAACATAGAACCATACCAAAAGGCCGGTTGTTAAATCGATGAGCACGTCCGCATAATATCGTCCGCCATCACACACATGGTAAGGTTGCTTTATCAGATTTTTATACCAAGCGTTGGGGCGATCGGGAAAGTAATCCACATTTTGCATCATAGCCACATTAATTAGCAGATGACCGTCCCTACGTCGACCATAATATTGACGTATGTATTCATTGAATGGCAAAGGCCTTCTTGAATAAGGGCTGCTTAACTTGTTGGCAGCCAATGTTTCAAAATGCTTCTTCAATATAGCCTTGGCCCTTAGCATGTCTTTCTTGCTTATCGCAACAAGCGAATCACGTGGATTAGAAGCCTTGACGATGATGTCGCAGGTATCTTTAGGCAAGCCAGTTCTTTTTATTGATTTAAGCTTCATATCCAAGTAATTTCTTTTACGAAAGAGCAGACCTTTGGAGAGCAACTTTCTGCTTTCAAGAATCAGGCTGTCACCCCCGAGATATTTCATTCTCAGTGCCAATGCGTCATTGTTCTTGTCGTACAGCAAAAGCGTATCACCGTGAATGGCATATCGTTCATAATGGTAAATCGTGTCGCCTAACATAGGACTTACCCAAATATCGTTGCTGTAGTCAAGATCTATTTCTGCTATGTTGTACTCATTGCATTGCTCTTTACCGGTATAAATCCATGTACCGATTATGTCGGTCGGTTTGACCGTAGTCTTGTTCTTACATGCCATTAGCGCAAGAGTAAGTAACAGAAATGACAGGACGGAAAGTCTGAAGTGTTTCATAAACTGGTATTTATCAAGTGTCTGTGGTTTATTAATCCGTGAGTTGCGGGTACTTCTCCAAGAGTTTGTTCATCAGCACATCGAGGTTGTCGTCCAAGTCACGCGAGTAGTCAACAGGAACAAACACCTCATGCGCTGGCATCTTCACTCCCAACATGTTCAACGCCTCGTGATAGATGACAGGTTATGTTGTGCACAACATAAGACAAGGAGATGGATGTCACCAAAGGCAAAGGCAAACTTGCCTCCGCGAGCAGTATAGTCGCTGATTTCTTGTTTGAACGTAGTCTTGTCCATTGTCTGTTTCAGATATTTGAGTACAAAGGTACAACTGTTTTGTGAAATTACCGATAGGAATTTGCGTCTTCTGAGAGGCAAAGTAATGGTCGTCAAGCAAAAAAAGAGGAATTAGATAGGCTTTGAAAGGTAATATTGGCAGTAAAATGTAAAAATTTTAAGCATTACTGCCAATGATGGCGCGATTTGCCATCTTTGGCCTTTGGGCACGCATATTGCACTGAGGGTTAGAGAAGTTCGGACGTCGGACGAGGGCAACGAAAAGAGCCTGAGGACGATGGAAGAGCTCCAAGAGAAACAAAGAATTAATTGACAATTAGGAGGTATTGACTTATGTTGTATCCAGTTTTAAGAGACATGAACAATTGGCTTGACAATGATTTCGACGATATGTTGAACACGAGTTGGATGGCGCGCATGAATGTCACAGCACCTGCTATCAATGTCAAGGAAAATGACAAGGCTTACGAAGTCGAGCTCGCAGCCCCTGGCACCACCAAGGATGACTTCAAGGTGAACGTTGACAAGGACGGTTGCCTGACCATCAAGTTGGAGCACAAGGACGAGAAGAAAGACGAGAACAAGAAGGAGCACTACTTGCGCCGCGAGTTCTCATACAGCAATTACGAGCAGGCTCTGACGCTGCCTGATGACGTTGAGAAAGACAAGATCGAAGCAAAGGTTGATAACGGTGTGCTTCATGTAACGCTTCCTCGTACGCCGAAGGCTGAGAAAGAGACTAAGAAGATTGAGGTTGCATAACCGACAAGCTTCACTGCTCAGTGGCATAGGGACTGTCCTCTTTTAGTAGGGGTCAGCCCCTTTTTTCATTGTCGATTCAATATAAACCTCCTAGCCGGTGTGGTCAGTGTGAAGCTGACTGCACCGGCGTTTTTGTTTCATTCTATAGAAGTTTTTGGTAGGCCAGCCTCTCGTCACCGTCAAGCAGATGGATAATGCCACAGTAATGGAAGCCGTACTTTACAAGGCAATGTTGCATGGGCTTGTTATCCCTGTGAGTATCAATTCGAATATTGTCTGTGATGCTGAAGCAATAGTCAAGGATGTCTTTCATCACACCATGATAATCAGGAAGACTGGCAACACGATGGATGACATAGTATGGCTTGGCGGTATCTTTCCACGCACCATCATAAATCTTAGCGTAGGTTACGTCCGGCCCGGGAATGAAAGCAAAGGTGGCGATAGCCTTGTCTCTATCCATCAACAGATAGCTATGACCATCCTCAATGTCCTTCTGCAGTTGAGCAGTAGAAGGATGATTCTTTCCCCATTGGTTTGGGTTGCCGCTCTCGCGCATGATCTTCCTTCCGCTTTCAATCAGTTTGAGCACGACCGGCAGATCTGTAGCAATGGCTTTTCTGACTAAGCGTTTCATATCATTGAAGTAATTGAGGGTACTTTTCCAACAGCTTGTCCTGAAGGTTGGCCAGGTTGTCGAACAGATTGATCTGATAATCAACTGGCATGAAAACATCATATTGAGACATGTTCACACGGATAACATCTGAATCTTCTTGGTAGACAACAGGAAGACGATGATCCCCATAGGCGAAGCTTATAACTCCACCATTCCTCTTGTATTCTTTTATCTCATTGATGAAACTCTGCTTGCTCATTGCTTCTCAAATTTCTCATTGCAAATTTACTGCAAATATCTGAGGAGTGAGAATAACTTTTCGTATTTTTGCAAAAAAAATATGACGCTTATGGAAACTAAGATTGTAGCAGACAACACGAAAGGCCAAGTCCTTGCCTATGACGGAGAAGAGCAGGTCGGCCTGTTAGACTTTACGTTCAAGGGACAAGTGATGTTCATTAATCACACTGAGGCTTTCAAGAAGGGTATGGGCATCGGAGCATTGCTTGTCGAAGCTGCCAACGAGTATGCCATCAACCATAAGTTGAAGGTCCTTCCAATATGCTCATACGCTTTTACTTGGTATCAGCGTCATCCTCAGTACAAGGATATTCTTGACGAGCATGCGGGGGAAGGCGTAAGTTGCCAGCTATGAAACTCAAAGCTATAGACCATTTCGTCATCACGACGTCAAACCTTCAGAAGTGTCTTGACTTCTATGTTGGCCTGCTCGGCATGGAACATCGTGAGACTAATGGGCATCATAACCTGTATTTCCCCGGTGGAAAGATTTCTATCCATACACGTAAGGGCGAGTTTCACCCGGCCGCCATTCATCCTGAATACGGTTCGCAAGATTTCTGCCTAATTGTAGATGGAGATCTGCAGCCAGTCAAGGCTGAACTGGAGACCAAGCACGCTCCCATCATAAGCGAAATTGACGAACGGCATGGATCAAAGGGCGTTATGCTGAGTCTCTATCTTCGAGATCCCGATGGCAATCTTGTAGAACTTAGCAGCTACTGCAAGTGAAAATCGAGGTATAATCTGACTATCAAGACTCTTCAACAAAACATAAAAAGACGTCTGAGAGAAACATTCGTCTCAGATTATTTCTTAACTTTGCAAAGGAAAAAGATCAAATAAGAAATCAGATATGAGGTTTGGAATTATAGGTTCAGGTGCCATCGGTGCCTATTACGGAGCAAAGTTGGCAAAGTCAGGCGAAGACGTGCATTTCTTGTTCCACAGTGACTATGATTATGTATGTGAGCACGGACTTCAGGTGAACTCCGTCAACGGAAGTTTTCATCTTGACTCCGTTCAGGCTTATCACAATGCCCAGGATATGCCTAAGTGCGACGTTGTCATCGTAGCCCTAAAATCGACGAATGAGCATCTACTGAAAACACTGTTGTCACCTTTATTAAAAGAGGACACATGGGTGCTGCTCATACAGAATGGCATCGGCCTGGAAGAGGATTTTGTCAAGACATTCCCTCATACGGGCGTGCTGGCGGGGTTGGCATTTATTTGCAGTACGAAAACAAAACCCGGAGTGGTTGACCATACGGACCTTGGCCGTCTGAATATCGGCAATTACAATTGTAAGGATGACGACCGCCTTCACCAGCTTGCTGATGTTATGAACCATGCAGGCATCGATGCTTCACTTGTTGACCATGACACAGCCCGATGGCAGAAAGCAGTATGGAACATGTGCTTCAACGGCCTCACCGTCGCTCTCAATACACAGGTTGACAAGTTGCTTGACTGTGAGGCTACTGACACGTTGTGCCGCGATTTGATGATGGAAGTCATCGAGGGAGCCCGTGCGTGTGGCGTTGCAGGTCTGAATGAAGATTATGCAGACCGGATGCTGAATATGACACGTAAGATGAGACCTTATTCACCAAGCATGAAGGTCGACTACGACCATCGTCGCCCCATGGAGATCTATTATCTCTACAGCCGTCCCATCGCCGAAGCACAGGCACACGGCTATGAGATGAGACGGATGAGAATGCTCGAGGAACAACTGCTTTTTATTCAGCAGAGCTATATTAACGAATAGCAATGAGCACAGCATCTTGCCCTCATATCTGATGGATAATGCCAGATAAAATAAGAATTATGCATGCAAAAGAAGTAATAGAAAACATCATGACACGCACTAGCGTGAGGAGCTATGAGAACAGGCCTGTGGAGAAGGAGAAGATCATTACTCTGCTCAAGGCGGGTATGGCTGCTCCATCGGCCGTTGACCGTCGCCCGTGGTATTTCTATGTCGTAACTGACCGGCAGAAGCTTGCAGCTATCAAGACTGCTACGCCCAATGCTGCTATGGCTGCCAAGGCACCACTGGCTATCATCGTCTGCGGTGATATGAACAAAGCATTGACCGGCAATGACCACGAGCTATGGGCGCAGGATGCATCTGCCGCAACGGAGAACATCCTTCTTGCCGCACATGCCTTAGGGCTCGGTGCCGTGTGGACAGCCACCTACCCTGTGGAGGAGCGTGTTGAAGCCATCACCCGATTATTCGACATACCGCAGCATCTAATTCCCTTCAATACAATCGTTATCGGTTATCCGAAGACTGAAGGCCATCCGAAGGACAAATGGAACGAAAGCGATGTCAATTGGGACAACTACGAAGATACAAATAAGTGATTGAACAACCATGACGTTCAACCCAACTACATACTACGTTTGGTTAGGTGCTAGCTGCGACTATGCCCATAAAGAGCGGGTAAGTAGCGGTGCCTATCGTGCCGAACTTGATGGTAAGGTTATCGACAGTTTTATCTGTTCCGACGATCATACCACCGAGTTCCGCATGCTGCTTACTGCCATGATCCATGCCATGGAGACTTTACCGGAATCCTCCGATATCGTCTTCATGACAAACGTATCTTATCTTCAGAATTTCAACAGGGAACCTACGCCCGATACTGCCAATGCAGACTTAATCAGCCGTTGCCGTGAACTTATCCCAAGACATACCTCTGTATCGGTGAAGATCGTTCCCTATCACAAGTATCCGGTTCTTTCAGAACTCCATCAGCTGACGCATCAAGCGATGGAAGAGTATAGATGAATTACTTCGTATCATGAGTTAATGCCATGTATTGGAGGTGCTGAGAGATCTCTGCTATAATATGATCAGACGAAGCACCCTTGACGAATACACATATAGGCAGTTTGCTCCCATCGCTGAGTAAGTATATTCCTGCATCACCAATATCTGCTGTTCCATCGTTATGGGTATATCCCGAACCGGTTTTGTGCAATAGCATCGCTCCTTCATGTTTTGCTGCGGGCAATCTTTCCATACCCGTCTTACATTTCATCATCGTTTCCCAAATGAACTGAAGAATCGGCGTGTCTGAATGGTGACTTGAGAGCCACTGCAACAATAAGGTCATATCTTTGGGAGTAGTCTTGTTGTGTCTACAGCACGAATGATCCTCACGCATTTGCCTTTCCGTCTTTCGGATATGAATCCTCTTAAATCCCAGGCTCCGGACGTATGCTTCTACTGTTTTCGGATCACCACATCGCTTGAAAAGAACATCACACGCGTTATTGTCGCTGAGCATGAGGGAGTAGCTGAGAAGTTCTGCATAAGTGAACGACTTGGATGTTTGTATGTCTCCTAACTTGGGCGACCAGGTGCCATCTATCAATTCCTCTTTGGTAACTTTGACGGAGTCAGAAAGACGAATATTGTGTTTCTTCATCCAGTCAGCTACAAACAAAGCCTGAGGAAACTTCATGACACTGTTCATCGGAAAATACTTATTCTCATGAATGCCATAGAATTGTCCGTCCTTTATCAAGCAAGCGCCATAACAATTTCGCGCTGATGTAGACAAAGAAAGAAAAATGAACGCCATAAGAAGAAAAAATATGGTCAGAGGCGATCTATCCATCATTTTCCTAAACATTTGTATTCTGATTCTATTTACTTCAGCCATTGTAAGTGCAGTTAAACAAATCACTTATGATCTCGGCAATTTTCTCCAGTCCCTCCTTGTCTTCCTCACTGAATGTGTTCAGACCGGTACTGTCAACATCCAGCACGGCCACGATATCGTCATTCTTTCGTATCGGAACGACTATCTCTGATCTGGATTTTGATGAACAAGCGATGTGACCGGGGAATTGCTCAACATCGGGTACAACAACCGTCTTCGCCTTTTCCCATGCCGTTCCACATACGCCCTTGCCCTTACTGATAGTGTAGCAGGCAACCGGACCTTGGAACGGACCGAGCTCCAGTTGACCGTTTCTCACGATATAGAAGCCAACCCAGAAGAAATAAGGCAACGTATCATGGAGCAAGGCTGCGACATTGGCCAGTGCACCGACATGATTGTCAATGCCATCTATCAGAGACTTGACTTGTGGAATTAACTCTGAATAGAGTTGCTCCTTCTGTATAATATTCGGGGTGCTCATACTTTCACACTATTTTTTCGACAAAGATAGTGTATATCTTTGTATTTTGAGCGAGGATGGCGAATTAATCGAGAAAGTTTTCGGAGTTTTAACATTTCAACTGCATCAGATGCGTGATTTGTTGCTCGCCCATCATGTGGAGGAAGTGTCCATGGAGAGTACGAGCGTCTACTGGATTCCCATTTGGCGAATTCTTGCACCCCATTTTCACCTGCAGCTCGTCAACCCTTATTTCATCAAACAGCTGCCCGGACACAAAAGCGATGTTGCTGACGCGCAATGGATTGCCGAGTGCACGATGAAAAATCTTATCAGTAGCAGTTTCGTGCCACCTGAGGATATACAGCAACTCCGCCAGTACGACAGACGTATCTTCGACCTTGACGAGGAAATCGTCCGCAAGTTGTCCAAACTTGATGCCGTGATGCAGCGATGCAATATCCGACTGAGCAATTATGTGTCCAACGTGGACAGTAAGAGCTACAAGGACGTGGTGCGGAAAATATCCGAGGGTGTGACAGACCCGGAGATTCTGATAGAGGAAATTCACGGACGCATCATCAAACATCACGGCAGGGAAACAATACTGGCCTCGCTGACCGGTGTCATATCACAAGCGGAGATAGACGTGCTCAGGCAGTTGCGTGAGGAGCTTGACCTGGCCGAGGAACACAAGCAGGAGTGCCTTGAGAGAATGTTGGAGATATGTCAGGAGAAATATCCTGACGAGTTGAGACGGTTGCAGACCATACCAGGAGTAAAGGAGCGTACGGCCACATCATTGATCGCAGAGATCGGAACGGACATGAGCAAGTTCGAAACGGCCAACCACCTTGCAGCTTGGAGTGGGCTGAGACCGAGAAACGACGAGTCCAACAGGAAGTTCAAGTCACGTCGCATAACTCACGGCAATGTCTATTTGCGTAAGAACATCATTCAGTGCGCATGGGCTGCAAGCAGGACAAAGAACTGTTTTTTCAGCAGATTCTCCTACCACCAGACACAAGTCAGAAAGAAAAACAAAATGAAGGTCATTGTGGCCGTGGCAAGAAAGTTGTTAGTTGCCGCATGGCATGTAATCCACGACAAGACGGATTACGTAGACTTCCAAAAACAAGATCGTCAATCGCCCGCTTCAAACGGGTGACAACGATATACCACTCATGGAAAGGCTATTATCTTTGTGATGGTTCTGACCTCGCTGGCAAATTAACTTATCCCACGGGTGGCCATGGAAGCCAGTTTGAGCCTTGAGCTCGAAGAGGAAAGTATGATAATCCCCTACACCCGCGTAAACGTGGGTGTAGGATGTTATGTGCCATTTTAAGAAATACTTGACCAAAATCCTTTGTTTTAGTTACTCCTACCCGGAAATCTATTAGGTTTTATAGAGGAAAGATACAAAAATCTATTGGATGACACGGATTTGTCAAAAGAAATAATTAAATTTGTAGGCAAATAATATTAAGGTATCTTCATCTAATAGACAGCTAATATGAAAGAAGGAAAGAAACACAAAGCAATGAGCCTGGCCACAGGCATCTCCTTAGGTGCAATGTTCGGTGCAGCCGTTGCTGCTATAGCTAAGTGGGATATAGCCTTAGGTATATCAATAGGAATGCTTTTTGGTATTGCCTTCGGAGAAATTGCTCCGGAACGCAAAGATAAGTCATCAGATGAAGATGTCAAAAGAGACTTAGGAAGCAAGTAACATGGTCAACGAAGCATTACAGACAGCACTCAAGGCATTACAGGGACAAATTACGATTGCCGAAAACGCTTTGAAACTCTATAGTTCCAAACTTGATGCCTTGGAGAAAGCTGGTAAGAAGGGTTCTGCTGAATATCAGCAAACGGCTGACCGTACTAACTCTCTCCAGGCTCTCATAGACCATTATCGTTCCATCTATGATGAGCGTAAGGAGTTGTTGGATACGCCGAAGATTGAAAAGCGGAAGAGAACAAAGCACTGAATAAGCTATGACAGTAGAATCAATCCTTTCTGAGCTCGAGGCGTATGCCAATCCTGTAAGAAAGGAGCATAATGCTTCTTTCTTTAAGTCCGGGAAGGGCGAGTATGCCGAGGGCGACCAGTTCGTCGGCGTCTCCGTTCCCGATGTCCGCAAAGTAGTAGCCAATCACAAGGATACTTCACTTGAGGACATCGACGGTCTGCTGCAGTCACCCTTTCATGAGGTTCGCCTTGCCGGAATCTTCATCCTCGTCGGACAGATGGAGCAGACCGAGAAACGTTCATGGAGTAAGACCCATTCACCGGAGGAAACAGAAGAAACAAGGCGGAAGATCTATGAGTTCTATCTGAACCATACGTCTTCTGTCAACAACTGGGACTTGGTAGATAGCTCCGCCCTATATATTGTCGGATCCTACCTGTCAGACAAAGACCGGCAGCCGCTCTATCAACTCGCTCACAGCAAGAATCTATGGGAGCAGCGTATAGCCATCGTTTCCACCTATGCCTTCATCCGCAATGGAGATACTGCCGATACATACGCTATTGCCTCTATCCTACTCCATCATCCTCACGACCTCATTCATAAAGCCGTAGGCTGGATGTTACGGGAAGCTGGGAAACGTGACCTTGCCGGTCTTACTTTCTTCCTCGACCAGCATGCTGCTGAGATGCCGCGTACCATGCTCCGCTACAGTCTTGAGAAATTATCGGCTGACAAGCGGAAGCATTACATGAAATTGAGACAGAAATCATAATAAGAGCATGAATTACGAGGATGTCTGGCAACTTCAAGACGAGATAACTGCTGCTGTCAATGCATTGGGATATAGTATTTGGAATCTCCACTTTGACCGACTTTCTTTTGCCTTTCGCTTGGAACTCAACGAAAAAGTGGAAGAAGAGAAACTATCCGTTCTCCTCTCCCACTTACCTATGTCAGCCGATTATGAGGGTGAAGGCTCACATGGCTCTGCCTTTACGCTCTATGCGTAGCTTATTATGCTGATATCACAGACAGTAAGACAGTGAAACGCTTGTTGGCATGCAGACTGTGCTTGGCATTGGCCGGCACTACGAGCAGCTGTCCCTCGTGAGGATTGAATACCTGACCGTCAATGGTCACCTCTGCCTCACCATCGAGAACATAGAGCGTAGCCTGATAAGGAACACTGTGCTCAGCAATATCCGTTCCGGCATCAGCAGCCTTCAGTTCAACGCCTCCGCCCTTGACGAACGTCACCATCTTCTCATCGACCTCTCCCGGCTTATAGTCGATCAGACTCTTGTAGTCGAACACCTTCTTTGTCTCAATTCCTTTTGTATCCATTGTCGTAATATTTATGTGGTTATTTTCTATTAAGGACAAAGCAAAGTCTGTTCCAACGGTAATCTGCCTAATGTCGGGGTAACACTTGTTATCATCCTTCATAATGCCAAATGTCATAAAGAGGAACAAAAGCTACGATTCATTCGTTTGTCTGCCAATTTAGCGTTATCTTTGCAAATATACTTAGCATTAATGGACAACCACGTAGATGGTTGAACATTTAACAATGAGCAAGCTTCGAGCAGTCATAGAACGAATCACCTATCAGAGTGCAGAGAACGGTTACAGCATCCTGAAGGCTAACGTGAAGGGATACAACGATCTCGTCACGCTGGTCGGCAATATGCCGGAAGTGACCGTCGGCACGGTGATGGTGGCTGAGGGCGAATGGAAAGTCAACAAGCAGTATGGCTCCCAGTTCGTCGTCAGCACCTATGAGGAAGCCATGCCTGCCACGGAGTTTGGTATTGAGAAGTACCTCGGTAGCGGTCTGGTCAAGGGTATCGGTCCGAAATATGCCAAGCTCATTGTCTCTACCTTTGGTCTCGACACATTTGATGTCATTGAGAAGGAGCCGAAGAAACTCAGTGATGTGCCCGGCATCGGTCCCAAGCGCATCAAGAAAATCCACGACTCGTGGATGAAGCAGCTCGATGTGAAGGAAGTGATGGTGTTCCTCCAAGGTAACGGCGTCAGCACCGCCTACGCTGCAAAGATCTACAAAGCCTACGGTAAGGAAAGTATCCAGAAGGTACAGGACAATCCTTATTGCCTTGCCGATGACATCTGGGGCATCGGCTTCAAGACAGCTGACAGCATTGCTGAGAAGATGGGCTATACGAAGAACGACTCGAGGCGCTGCAAGAGCGGCATCGTCTATACGCTAAACCAACTGTCCAATGAGGGGCATGTCTATGCTGAACGCAACCAACTGCTTGATGCCGGCGTCCAACTGCTCGGAGCTGACAAGGATTCTATCGAACAGGTGCTTGACAAGATGATAGCCTCAGAGGACCTGAAGATAGAAGGTGAAGCTATCTATCTGCCTCCACTCTATTATAGTGAGGTCGGTGTGGCCAACAAGTTGCGACTGCTGATGCAGGACACCTCCAAGACGCTCTTCCAGAAGGAACCGAACATCAAGGAGATTCAGAAACGTACGGGCATCACCTACGACGACTTACAGACGGAGGCTATCCGTCAGGCGGTGAAGTCAAAGGTCATGGTGTTGACCGGTGGCCCAGGTACGGGCAAGACAACAGTCACGCAAGGTATCATCGCTGCCTGGCAGACCATGGGCTTGGAGATTCTCTGTGCTGCTCCTACCGGCCGTGCCGCCAAACGAATGACGGAGGCAACAGGCATGGAGTCTAAGACCATCCACCGACTGCTCGGCTTCAACCCATCCGAAGGATATAAGTATAATGAGGACAATCCCCTTGAAGGTGACGCACTGATTGTTGACGAGAGCTCGATGATTGACATTGTATTGATGAACTCGCTCCTCAAAGCCCTTCCCCAAGGCATGCGCCTGCTCCTCGTTGGCGATGTAGACCAGTTGCCTTCTGTAGGTCCCGGCAATGTATTGCGTGATATCATATCTTCTAATGTTGTCCCCGTTGTCCGTCTGACCCGCATCTTCCGTCAGGCACAGACAAGCCGAATCATCATGAATGCCCACGCCATCAACGAGGGGCGCTTCCCCGACATCAGTAATGGTAGACAGTCCGATTTCTTCTTCATGGAATCAGAAGATCCGGAGCAGATAGCTTCGACTATCGTCAGTCTCGTTAAGTCCCGTCTTCCACAAGCCTATCATGTGCCTTCGACAAGCATACAGGTTCTCACACCGATGCAACGCTCGGTCATTGGAGCCAGCAATCTCAACATCTCCATCCAACAGGCTGTCAACCCTGTCGGTGAAGGCTTGCAGCGAGGCGGTTACACCTTCCGGAAGAACGACCGCGTCATGCAGCTCAAGAATGACTACCAGAAGGAAGTGTTCAACGGTGATATGGGCATCGTCACGCTCGTAAACATGGAAGACCGGACATTGACCGTCAATTTTGATGGCAAGTCTGTTGAATATGAATCCTCGGAGCTCGATGAGTTGAGCCTTTCCTATGCTACAACCATCCACAAGAGTCAAGGCTCGGAATACCCCATCGTCATCATCCCCGTCCACTTCACCAACTATGTCATGCTACAGCGGAACCTCATCTACACTGCCGTGACCCGTGCCAAGAAGATCTGCATTCTCATCGGTACCCGCAAAGCATTGTGGTATGCGGTCAACCACAACACAGTCACCCAGCGCAACACCCTCCTCAAGGAACGGCTACAGGGGAAGATCATCGCTGTTTATCAGCGGAAGGACGACGAAGACCGTCTCGAGATGGCAGCAGAAGAGAAAATTAAGTGAATTTTGAACTCAATCTCAGATAAAAGTCGTATATTTGTCGCTGATAAAGTTAAACCAAATTCTACTATTATGAGCATCACTATTAAGAACATTGGCGGTTTCCGGATGGAAATCAGTAACGAGAAAGAACAGACACATACAGACGCTCCTGCTTCCCATGGTGGTAAAGGAGAGCTGATTACACCTGTCGAATTGTTTGCTGAGTCTTTAATGGCCTGTGCTTTGACCACCGCTTCCATGGGAGCAGCTAAGGCAGGCATCAATGCCGACGGATGGCATGCTGAACTGAAAGGCATTGAGTTTGCAGAAGGACACGCGAGTGTAACTGCCATCGCCATTGAGTTCCACTTCGGTAGTGAAGTTCCCGAGGCTCAGCGACGTCGCATTGAGGCATTCACGAAGAATGGCTGCACCGTTGGCAACTCGCTGAAGACCGAAGAGAAGTTCACCTTCGTGTATGATGCGTGATAATCGTGTAACAGGTAGATAATAGGGATTCCCTACATCCATATAGGGTAATCCCTTAGCTTTTCTTAAATCTTTTCACTAATTTTGCATTAGAGTAATAACCCAACAACCCAACTATGAAAAAGATTACTTCCATCTTTGCGACGCTTGCGTTGCTATCGACCATGAGCGTATCGGCTCAAACCACTAAACCCACGACTGATCAGCGAGTCGTTGCCTTGGAAAAAGAGGTAAAGACGCTCAACAATGACAACAGTACACTTAAGTCGACTGTCGCTGACCTTGAAAACCGACTCAACCAACTTGCAGACAGGAACGCAGAGTACAAGAAGGAACTCGACATTAGACAGGTAGTCGATACAATGGATATAGATGGCTATCGATATCAGTTTCAGAAAGCCGTAGGTAACCTGAAAAACGGTAACATTGACATCACGGTCTATGTCCGTAACACTGGCAAAAGTCGAAGCAAATATTTTTCTATGGCGATTTTGAAAGGTTACGATCAAGTTCCCTATAAAACTTTCTATTTCTCCTTTGGTCAACTCGGCAACAATGTCCTCATAGAAAACAACCAAGGTATGATGTTAACTATCACATTCGAGAAAATTCCGACTTCAACTAAGAGAATTGATGTTCTAACAATAAACAGCTACTTTGAAGGGGGAGGATTGAGCGAAATGAGTGCCGTCATGCATGATCTCCCCATTGAATGGAAGGACTTGCCGGTTGAAACTGAAGAATACTAAAAATCATGATAGTTTTTGTCCCCTTAATGTCTGCCGACATTAAAGGAACAAATTTTTAGATTAATCTTTGAACACGTCTATGCTGCTCACGAAGCCACAGCATTGACATTCAGCAGTGCCGTCATCGTAAACTACAATATCGGGGCACCCACATTCAGGACAGATTAAGTTACCCATAGGCTTACTTGAAGAATAATTTAATGAGGTCACCTAAACCAAAAGTGGTGCGGCGATACACTCGATTATATAAAGCCTTCTTCGGATGAAGCCATCCCATGCCACGTTTGCCATAGCCAGGGATGAAGGCTCGTTTAACGGCTCGGTTTAAACGGCCCGTGGTTCGTGCACTTATACTTCTTTTCAAAGAAGGTTTTCTGAATCCTACTTTCATAGAAAAAACAGTCTAAGAGCGAGTTCTGTTAAATCTCGAAGCTACCAGATTTTTCATACTGCTTACCATTGCATGTGAACTTTAAGGTAATGGTTTTCATCCATCCACTTACCCTGTAATAGTTCTGGAATTCATGTGATTCATGTGCCTTGATTTCAACGCTACCGCCATCTACATCTCCATCGAGATAGGTTACGGTAATATCGTAGTCACTTCTATTTGTGACAGTAAAATACCTTCCATAGTAGACACCACCGCCTGTAATAGTAACAGAGGTACCTGTCTCTGCTAAATCAACAAGATCTGTGATATCTTGTACAGTGACTTGTATTTTGCAGGAGTAATTACCATCTTCTGTTGTTATAGTTACGTCAGTTTTTCCTGTACCTTTAACGGTATAACTACCATCGGAAGCAATAGAGAGAACGTTTTCATTTGAAGATGTATATGTCACATTGCTGTTGGTTGGTTTAGAAGGCTTCAGACTATACCAGTCCTTAACGCTACCTGCATCACCTACCAAAAGATTCACAGTTTTCTCTTTTGCCTCTATCCCAATAACAGGCACATGACTCGTCCATTTATCGGCATCCTTTGATTCAGGACCGCCTATTAGAATATAATCTCCTGCATTCGCAGATTTACCTTCAAAACTACGTGTATAAGTAGCACCATCTTTATTGACCAGTTTGATTGTAGTGTTACCATTTTCAGATGGCAGTATTCCGTAGAACACGCAAGTATCACCATAGACTTCTTTACACAGTTCGCCATTTGAATGATAACTTGTATCCCATGTCATTGAGACCAAACTATTCAGATGGGAATACTCCTCCAATCCATCAATCCAGCAACTTTTATCCATACCAACAATGGCGATTCTACTTACAGGTCTTTGATTCATTTTGAGGTTAATTTCTACAACATCACCATGTTTCGTATAGCTGCCTTCCTTGGTGTAGAGAACGTCACCACCAGTGATGGTCGTATTGGCATCCTTATATAAGCTATCAGCATGAACAGCAGTCAGCTTTCCTTTGTCGTTTTGGAAGTTGGACTGGTCATTGTATTTTGTGACCGCCCATTCACCATCTCCCTGATACTGGAGGTTACATAGGTCATCCTCATTGCCATCAATGGCTACAAGGATCTTGTCACCGACAGTCCAGTCTTTTTTCGAAGATGCGGCACGTGTTCCGTTACTGCCAGTAGTAACATTTACGACAAATTTCAAGTCGTTGAATGATGAAGCCTGACTAATGGAAGGCTCATCGGTTTCGCTGCAGCCTATCATCATGAGTATAGTCATGAATAAGCATGAGGAGAATAGTATTCTGAAAATATTTTTCATAATCGTTCGATATTAAAAGTTCTACCAATTTTGTCCGTCTCCAAAGGGGTTATAATCAATCACTTCAGATGGCTTGATGGTTATTTCACAGGATGCTGTCTTCTTACCGTCAACAGTCGTAGCCGTAATAGTTACTTTACCAGCTTTAAGAGCCGTGACAACACCTTTGTTAACTGTAGCAAGTTGGTTATTGCTTGAGGACCAATCAATATCTGTAGTTGTTGCGTCGGAAGGCGTGATAGTCGGGACCAATGTTTCTTTTTGACCTCTGATTAAAGTCAGTGTAGATTGGTTTAATGAAATTCCATTCACACTAACGAAGACATTCACCTCACACTGAGCTTTTGCTTTTCCATCCGCAGATGTCGCTGTAATGGTAGCAGAACCTCCAGCCAAGGCTGTTATCTTTCCGTTCTGGTCAACAGATGCCACTTTCTCATTACTAGAGCTCCATACGATTGTCCTATTAGTGGCGTCATCCGGCGAGATTGTAGCTCCAAGAGTCTTCGAATCACCTTTTTCGATTCTCAAAGAGGTCTCAGACAGTGTAATGCTTGCCACATTGACATTAACGGTTACATTACAGGAAGCCGAGAATTGTCCGTCTGTTGACGTAACTGTAATAGTAGCTGAGCCTGCTCCGACAGCAGTGACTACACCAGAAGTACTGACAGTGGCAATAGAAGGATCAGAAGTCTTCCATGTCACTGTTGTGTCAGTGGCGTTCTGAGGAGTAATTGTCACATTGAGTTTCTGTGACTCACCTTTCAATAAAGTTAGAGTCTTTGGTGACAGACTGATTCCCGTAACTGAGACATCATCATCCTTGCTGCATGAGCCAAATATGGCTACAACAAGAAGCGTTAAGAGTAAAACACCGATTTTTTTCATAGAATTACTTTTTAGAGTTATACTTTATCGTTTTCACCCGCAAAGATACAACCCATATGTTCGCCCTATACGGACAGATGCAATTATTTTCCGAGAAAATGAAAAAAGTTGGACACGTCCGCATAGAGTGAACGTGAATACCTTATCTTTGCAGAAAAAAATAAGAACTATGCCAAATACAAAGAACTATTCCACGCGGCTGCGCGTCCTCGATCGATGTCTGCGCAGCGGACATGCCTATACGGGCAATGAACTTACGGCATTCATCAACGAGGCGCTTGAGCTTCGTGGTGAACCGAAGATCACGTCTCGCACGACGCTCATGGACGATCTGCTGAACATTGAGAACGAGTATCATACAACTATCATCCGTAAGAAGCGTGGTCGTCAGATGACCTATTATTATGAGGATCCTGAGTTCTCGATCTTTTCCGAGGAACTTTCCGAGGATGACTTCCTGCATCTCAGTCAGGCCCTCAGCATCCTTCGTCGCTTCAAAGGCATGCCACAGTTCGAATGGATGGAGGAACTTGGTGCACGCATGAACCTTTGTATGAACAATGCCAAGCAGGCGCGTGCCACTGTAGGCTTTGAGAGCTCCTTATATAATAAAGGTATGGAGTACTTCACACCGCTCTTCGATGCTATCCGTAAGAAGCAGACCGTAGAGTTGCGCTATCAGAGCTTCAAGATGAAGGAGCCGCAGACGCTCATCGTTCACCCTTACTATCTGAAGGAGTACAACAACCGTTGGTTCCTCTTCTGTTGCACCGGTGACTACACCAATCTCAGCAACTATCCCTTGGATCGCATATTAGCTATCAAGCCTGCTCAAGTGCCATTCCGTGACACCGATATAAACTTCGACGATTATTTCAAAGATGTCATTGGTGTGACAAAACGGGAAGGACAGCATGCCGAGAAGGTATTGCTTAAGTTCCCCAAGAATGAATACCCATACGTTGCAACCAAACCATGGCATGGTAGTCAGCATAAGGTGGCGGAAGACGAACAAAGCGTAACGATTGAACTCGATGTTGTACTCAACTATGAGCTTGAGCAGAAGATCCTCTCCTGGGGAGACTATGTCGAGGTGATCGGTCCTCAGGAACTTAGAGACAAGATTAAAGATAGAATTCAATCAAGTTTGAAAAGCTATTAAGGAAATAATATTCATAAACCGCAATTTTCTTCGCCAAGCATTGTTGAATTAAAATATTTTTGTTAATTTTGGGGCATGACAACGACGCAATATAGACTATTCGATCATATCACTGATGTTGACATCTCAGAGGAAGATATTTATGAATATTCCCCTGAGGTGCTCGATCAGTTGTTGATTGACCATACGATGTCGGCTAAGCTACGCAAGGAGAAGAATGATAAATCTCTGCATGCCAACATTTTCTGGGCAACCAATGACTACAGCGACCGTGAGGGAGAAGGCTATCAATATTACGATGAGATTCTTCCTGAGAATATCACGGGGCAGAATGGACGTGTCATTATGCCACGTGTCTTGAAAGACCGTCAACTGCAGATAGCCCGATCCAAGGATAAAGCAGAAGTGTTCACACCATCCTGGGTCTGCAACGCTCAGAACAACCTGATCGACGATGCATGGTTTGGACGAGACAATGTCTTCAATGAAGAACATTTTGAGGATGGTGTTCATACATGGATACCGACCGAAGGCCGCATTGAGTTCCCTGAAGACGACAAGAACAAGACCTGGAAGAAGTATGTCCGGGAGAACCGCTTGGAGATCACTTGTGGAGAAGCTCCGTATCTGGTCAGCCGTTACGATACGACAACCGGAGAACCAATCCCTATTGACCGTCGCATCGGACTTCTTGATCGAAAGTTGCGCGTAATTAATGAGAATACAGAGACCACCGGTGAATGGCTGAACATGGCCCGTGAGGCCTACAAGCACACCTATGGCTACGAGTGGCAAGGAGATAATATTGTCCTTGCCCGCGAAGCCTTACTCTTTACGTATATAGAAAACTTTATCCATAAGTTTAACAAGGAGAGGGATGAGCAAGGAAGGCTCATTGTTAAGAATGTTCCTCCTAAACCTTCTGTTATAGGCATAGCTCGTATCATCTCCTGGAACATCTGGCAGATGGATGGCTTGAAGATGGTCATACCTGACTCTTGTGATCATGTCTATACTACTGACTTATGGGGCAACAAGACGAAAAGAGAATGTCCGGCTTGTAAACGTGGTGATACACATGGGCACATTGGTGTAAAGTGCCTCATCCGCGACTGGAACAAGAAACGACCTAAAGACTGGGTAGTGAATGAATGGGAAGACCAAGGATCAAGTCCCTGGCAGAAGATTCCTTTTGTTACCGCATTCGGAGGCTCTGACGAAGAAAATGACGATTAGAAATTAAAAATCATCAAGATATGAAATATACGATCACACAGTCCCGCCTCCTGTATGTCTATTCTATCGGTGACAGGAAGCATAAAGACCTCCTCAAGGTAGGAGAGGTCTTTGTGGATAATGATCTTGCCAATCTACCCAACGATAAGTTGTATCCCGTGGTACGTAAGATTCTCGATGAGCGTACCTATATGAAGGGTGTGACTTATCATCTGGAGTATGTGGAGTGTACGACCTATGCTGCTGACACCCGATGCTATAGCGCTGAAGATGTCTATCGTACACTGACGCGCGATGGCGTGGCGCATGAATCATTCCAGAAAGTAAACAAAGAGGAAGCTGACATATGGTTCAATTGCGGCTTGGATGCCATTCTGAAAGCTATCAAGGAAATCAAAAACGGCCAAGGTGCCGGTCATGGAAAAATCATCTTCCGCCCTGAGCAGAAAGATGCCATCGACCAAACGGTCAAGCATTTCAAGGATAAGACTGGCAAGTCTTTCCTTTGGAATGCCAAGATGCGTTTCGGTAAAACGCTTTGTGCGCTTGAGGTAGCCCGTCGGTTGGATTATCAGGCTGTACTCATCATCACCCATCGTCCGGTTGTCGACAAGGGTTGGAGCGAAGACTTCGACAAGATCTTCAAAGACAAGCAGCATGACTATTATGCTACCCGTATGGACACCGATGAGGAAGTTGACGCTAAGAATTCCAAGCCCAATCATGTTCAGAACATCACACTGGGTCAGTTCAAGTCGCTTGCTGCCGATGTCAAGGCAGAGAAGAAACGCCTTGTTCTGTTTGTATCCATGCAGTATCTCCGTCTTTCCCAGCTCGTTCACGGCAAGGAGAAGCACCGTGATCCTCTGAAAGAGAAGATCATGACGGCTGATTGGGACATGGTGCTCATCGACGAGGCTCACGAAGGCATCGAGTCTACTGCCGGGGTGCGTGTGCTCAACAAGATCAAGGAGAAGAATCCGAACATTCTTTCCCTCTCGGGTACGCCTTTCAACCTGCTTGACAAGTTCGATGAGGATGCCATCTATACTTGGGACTATGTCATGGAGCAGCGTGCTAAACAGGAATGGGATGATAAGCATTACGGTGATCCCAATCCTTATGCTGTGCTCCCGCGTATGCAGATCCTTACCTTCACGCTGCCAAAGATGGTTCGCGATGAAAAGGTAGAGAACAATGAGACCTTCAAGTTCCATGAGTTCTTCCGTGTCTGGACCGAAGAAGACAAGACGCACATGCAGTCGCGTATTGACCGTGAGAAGAACGAGCTGAAAAAAGCGGAGCTGAAAGCGAAACTCAATGACATCGTTCCGGGTAAGTTTGTTCATGAGGCCGATGTCCGTCGGTTCGTAAAGAAATTGCATACCTCCTCTAATACAAGTATGTACCCCTTCTCCAATAAGGAGTTCCGGGAAAAGTTCCGCCATACGTTCTGGCTCTTGCCGGGTGTGCCCGAGGCTGCAGCTATGGAGCAGATACTTCGGGAGGATGACGTCTTTGGAGGCAAAGTAGGACACTTAGGCTTCCATATCATCAACGCAGCCGGTGACGGAAATATCGAGGATCCGAATGGCAGTGCACTTGCTGACGTGTTGGATAACATTCGGGGCAATGCAGAAAAGAATATCACCGCCAAGAAGCGCACGATCACGCTCTCTTGCGGTAAGCTGACAACCGGTGTGTCTGTGCCTGAATGGACGGCTGTGCTCTGTATGAAAGGCTCGGAGAATACGCCAGCTGCCAACTATATGCAGACCATCTTCCGTGTACAGACACATGCCGTGCTGAACGGACGACAGAAGTCAGACTGCTATGTCTTTGACTTCGCTCCTGACCGTGCTTTGACGGCAGTGGCTGAGACCTCGAAGATGGCAGTTATCTCCGGCGGTAAAGGTAAGTATGGTCAACAGCTTAAACTCTCTCAGAAGAAAGAGGAAGAGCATCTCGAAGCCTTCATCAAGCTTTGTCCTGTGCTCTCTATGGATGAGGGTGAGATGGGGCGCCAGTTCTCTGCCAACCAGATCTTCGAGAAACTCAACAATGTCTATATCGAGCGTGCCGTGCGTAGTGGCTATGCCGACAACAGCCTCTACAATCCGGAGAAACTGCTTGACCTTACTCCTGAGCAGGAAAAGGCGCTTGGTGATGTCCATGACTTGTTAGGCAGCATGCCGAATATCTGGAAACCGGAAAATATTACGATCAATAAGAACGGCCTCGGCGATACGAAGGATGCCGAGCAGGTGAAGTATGTCTTCTATCTCTCTGCAACGAATACAGTGCCTTCAACACCTGTTCTCTCCGGCGAGATGGATGACGAGAACCGGCCGAAGACAAATTCTGAAGGTTGGAACGACGAGATGAACAATGTCTCTCCGATGTTCAAGTACCTCTTCGTATCTCACACTAAATTGATCGACGGTGAGTGGACATCCTTCTCCAAGCCTGTGCTGTGGCGTGAATACCAGGAGCCGGACAAGGATGAGGAAAAAGCCAAGAAAGAGCGCGACCAAAAGAACAAGGAGAAGCGTGCCCGCATGTCCGTTCTTCGTGGTGTTGCTATCCGTATCCCTTTGCTTGTCTATGGCGCTGAGATCAATGATGATGCCGGCGAAGAAATCACGATCGACAACTTCACCGACCTGGTCGATGATGCTTCCTGGACAGAGTTCATGCCGAAAGGTTTCAAGAAAGAGACCTTCAACATCCTCAAGGATTGTTTCGACCGCTCTATCTTCACCGGTGCCGCCAAGCGCATCCGCTCTATGGTGAAGGAGGCTGACAACCTGAATACCGAGGACCGTATCAACAAGATTGCAACGATCTTCTCTTACTTCCACAATCCGGACAAGGAGACCGTGCTGACGCCGTGGCGTGTCGTCAACATGCAGCTCAGCGATACCGTCGGCGGCTACTGCTTCTTCAACGAGGAGTTTGACGGCAACTACACCGAGCAGAACCAGTATGGTGAGAATGTGAACAGTACGCGCCTTGTGGAGCAGAAAGAGACAGCGGAAGACGGCACGGAGAAGAACATCACCAAGGATATTTTTGGCGACTATTATGCTCGTATCCTTGAGATCAACTCCAAGACCGGTCTCTATCCGCTCTACATGGCTTACTCACTCTTCCGCATGTCGAAGCAGCAGGCGTTCCAGAACCTCAACCTTACGGGAGAGCGTGGAAAGAGTACCGATGCAGAGAGCTACAACCGCCAGGCGGACGATGATACGGAGATCTGGAAGGATGTTCTCGAAGACAATATCTTTGTCATCTGCCGCACAAAGATGGCAGCCAGCATCACGCGCCGTACATTGGCAGGCTTCCGCAAGGATGTCCGCATGAACGTGAAGTGTTACCGCAAGAACCTCCCTGTGGACGATTTGGCGCATGCCGGTATTATCAAAGATAAAACACCATACGTAGAAAAAGGAATAACAACTAAGGAGTGTGATCTCATCGATGTCTTGCGTGTCGATCCAGAGATTTTCCGTAAGGAAGTAGTGCGTGGCAAAGACTACTGGGAGGTCTATAACGCTATTCCTACTACTCCCAATGAAGATATCAATAATATGAAATTCAAAGCGATTGTAGGAAATCCGCCGTATCAAATAAATGATGGTAGTGGTGCTTCCGATGATGCTGCAAATCCAATTTATCAAGAGTTCGTACGAGTCTCCAAAGCATTAAAACCATCTTATTTATCTTTAATTATGCCTTCCAAATGGATGATTGGTGGTAAGCCTGTTCTGAGGAAGTTCAAGAAGGAAATGATGGCTGATGTGCATTTGTCAAAAATCTATGATTATGAGAATGATCGTGAGATTTTTGAAAACGCACATAATGATGGTGGCATTTGTTATATTCTCTGGGATGAGCAATATAACAAATCAGGGGAATTGCTTTATCATTTCAAGGATTTGAATGGTAATGTATCTGAAACTTTCAAGAAACTTGAAAGTAAAGATAGCGATATAGTAGTGCGTGATGCGCAAAGAGGACCTATTATATCGAAAGTGGTCTCAAATTCCCAAAGTTTAGCTACCATTATTTCCAAGACGAAGCCGTTTGGAATTAGGAAAGATCTTTTTAATAAACCAGAAAGATATCCGGATGCTAATCCATCAAATGCCCCCTATAATAATTCAGTTCTTATCTGGGGCGTAAAAGGAATCAAAGGAGGGGCTAAAAGAAAATATGCTTATGTAAATAAATCCATCATCAATAAAAATGTAGAATGGATTGATATGTATAAGCTATTCTTTACGACTTCATATTCTACCAATGCTTCTGTACCACCTGAAGATATAGAGTCATTGCCAGGTTCTGCTTGTACAGAGACTTTCATTGTCATCGGACCTTTTAGCTCTGAAGAAGAGATGAAACATTGTCATACTTATCTCCATACTAAATTTACTAGGGCCTTGATATATTTTGGTCATGGTACTATGCAGGTAACAGCAAAAGTATTCCAATTCGTTCCTCTTCAGAATTTCACTGCAATTAGTGATATTGATTGGACTCAGTCTATTGCAGACATCGATAAGCAGTTATACAAGAAGTATCACTTGTCGGAGGATGAAATAAACTTCATTGAGAACACAGTTAAACCCATGGATTAGCCAATGGACATCGATCTAACAACCAAGCCGTCGTATTATCCGACGTGTATCTCAACTACCTGTCCCAAGCGTGAGCATTGCCTTCACGCTTGGGCGTGGCAGCACCGCGATCCGAAAGTATGGCTCGTGGATGTGCTCAATCCCGATTTCACTGCTGAGGATGGCAATTGCAAGTATTTCTATGATGATCAGCCTCAGCGCTATGCACGAGGGTTTGAGAACTTCCAGAAACGGATGTATCCCGGCCAATATAAGAGTTTCATGTATGCTTGCGTTGCCCGGTTTGGCCGTAACCCTTACTTCATGCGACGGCGGGGCGAGACTCCCTTGCCGCCCTCGGAGCAGGCTTTCATCCGCCAGGTTTTGAAGCAAGTAGGTGCACCGGACGATCTCGAATTCGACGCTTACGAAGACCGAATCAACTGGGACGGAAAGTAAGAAACAATGGAATTGCACCAGTACTTCAATGAAATACTGGAGTAATCGTTCTTTAGTACTACTGTAATCTCACTTTAGTACTGCTGTAATCTCGCTTGAATACTCAACCCTAAGAAGTGAAATGAATCCTCAATATGGAACAAATCGATATAACATATCAGACCTTTCATGACGCGTTTAAGCGTTATCTACTCAAGAAGAACGTAGGAGACGACCATCGTGTTGCTGCACTACTCAATGTAGCTGAGCATGATCTGCCTACATTCATCCGTGAGAATGTCGATAATCAGTTCACGTCGCTCTATGATGTCCATGATGGTGGTTTGTTGCTGACTTATCAAGACCACATCACGACAAACGCTGTGCTGAAAGCGGTAGACCGCAACATGGATGAAATAAGTTACACGACGGTGCTGACATACTATCGTCGCTTCTTGAAATCTCGTGAATATCCAGATGGCAATGTAGCAGAACCATTGCCAGTGCCCGGCGAGAATAGTAATGATCAGGGTGACGATAACTTCGATCAGTCGGAGATAACACCAGGGGAGAAAGATCTTCATGAAGGTGCTGAGGTACAACTTCAACATGCAAGCCGTTATGAGCGTAGTCGTGAGGCTGTGGAAGAATGTAAAGCTTATTATCGCTCTCTACATCATGGCCATTTGGTTTGCGAGTGCTGCGGCTTCGATTTCTCCATCGCCTATCCCGGGCTGGGTGATGACTTTATAGAGATCCACCATCGTCACCCTGTCTCTCAACGAGGTGGTGACTACCAGATTGATCCCAAGAAAGACCTCGTACCGCTCTGCTCTAACTGTCACTCCATGATTCATCGCATCGGTGGTCCCGGTGACTGCATGTCGTTGGAAGACCTGAAGAAGCGATTCAAAGGTAAGCATTATCCGATGCCTGCAGAATAAAACTAAAGCTATGACATTAACGCAACAAGATATCAACCTCCTCAACTGTCTGAAGCCACAGACAGAAAGGCTGAAAGCCATGATAGCTGTCGGCAGACCCTACGTGTGGGAACTGAGACTGTCAGCGGATGAGTTTAATGATTTGGAAACTCGTCTGAAAGACAGTATCCATTCCCATGGAGACGACTACCACTATCTGCTCAGCAAAGACTTTGCCCTGATCCTCGTCATCTATCTTGCCGAATGGTATAAGCGCTGCTATAAAGGCGCAGAGACGATGGCGGATAACAAGGTCATCCGGTTAAACTCCAAGGAACTACAGCAGCTCTATGACCTTGCAGGCATTGACACGCACACGTTCGTCTACAATGCATCGAAGAATCCAGACAAGACCTCCTACCGTTGGCTTGAGTCGTTGCAGGTGCTTGGTGGTCTTGCTATTCAGGCGGAGATCAAGAAGGATGAAGAGTCGGATAAGCTATTACCCTTGCTCTGCAAGATTTTCCATGGTGAGGATATCGACCTTAGTGAACTGAAAGACCGCTACCGTGCCGTGGCTTTCCAAGAGTCTATCCAGCGCAAGCATAGCCTTTATGAATATCTTGACTGTATTCTCAATAAGGACAAGGAACTCCCTTTCTCCAAGGCAGATCTTGCTGACAAGAACTCTCTTGTCAACCAGCTCCTCGATCGGATTCTGAATGCTGACAAGAAAGCCAAGAAGGATAAGTTTGACTTTGAGTGGATCGTGACCTATACCGCTCGAAATAACCAGATGGTGCGCCGACTCAAGGTCAAGCTGAAGCCGGAAGCTATTGGTGGTCAGAAGAGACAGTACATTGGTTACGACCGCTTGGAAGATACATGGAAGGTTCCACATCCGGAAGAGATTGGCAGACTCCTGTTTGCACTGAGGTTCATGAATGGAAGCCACTGCGTGAAAGAGGCTTCTTTCAAGGATCCCTTGTTCAAATATCACAATACCGGAAGTGCGGCCACCGGCTTCGTATCTATCAACAAGATTGATGAAGCTTACTGTCTCGATGTACCGACGAGCCGGTTCGACAAGGTCCAGGTCGTCATGAAATATGATGATACGCTTAGGACCGTTCAGACGCTTGAGGTAAAAGACTATCTGCAGGTCTACAAACTTGCGAAAGCTCATAATGAATGGTCAAGTAGAAGAAACGCTCAGGCAGCAACCGTCGTCATCTTCTCTTCGGCTTACCATCTTGCAGAGGACTATCAGGACCTCCCTGTGGTATATGCCCACTATCGTAACCAAGATCAGGAGAGCGAAGACTATTGTTGGTGCCCGATCAACGATAAGGTGGTGCTCGAAGACGCTAACGGCAAACCGTTGTTGCCACCGTTCTTCAACCGCAATGGCCTCTATCAGGTGGTGACAAAGAAGTATCTTGAGACCATCAAATATCAGGAGAACCTCTATGTCACTTATCAATGGAAGGAACTTGATGAGGATGGAGACGAGGCAGATGCAGAAGTGTCTACTGATACCCTGCCTGTTCTATTCGGGCGTGACGGTCTTCAAGTGCTGCATTATCCCAACGGACAAGCGAATGAAGGCGAGGTTGTATCATCGAACAAGTATGATTTGGAATGGCTACAACCCAATGGCAGATACATGGATTGGAACGAAGAGCAGCCACGTCAGGGCGTTGTCCGTTTGAGAGTCACTGTCCAAGGCATCGTGTTCAAATACAAGGTGTTCTATGTGCCCTTTGTTCCTTCCGCTGACACTCCGGACCCTATCTGGCGTGACTTTCAGCATACACGTATCTGCACGGCGCTCAAAGGTGTAAATGATATCCAAGATGAATTTAATAAGAAATTAGATAAGGAAGAGCCGGACACTAAACAACTCACAGTCGGCACAGACCAAGAGAAAGTGCTCATCGATGTCTATCGGCCGGTATTGCTCAAAGAACTCTCACAGAAGAAGCCAGACAGTGATGGAACGATTAGAAATCATGTCATTGAGTATTATGGGGCTGACGAGAAGATAGAAATTCCTCTCATCAACTGTGATCAGTTCTCTGTTCGTGATTTCTCCAAGAAGGGAGTACGAACCTATCGGCTGACAAAGCGGAGTACCGTCTATTATGGCTTTCCGACGTTTGATGATCCGAATATGGCTATTAGCAATTATTCACTCTTCAAGAAATCTGCTGCGGAACTGACACCGGAGATTCCGTTGAAAGACTTGTTCATTTATATATGCAAGCCTGAAGATCAACCTCACAATCTTTATGCATGGAACTATCACGACGAGCCGGAGCCGGTGGATAGCGTAGATGACATGAAAGATAAAGGTATCGTTTTCCAGAGTCTGAAAGACAATCCAGCTCCACGCCACTATGCATCGCCTAAAGAAATAGATGTAGCTGACGATTCAGATGATAGTGGTGAAGACTGGGGAGATGAAGACTGGGGAGACACTGCCGAAGAAGAAATTCATCAAGAGGAAGACCCTATGGCTTGTTTTGAGATGATAGCCCAGCATAAGGTCTACTATTTTCTCTTTCAGCCGTTCATCGATATCGTCCATGATGGAGACGTTATTAAACGTCTACTGCTCCCCTTGATGCAGAAATATCAATATCATCTGCCGGAATATACTGTTCGAGAGCTCTATCGCTTTGCCGTTGAGTTCCACTTCGACTGGATGCTGATCAGTAGGAAGAAGTGGAATGAGCAGATAGAAGGTATCATACATGATGACGAAGAGAAACTGAAGATTGAAGATGCCGTGATCGACTTTTTCCGTCAGACTCCCAAAGTAACGGATGAGCGTGAACAGGCATGTCTGAATGAGTTTTTAGACAGATATTGGGAGTTCAATGCCTACCCTAAGGTCGATGATATTGCAGAGAAAGCACTTCGAATGATTCTCGGAGATCTTGATGCGCTTCACGGGCAGGATATGAAAGACTATCTCAAAGAATGGGATGAATGCCGATTCAAGTTCATAGAACTGTCCAAAGCCTTCAAAAAAAGTTAGGAGTTCCCTTTCGAGTTAGAAGTTAGAATAAGAAAATAAGACTACAAGATATGACAAAGCAGAAATTTAAATTTGCTGAACTCTATAGAAATAATAAGACCGCCGTTCAGAAGACGTTGTCGTCAATGTGGTGTGGTGAAGCTCACAACGAGAGTCAGAAAGGATATATAGGTCAACTCAAGAAGATCATTCCTAATATCTTTGCGCCGAAAGATGCCATGCCGCTCGTGCAATGTATGAACAGCTATGAGACCATCTATCCGGAACATGAGGAAGAGGCTGAAGAGTTGGTGGGTGACCTCTGGCGCAAGACCATGACCAAGGGCACCTATTACAAACCATACGAGCATCAGTATCAGTGCTGGAAGACCTTGTTGAAAGATCGGACAGAAGATGGAAGATACAAATCGATTGTAGTTACGACGGGTACAGGTAGCGGTAAGACCGAATGCTTCATGCTTCCGTTGGTTCAGGACCTCATTGACCATCACGAGGATGAGCAGGTACAGGCTATCTTCCTCTATCCGCTCAATGCACTGATGGAAGATCAGAAGGCACGTATGGAAAAACTTCTTGAAGGCACAAAGCTAAAGTTTGCCGTATACAATGGCGACCTTCCGGAACGGCTTCCGGCTCCTGATGACAGGAACTACGACAAGGTATTACGCAAGGTCGATGCCATCCGTGGCGTCAAACGCAATGAGAAAGGAATAATTATCGAAGAGAAGTTCCCTCATGTCATTGCCACGCGTGAGCAGCTTCGCCGTCATCCTGCCAACATCATTCTGACGAACCCTACGATGCTGGAGTATATTCTCTTGAGGGACAAGGATTCTACCTTGATTCAGACAGAGAAGAAGACCCTGCGTTGGATCGCTCTCGACGAGACACATACTTACACTGGAGCCGGTGCCGCAGAGATTGCCATGTTGCTTCGCCGTGTACTGATGGCTTATGGCGTGTCTACCGATGAAGTGAGATTCGCTACGTCATCAGCAACCATTGGCAGCAACAAAGGCAAAGCAGCAGAGGAAGACCTCAAGCGTTTCATCGCTGGTATCACAGGACTCCAGGAAGACCAGGTGAGAGTCGTCGACGGAAAACGAAAAGGAATAGACCAACTTCCGGAGGATGAAGACAAGAAATATTGGCTCCGTCTCATCAACGATAACAAGGATGGATACATCAAACTGGATGAGCTTTTTGACCATGAGGGCACGATTGAAGAGATGCTTGAACATCTTGACCGCATGTGCTCCAAGGCGGAAGATGAGAAACTGACGGACCTCAGGGTGAAGGTCCACTATTTCTATCGCGTGCCGAATCAGGGCTTGTTCGTTGATATTTCCGACCCACACTATAGAGAAGATGGAAGTTTCAAGATCTATTCAGAGAACCGTCCCGATGCAGGTGTTGAAGGCAAGGCACCACTGCTGGAACTGAGCCGTTGTAAGCATTGTGGAGAATATGTTGCTATCGCCGAAGAGGTGGAAGATGATAAGGAGAAAGGAATCACTTATCAGCCTATCACCACGGATGACAGCGACATGTTCGATCTTGATGTGGAAGAGAACAGCGGCAAGCCCCTGTATGTCTTCGGTACGACAAAGAGTGAAGGGACTGACTATGACAACAATGTGCCTTATATCATCCGAGGGAACAAAATGCTGAATGTAACAGCTTCGAATCCTGCGGAGAAGGGCTGGCATGTCATAGCCAATTCGCAGTGTTGTTGTCCTTATTGCGGTTCAAAACTGACGAAGCAAACCAAACAGGATGAAGCTAACCCTGATGTCATCCAACCTGACGAGCAAGACGCTAAGAAACTGCAGAAGTTTCGCGTAGCTCCTGACTTCATTTCTCGTTTGATAGCCCCATCTACTCTCGACCTGATGACAGAGGCAAAGCCTAAGGATCCGAACAAGATCTGCATGCACCATGGTCAGCAATATATCAGTTTCGTAGACAGTCGTCAGATGGCCGCCCGTTCCACAATCAAGCAGAATCTGGAGGAGGAACGACAGTGGGTCTATGGGACTATCTTCCATGAGCTGTGCCGATTGGCCTCTGCTGATAAGATGACAATAGATGCTGCCAAGGCCTATTACGAGGGACAATTCAATGACCGCTCCCTGCCTCGTGCTGAGCGACTCGAAGCAGGTGAATGTCTCGATATTCTTGAGGGAGAAGATCAGAAAGCCATCGATGAACTTCTCTCAAAGATGAAGCCCAATCCGTATCTTTCCTGGCAAAATATTCTCGACTTGCTCTATGATGATGAATTCTCAGACGTGTTCTGTACTCAGTTTGCCGAGCGTTCAGAGCTTAGTCCGGAGGTAGACGAGCGAGGAAATATTAAGCCGGAGACGAAGCGGAAGTATATTCTTGCCATCATGACGGAGTATCTTTCAAAACGGCCGTTGTCGGCAGCCTCACCTGAGACCATGGGCCTGTTCACGTCTTATTACAGTCAGTTGGATAAAGTTCTGACAGATAAGTTGCCGGATACTGTTGAAGCTTTCAACAACGGATTATCAGAAGAAAATCGCATCAGCCAACAAGATTGGCATGACCTGATGCAGATCTTCCTCGACTTCACGGTGCGTTCTAATCAGTCCGTCTTCCTGAAGATGGATGATAAGGATCCTATGGATATCTTCCAGTGTGTCCGTTTTGCTACAGAGAAGGAGCGGCGCCGTCCTGTTCATAAGCCGATCGTACAAGACAAGGGTACGAACATCTCTCGTGTGATCCGGTTCATAGCTGTCCTGATTGCAAGAGATAAACATATCTCCATCGTCGATGCCATCAAGGGTTACAAAAAGTCGATACAGGATGTGATTGACTGCATGTGGAACGCCCTGACAAATCAGTATGGCCTGTTGAATCATAGTACTCACTATGACGACGACAAGAACGTGATGCAACATGTGAAGGATAAGGATGAAGTCAAAGATGGCGTACATTATACTCCGTATCGTCTGAATCTGGCCAACCTGGGATTCAAGCTCTATGATGATGTCTGGCTTTGTGATACCAATGTCAGCAAGGACAATCATCATGTAGAGCGTCTGCGCCCTTGTGCAACGCTCTTCCATCAATATTCTCCGTACATCATTGGCGGAGAGCCCGTAAAGGTGGACCAGAAGATGCATGATAAATGGGTGGTTTATCCTTATTATAAAGGAAACGCAGAAGGGAAGCCATCGCTTGAGAAGGTTGAAAACTGGGCCAAAGAAAACAGAAAACTTCTGTGGGACAATGATCTCTGGGGAGAAAGTGGTGTATTCGCAGACCGTCTGAACACCATCTATCAGTTCCCTGATTTGTTCATCCAAGCTGAGCACACAGCTCAAGTGGACAAGATGGTATCACGCCAAGTACAGGAAGACTTCAAGGATCATGCCTTGAACATCCTTGCATGCTCTACAACCATGGAAATGGGTGTGGATTTGGGTGACTTGGAACTTGTAATGATGACCTCTGTGCCACCACATCCATCTAACTATAAGCAGCGTGCCGGACGTAGTGGACGACGCGGACAGGTACGTAGTGGATGTATCACACTTTGTGGTTCCGATGCGGTCGGAATCAGGACGTTGCTGAATCCCATGCAGAATGTCATTTTGCGGGCTGTTCCCAGTCCTACTGTTGACTTGCATAGTGCCCAGGTCATCCAGAGACACATTAATGCCTTCCTCGTCAGGGAGTTTGGTGTGTTTAAGATGGCTGGCGGCAGCATCACAGAGAAGGTATTGAACTATTACACTCGGTATGAGTTTGTTCCAGATGGCGAGAGTTCACATATCAAAGTAAAACGAATAGACGATCACAGCATTGTAAGTCCCCTCGATGGTCTTGGATCAGAGAAGGATACGCCTTATGAGTATTTCAATAACAAATGCATGGAGGCACTCAGTGACAATCTTAGAGAGAAACTGATTACACTGCTGAAGGATACCGTTTATGACGGCAAGCCTAACCGTGTGGTTGAATTGGCCAAAGAAGCCAATGAGAAATGCTATGCTGGATTAGAGCGCCGCATCAGAGATTATGCTGAGCCCTACCGTAAAGCCAAGAGTGCCAAGCAACAGGCTTTCTTTGAGATGAAGTTTATCGAGCCACTGAACACCCAACTTATCTCTTACTGGGCTACTCATCGCTTCACGCCGAATGCAAATATGCCTGTGAATATTATCGAGTTTGATATCAACTCGGCAACACAAAACTACTATACGACGGTGACACCATCTAATCCATCTTACCCTCTGCGTACGGCCTTGTCACAGTATGCACCCGGCAATCCTATAGCGCGGGATGGAATCGTAAGGATTGTCAGAGGTATCCGGTATACCAACTTCTTCAAGCCCTATGTCACCTTTAAGAAGCTCTATTTCAACCGGGAGCAGGTTGTCATTGACTCCAAGGATGAATTGGATGGATTGCAGAAGTGGCCTGTCAATCAAAAGACTGATTTGGATCTGATGCAGCCTTCTGAGTTTATACCCGATATGAATGAGTCGGCAAGCAGAATTCTCGATCAGAATACATACACTCGTGTCAATGCTCAGTTGATAGGTGCTGATGAATGGAAGCAAGATCGTATTGAGCCTCATTTGTTCGACGCCCGCAGCAGTCGTGAAAGTGGAAACGGGCAGATTCTGTACTACAATGAAGGCATTGGTTTTGGGTATTGCCATTGTACGAAGTGTGGCCGTACCGTGTTAGAGAACTGGGCTGCAGCCTCTTCAAGCAACCCCGAGAAGTTGCCGGCAGAGATGAATAATATTTCTCCGGAAGACTCCGATAAGGAGAACTATCACTTCTCCCTCGTTCGTAAGGGGAAGAGACCTAACAAGTGTATAGGTTGTGGTGATCCTGATGCTATCAGACGAAACGTAGTCTTGGGAGATACCATTCAGACGGATTATACAGAGATCAGAATCCGTCATCTCAACGAAGACTGGATCAACATGCGTCATGGCCATGAAAATCTACTAATTACGTTGGGTATACTCTTTACCCAATCATTGGCAGAGGAACTGAATGTAGAGCGTAATGATATTGATTTCACCATTACACCCAACGGCCATATCTGCGTGTTCGATGCTAATCCCGGTGGCTCAGGCTATGCGAATCAGTTGGCAGCCATGGATCTGTTGAAAGCAGTTATCGACCGGTCGCTCAGCATCTTGAAGGCTGCGGAAGCATCAAAGTCAAAAGATGCGCTGATCGACAGAAGCACGCTCTATTATATCAACTACATCGACATAGCAGCAGCAAAGGCCTGGATAGAGGAAGAGATTTCTGCTCGCAAGAGCCTTCCAAAGAATATCGAGAAGGTGTTCCCGAATGCTACGGAGACGTCACTGGCAAAGATGCAGCGTGCGTTCGCGCAGTCGGCCAACGATGCCGTGCTCTTTGTGGATGATGATTATGAGCTGTGGGATTATGATGCATCTGATCATAGTTGGCGAGGACAATTTTTCAACTATTTTGCTGCTCATGGCCAGCAGACTACATTCTGTGTAGCAGAAAACAAACGGCAGTCTATAGCTGAGCTTCGGTCTGGTGATCAGATAACGGAGCCTTGTCTCAATATGCTCCGGTCTATCAAGGGATGGACAAAGGGTGTCGTGCATATGGAAAATCCTTATGCGGAAGATGGCGTATACCCGCTTGCATATATTGACGGAAGACTCTACTTCACCAACAACCAGGATCATATCACGATGAATGATCACTGGGCTAACGGCACAATGTACTATCAGAAGGCTGACAATCCTTTGGCTCTGGCAACCAAGGTAGATATGAGCATTCCGGAGAACAACACTGTGATCTTTGAACTCGGCGAAGAGGACAAGAAGCAGATCAAGACTGACGAACTTGCTGGAATTATCGAAGGCAAGGCTCCGGAACTCTTCAAGAAGTTTGCAGACTACTGCCACGAGCATAAAGGCGAGCTGATCAAGATCAGCTATCAGGATGAACATCTGAAGAGTATATTGGGAATGTCTCTGACGATTCAGACGATGGAATATTTCATCAAGAAATTGGATCATGACTTCAGTGTGGAATTCCTTCTTGAGATGTATCATGATGATAACGGCCGGGATGACAGTATCACTGCCAATCTCACAGACTGGACTAAGCGAGACAAATGGCTTGAGAGTCTGAGCAATCAGTGGCTTGATGACTTCGAGGCAGAGAGCAAACTCAAATGCAAGGACCTCGTCATCGATTCGAAGCATCGTCATAGTCTGACGCATTGGCGTGTACTCTCTTTCGAGTGTGCCGGTAAGAAGCTCTCCATCTACCCGGATGGTGGACTGATGAATGGCTGGTTCATCGTGCCGAAGCCTGTCAGTGAGCGCTGCACGACATCGGACATCACCTATGATGCCTCCATAGAGATCTTTAGAAATCAGAGCATCAAATATGATGTGACGATAGAGGATGAATAAAACTTTCTCCCTGCGGAGGCGGGGAGAAAGTTAGATTCGGTGAATTGACTTGATTAGAAAAATTGCAATGGAAGAACAAAATAATGATATACAACGGAAAGCGGTAGGAGAACTGCTGGACGGGCGGACATTTGTTATCCCGTCCTATCAGCGTGGCTATCGATGGAAGAAAAAACAGGTCATCGACTTACTGAATGACCTATACTCCTTTGCCTGCAAAAGTGAGGGCGAGGATGGGGAGTTCTATTGTCTTCAACCTATCATCGTTCAAGAGAATGGTGAGAGTAAGTGGGAAGTTGTGGATGGACAGCAACGTCTTACCACAATCTATATCCTCTTGCGTTATATCCTTAGGAAATTGAGATATCACGACGAGAAGGAGTTTTATGATGACTATAGGAAGAAACTCTTCCATCTGGAATATGAGACACGTCAAGGATCAGAGCAGTTCTTTGATAAAATGGACGAGGATATTAGTAAGACTAATGTCATCGACTATGCCTATATCATCAATGCTTATCACCACATAGATGAATGGTTTAGTGAGCCGAAAGGTGCAGCTGCTTTGTATGAGCATTATAAACCGGCAAGTATCAATAGTCCGAAAGGGTATGCGGAAGAGCTGTTAAAACTTCTTCTGAATGATGGTGACAACAAGGGGCGTTCTGTACAGTTTATCTGGTACGAACTTAGCAGACAGCAGGAAGACGGGAAGCCCAAGAATCCCATCGATGAGTTCGTGCGTATCAACAACGGAAAGATCGCCCTCACAAATGCTGAGCTCATAAAGGGCTTGTTTCTGCAAAAAAAGAATTTCGGTTCCGGAGAGGAAGATCTGAAGCAGATTGAGATCGCCATGGAATGGGAAAATATTGAAAATGAGCTCCATCGTGACGATTTCTGGTATTATATCCGAAAGAAAGAGACAGCACCTGACGAAGTGCTGCCTAACCGCATTGACTATCTATTCTCGATAGAATATAAGACAGACGAAAAAAATTGGATAGGTCAGTCTACTGTTGAGAAGGATAACGATGATCTGAACTTGAAGAGACTGAACCAGGAACTTTCAGACAAGGATAGGCTCTTTATTTACTATAATCAGAAATTTGAAGGTTTAGAGGGTAATGCTCTCCATAAAAAGATTCACGAAGAATGGCAAAAAGTCCTTGTGTGTTTTAGAACCTTGCAGGACTGGTATAATGATCCAGAGATCTATAACTATGTAGGTTATCTGAGCCAGTGCGGAGTTGAGATATCTGCCATCTACCATCACTATGTCATGATGGATGACACGGAAGAGCGAGATGACTTTATACGTTATCTTAAGGAACAGGTTAAGTATACCCTACGTGGGGTGAAAGTTCAGCCTTCTGAGAATAAAATGGAGTTTCCTCATGGTATGATTGCCAACAGCTATAAAGGTGGCCGTGAAGGAATCTACAATGCACTGCTATTCTTGAACATCAACATGATGAATCAGCAATTGAAGAATGCTACTTCACATGACAGCAATATCTACAAGTTCCCATTTGATGTGTTTGTCAGCCAAAACTGGGATATTGAACATATTGACTCATATACAACCAATCCTTTGAAAAAGCAACAAGATCAGAAGAAATGGCTGGAGACAGAGATAAATGGTCTTGGCGATGAATTGAAAGAAGAGGACAAGACAGAAGTTGAACTGTTGATGTCTGAGGCTAAGTATAAAGAAGCAATAGCAACATTACAAAAGGCTTTGGACGAGGACATGGATGCTACGGAAGAGGAAAAGAACAGCATCGGCAACCTAACTCTTCTTGATAGCACGACTAACAGGCAATACCACAATGATCTGTTCATCTTAAAGCGTAACCGTATTCTTAATAGAATCAAAGGTGGTATCTTCGTGCCGTCAACGACGCTGTATGTCTTTGCAAAACTATTTGACGAGTCCGGCAAAGATCTCACCAAATGGAGGCATGATGACAAAGTGAAATATCATAATTACATACTGAAGAGCTTAGGCGATTATATCAGTAAGGAGGGCTTGGAAAATGAATAACAAATATAGCTTGCTCAGCTTCTTTAACGAGATCAAGAATGGCAATGAGAACCTTCCCGGAGAAATTGTCATTCCCAGGATCCAGAGAGCTTACGCACAAGGCAGAAAGAACGAGAAATTCGTTAGGGAAGGGATATTGGACGATATCTTCCATAGTTTACTGACGGGAGAGACATTAGAACTCAACTTTATCTATGGTACCCTTATCGACAAGAAAGACCATCAAGTGTTTGAAATATTGGATGGTCAGCAAAGGACCACTACGCTGTGGCTTCTTCAATGGTATATTGCCTGCCGTGAGAACCATCTAACTGAAGACCTCAGCAAACTGCTTGGGGTTTTTCGGTATGAGACCCGCCACACATCTACTGACTTCTGTAATGGACTGTCGCGATACCATTATGTTCATCACGAGGGAGAAACACCGAGCGAAAACATCCGCAAACAGCTGAAATGGTACTTTAAGTCGTTCGACCTTGACCCAACGGTAGATTCGATGCTCGTCATGCTCAATGCTATTGATGAGAAATATAATAAAGCGGGAAAGAGTGACTTATATGCCCAACTCGAAAATATCCAGTTCTATGTACTCCGTCTGGATAAGTTCAAGCTCACGGAAGAACTGTATATCAAAATGAACGCTCGTGGACTGTCTCTTACACCTTTTGAAAATTTCAAAGCCGACCTCATCAATTACATGAAGACGAGTGGGCGCTTTGACGAGATTACAGAATACAATGGCAGAAGTATTCCTTACTATCTGAAGATTGCTTCTGAGATTGATGGCAAATGGGTAGATCTCTTTTGGGACAACAACGATTATGAGACGATAGACAGCGCAGAGTATATAGAAGACAATGAAGACTACAACGTAAAGTACTTTAGATTCTTCTATCGTTACTTTGCTTCTACCTATATCTTGAAGTATGCTCTCGATGTTAAGAGCGACCCCATGAGACAAGATAAGATGTATCTCTTCTTCCATCAGGTATCAGAAAGTCAGAAGCTGAACAACTATCTCCGTTTTGATCACTACAAGACGATGCTTGATGCTCAGCCTGATCATATTTGTAACATGGAAAAGATACTGGATACATTGTATGACCATTACGAAAAGGATATCAAGCCGTTGCTGACACCAGTATGGAATAAGAACGAAGAAGAGAAAGAAGATTCGTGGGATTTCTATTCGATCATGAAACCCACGGGATTCAACTTGCAGCGTAGAATAATATTCGCTGCTATCTGTGAGTTCATCGAAGCTTATGAGACATTCGACCTGGAGACATTTGGTAAATGGATGCGAGTCGTATGGAATGTCGTTTCCAACACGGATATCGATAGCATCAGTGCATTGACAGTTCTCGAGAGAAGCTTAAGTGGCATTATAAGAGGAGCTGCCCAAAGTCAGAAGGAGTTCTATCATTATTTGTCAGAATACAGCAGCAAGGCAAACGATGAGGATAGTAATGGCGAGCGATCTGGTGCCATCCAGGAAGAGATCATCAAGGCGAGATATATCATTAGTGACGACAGATGGCTTCCTTTATTTCTTGAAGCAGAACAGCATCCATTCTGCAAAGGCATGGTGCGTTTCTTCTTAAAGGCTGAGGGTGATACGCCTGAAATCTTTGCCCACAGATATGCTACTGTCAAGAACATGTTTGATGAGAAAGGTGTAACAGCAGAATATAGTGAGGAAGGAGACTACATTTTACTTCGCTCGCTGATCAGCAGAATAACGAATTGGGAAAATTTCAACAACAGGTACTTCACCGATAAAGTGGAGAAAAAGTATAATGCATTGAAGATCATGCTGACTACTCCCAACAATCAGCCTTTAAGGGACTTCATGTGTGATGTTCTCGACAAGCCCACTAAAGGAGAGATGTTGTCGGAGATGTATAAGGCAGTGAATGAGCCGAGTCATCTAAACTTGGATGCATACTGGGATGTTGACCGGAAGCGTCTAATTCATGAACGGCTCTACCAGCATCCAGAGTATGAGCGGTGGATTCAGGCTAATGGTGCTTGGCGAGTGTATTGGCGCTATTCCAATTATTACTCCGTTGAGACTGGTTCTTCGTATAACCTTATTTTGTTGGATACAAACAGAAATGAATTCATCAAGCAACTCATGCTTAATGATGGATTCACGCTTATTGATGAGAACATCCGCGGCAACCATAACCAGACACAGGTTGAGGACTTCAAAAAATATGGCATCTTCTTCGGCTATAGAGTTCCCTTACTTAAGGAATACAGAGGATGGCAGGTGCGTGTAAATTTCTCCTACAACAACTTATGCTATATATCCGTAATCTATGATGGAGACATTCAAGAACTTAACAATGTGTTTGGCGAAGCGAATGTACGCGAAGTAGAGAATACCAATCCAAAAAGGTATCAGATCTCTGAAGCGTTTAATTACGAAAAAGCGAACTACGATGAGATAAAAGAAAAGATATTCTCTGTTCTTGACAAGTTACCACAATCAGAAAACGTACTATAGGCGGGAACTTTATGGTAGATATCAAGAAAAAAGTTGTAATTTTGTAATCGAAGTAAATGATCCGGATGCCCCTAGGACGGATATCAATGGTGGGGGCAAACGGATCTACTTCAAAATATAGAATGAAACCCAAGAAACAATGACAGAGGATCTCTTAAATATAGTCACTGACATAGATAAATGTAGTAAGGCAAGAAAAGGAAGTTACATCTATCCAATTGCCAGAGTCCATTGTAATTATGATGGAGAACAGAAATCTTTCTGGTTTACAAATCGTAGCGTTACGCCAAGAGAAATTGGATCGCTAAAGAACTTTGGAACTTTCGTGCACAAATACTCTGATGTTGCCATCAGAATGATGAAAATCAATGTTGGCTCATCTTTTGATTACTCCACGAAGAATTATATCAAGCGAATGGTAGACCATGAGGTCGTGGTAGAAAATCGCACAGACTTCAACAATCAGACCATAGAAATCGCTGGTGATTCTCTTGTATATCAATATAGAAGCATCAGTACTTTTTTGTCAGCTCTACGACAGAACAAAGAAGACATTGCTGATACTAAAGAGAATATAGCTCAATTACTAAAGTTTCCCACTTGCAAATAGCTCGCCCTTAAAGTCTTAAAAATCAAGAGAAAAGAGAAGGAATGTCCAAAAGTTTTTGTATCTTTGTAGTGCAAATAAATCATTGATACATAAACGATTA
>NZ_VUNG01000018.1 GCF_009695775.1 Hallella mizrahii | reverse complement strand
TCTTCCTCGGAACACATAAGGTATTAGACCGCATTTCTACGGATTATCCCTTAGTTATGGGCAGGTTGGATACGCGTTACTCACCCGTGCGCCGGTCGTCGCCCAGCAAAAGCAAGCTTTCGCTGTCATTACCCCTCGACTTGCATGTGTTAAGCCTGTAGCTAGCGTTCATCCTGAGCCAGGATCAAACTCTCCATTGTAAAATATCATGGTTCCCTCATCAGCCTTGCAGCTGAATCAGAAATAGTTTCTCTATCACAGGACGCGATGGTTTATTGAAGTCTGCCTGTTTTCAATCCTAAAATTGAACGGTTCGTTTCTTCTACCCAATTCCATACATCCTATATATAATAAGGTGTAGGAATCGCTTCTTGTACTACTCTCTGTTGTATGTAATCTTCTCAAAGAACTCTTTCTCGTTGCTCTCAGTATTTGGCGTTTGCCGTAGTTCTGAAAAGCGAGTGCAAAGGTACAGCTTTTACCAATACCCTCCAAACTTTTCCAAGATTTTTTTGAAGAAAAAGTGTAGGTTTTCCATAATATTTACAAAAAGAGAAAACGGCACCTTATTTAATATATAGGGAGAAGAGAGCAAGGGCTAATAAGGACGAGCGTCGCTGCACAGCAGCAACCTACAGAACACTGCACGACACGACAGGAAGACAGCACGAGAAGACAAGAGCCCAGCACAACAAGCATGAGAGACTGCCGAGCACTTTCTCAACGAAAGACGAAGCTAACAGTTTCTCGCTTAGAAACTAATAGTTTTTCGCTTTGAAACCAATAGTCTCTCGCTTTGAGACTATTAGTTTCAAAGCGAGAGACTAACGAGAGACTAACGAGAGACTAATTTCATTCTGTCTAAGAAATAAGATGATGAGCCTTACTTCTCCCGACCTAATTATATGTGCTTTATGTCTTTCTGTCCAAGAATAAGCATGCGCTTCTGTCTAAAGATAAGTGACTTATGTCTAACCTTGCTTTGTACTTTCATTGTTGAGACGACGCTTCACCACAGCAGGGTTGCCCACGGCAAGGCTGTCGTCGGGAATATCGTGCACGACGACGGCTCCGGCACCAATGATGCAGCGCTTGCCGATGGTCACGCCGGGCAAGACGGTGACGCCGCCGCCCAGCCAAGTGTCGTCGCCAATGGTGATGGGATAAGATGTCTCCATGGGCTTACGCCGATCGAGATAGTTCATGGGATGCTGGGGCGTAAGCAACTGACAGTTAGGACCAATGAGCACATGGTTGCCGATGGTGATAATGGCTCCACCGAGAAACGTACAATTGTAGTTGATGAACACGTGCTCACCGATGTGGTTGCTACTGGCATGGTCACAATAAAACGGCGGACAGATCACCGACGAGTCGGGTATGCCCGGTGCCACACGCTGAAGCAACAACCGAAAATTGGGTGATGTCAGCGTGGTCTGATTGAACGCCAAGAGCAACTCCTTAGTTTCGTTGCAACTCTGTTGTATCTCAGGATCATCGATATGATAGAGTTCTTGCGAGCGCATCTTTTCAAATTCTGTTTTCATAGTCATCGTGTTTCGGTAACAAAATTAAGAAAAAACATCAAAAGGACAAACGCCAATAGCACATATTTTGTAACTTTGCCACATAGTAAACATGATACAAACATGAAAAGAACCATCATCCTGCTGGTCGGCCTGCTGCTCTGTCTGAACACGCAGGCACAGATGCACAGCTACGACACCAGTTTCACCTTTTCCCAGACAAACTTCGTCGACACGATCCCCATAGAGGTTGTCGACGACCAGATATACATCATGGGCACAGCAGACGGGCGTCCCTGTCGCTTCAACCTCGATACAGGATCGAGCCAGGGCTCAGTCTACATGGGCAGTAGCATACAAGGGTTGCGCCCGTTGGGCAATGTCGTCAGTCGCGACGCCGCCGGAAATCTCGACACGGTGGCAGTGGTGGAATTGCCGCCGCTGACCATCGGCAGTCTGACTCTCCAGCACTATGTGGCCTCGGTGTTCCGCCCACAGACCACACGGCACACCAACGACGCTATCCTCGGCTTCGACCTGCTCAACAAAGGTCTGTGCTGCAAGATCGATGCGCGCCATGGCCGGATGATCCTTACCGACCGCCGCGATTACTTCGACCGTGAGCCCGGCGTGGGGCTGCATTATCGGCTGAAATGGTTCGTGCCCTATGTGCTTGTCAGTCCGTTTAAGCGCCATACCGACGAGGTTCTTTTCGATACGGGCTCCCGCCAGCTTTTCACGATGAACAAGGAGAGCTTCGACGTGCACGCCTATAAGAGCAAGAATGTGGAGAGCCAGGTGGAGGAACGCGTCAACGGCTCGTTCACCATCGGACAGTTAGGTGCTGAGCGTTCGTCGGAGGTGGTGTTTATGAAACTCGACCGACTGAAATGGGATACGTTCTCGTTCAAAGATGTAAGAGCAATGACCACACAGGGCGCCAGCCGCATCGGGGCGAGCATCCTGCGCTATGGCACGGTGACCATCAACGGTTTCCGCCGCAAGATCTTCTTCCAGCCTTACGAAGGCGGTGACAGCGTGGAAGTGAACAACAAAACCTATACTGTTGCCTATGTGCCGGGCAAAGACGGGCGTGCCATGGTCGGCCTGCTGATGAAGGACAGCCCCGAATACCGGGCAGGCCTACGCCAGGGCGACACCATCGTGGCCATTGACGGCAAGGCCATCGCCACGTTCGCCGACTTCCGGCGTTACCCCTTCGTAAAGGAGCAGATATATAGGCTGACGGTAAGAGGAATGAACGGAATGGAAAGACAGGTGTCTTTCACAAGATAAGCAAGTACCCTTCACAAGATAAAGTAAGGCTGAGCCTTTGACAAAAGGAAAGACCCAGCCTCATATTTATATCGCTATAGTGAACGTGAAGCGAAGACCACCATCAGGGTTGTTGCGCACGTTGACGGTACCTTTATGCAATAGAATAGCATTCTTGACGATGGCCAATCCCAAGCCCGTACCGCCCATTTTGCGGCTGCGTCCCTTATCAACACGATAGAAGCGCTCGAAGAGCCGCGAGAGATGTTCGGGCGGCACCCCGACTCCATTGTCGCTGAAGACAAACGTCCAGTAATCGGTATGGCGCTCGGCGGTGATCGTGATCGACGTACCCTCGCCGGCATAGGCGATGGCGTTGTCAGTGAGATTGCGAAAGACACTGTATAGCAGTGACTGACTGCCTTTGACGATAAGTTCGCCAGGCAGATAATTATGGAATGTCATATGGCGTTGCTCCAACTGTAAGGCTGTCTCCTTCTGGATGTTCTGCACCATCTCGGAGATGTTCACGTCTTCGAAGTTCTGCATGTTAGGTGCATCGTCGAGCCGGTTGAGCGTGGAGATGTCGCGGAGCAATGAGGTGAGCCGTTCGCTTTGGGCATAACAGCGCTGGAGAAACATCTCCTTGGTAGGAGCATCGATATGTGGGTTCTCAAGGATTGTTTCGAGATAGCCCTGAATACTGGCCACGGGAGTCTTGAGCTCATGCGCCACGTTTTGCGTGAGCTGTCGCTTGAGGATATCCTGCTCGCGCCGTGTGGTCTGCAAACGCTTATATATCTTGATGATACGCTCGGCGATCTCGCCCAACTCATCGTCGGGGAATGCCGCGAGGTCCTCAGTCTCCAAGCTCTCGTTGTGGTCGGCACGCGAAGCGAAGATGCGGAGCTTGGTGATGTTTGTACCCAAGCGGTTGACAAAGCGGTAGAGCACGAGGGTGAGCAACACAATGATCACCAGGGCAAACCAGATGAAGTGCTGATCGGCCTGCAAAGTCTTCGCCAGATTGTTATCGTAAGGCAGAGCCGTGCGCACCACGATGCCGTCGCGCTTGAAATAAGTAGCAGAGTAGAAATACTCGCGGTCGAGGGTACTGCTATGTCGCGCGAGCGACGTGCCGTGTCCTTGTCGCAGAGCCTCCTTGATCTCCGGGCGCGAGGCATGGTTTGGCATTTGGGCATAGTCGCGCCGGAAATTGTCGTAGAGCACACGTCCGTCCTTGCGCACGAGGGTGACACGCAACTCCTTGTTGTTGAAACTTTTCACGAGAGCCGTCAGTGTATTGTCAACCGGCTGCCGCTTACCTTGTACCTCCTCATGTATCTGTGCATTGAAGCTCTCCAACCGCGATTCCAGCAGCCCTATCTTGTATTGTTTCTCCCTGGCCTGCTGAAAGACGATGAACGCCACGGCAAAAGCCAAGAAAAGAGAAAGAACCGTCAGATAGAGCTTATTGCCGACAGAGATAGCTTTCACCTTACAAAAATATCTATCCATGAGATCATATCATTATTAGAGGACGCTATGTCCCAAGCCACATACCCTTTAAGCGTCGAAATAATAGCCGAAGCCCAGTCGTGTGACGATGCACTTGGCAAAACGCCCGATCTTCTTGCGCAGACGCGTGATGTTGACATCGACCGTACGGTCGAGCACGAGTACGTCCTTGGGCCACACCTTGTCGATAAGCTCCTGACGTGAGAACACACGCCCTTTCTCCTCAAGCAGAAGATGTAGCAACTCAAACTCGGTCTTGGTAAAGGGCACGTCCGCACCGTCAATGCTCACCGTCTTCTTGTCAAGGTTCATCTCCAATCCCTGATAACGCAGCACGGCAGGTTCTGAGCCTTGGTGCTCAGAGGTACGGCGCAGCACGGCGCGCACGCGCACGAGTACCTCACGCAAGGAGAACGGCTTAGAGATATAGTCATCGGCACCAAGATTGAAGCCGGTGACCGTATCGTTTTCCGTGTCGCGCGCCGTGAGAAAGATGATGGGCACGCTGGCTGTCGAGGGATTGGCCTTGAGTTGTTTGGCCATGGCGAAACCCGACATACCACCCATCATCACGTCGAGCAGCAAAAGATCAAAAGAAGCTATATCGAGTTTCAGCGCATCCTCGGCAGAATTGGCCGTGGTGACCTGATAGCCTTCGGTCTCAAGATTAAATTTGAGAATCTCGCAGAGGTCGTCCTCATCGTCGACGACCAGTATCTTGTATTTCTTTTCTTCTTCCATTGCTTATTGATGTTATATTGCAAAGATAATCATTTTTTCTGTTTTACATCCCAGTCATGCCTTTTAAAGCAAATTTTCCCCACGACATTAGAAATGAGTCATAAACTCGATAACGATCTTGTCCTTCTCTGATGTTTTGGGAATACCGTCCTTGCGGTAGAAATATTTCTCGTAGTTGATACGGATATCGGAGATAAAAGGCTTGGCAAGACTCAGCGTCACGCCACCTGTCAGACGGTTGCGCTGATAGTCTGTGGTAACCATGTTGCCGTTGTCGTCATATTTCGTACCATCACTATGGTCAGTCATGAAATCGTAACGAACAAGCGGTGACACCTTTCTGATCAAGCAACGCTTGTCGCGAACCGGAATGTCGTAATTGGCAAAGACATCCACGGCATGCACATCTTTATATAGATGGTGGGAATATCTCTTATATAAATACTCCACTTCACCGAGAAACGGTCCACGGTGATAGGTCAGTCCGCCGTCGTACATCATAATCGTATTGTGGTTGGGGGTGATCTTCTGCGCACTGAGCACCAGATCGGTATGAAAGGGAAAGAAGAACTGCACCTTGGAGGAGAAATTCGCACCTTTGGTCCAGTAGTCCTTCTGTCCAGTCAGCCCCGAACCATTGAAGAGTCCGGCCTGTACACGAATGGGGAAGCCCACATGGAAATCATAGGCTGCCATGGCTCCTACGTCACGTACATTGCCCACCTGCTTTGCGATGAAGCTGCGGTTGGCAAAATACTGCTGGTCGGGCGAACGGTGGGCATCGATGGTAAACGGCACACGCATCTGTCCTATGGTGAACTGGAAATAGCGCCAGGGCTTCAGCCGCGTGTAGGCATCGAGCATCTTGATGACGCCCTCATCGCAAAGGTCGATCTCTGCCTTGTACTCCACCTCGGGCATCAGCTTGCCGCTGACACTGACACGTGCCGTGCGAACCTCAAAACGTCCCTCACCCTCTGAAGTCTGATATTCATACTTACCGCGCAACGTGCCATGCACCTGCGGTTGGGTGTTTACTTCTTGAGCCGGAGCCGACCAGGCAGCCAGCAAGCACAGCACAAGCGACAGAATCTTTTTCATATATGTTTCATCCTTGTGTTTACGACCGCAAAGTTACTCTTGTCATGTTTAGAAAAGGTGACACAGATGTTACAAAGACGTGACAATAGCCATTGAAACAGTTTCGTAATATCATTGTAACAGATATGAACAATATGTGTTAGAGATAATTGGTAATTTTGCAAGCAGAAAGGAAACGAGCATATCAACTTACAATCATATGAAAGCAAATAAGAAAGAGTTACTGGAGAGAATTACAAAGATGTCTAAGAAAGGCGGCAAACTTGAGACTGCTGTCCTGACACTGGCATTGCAGAAGCTGGACAGCGAGGACTTCGCCTTTGACGAGGAAGGTGTCTACAACACCGACCACACCCAACTGGTCTATTCACGCGGTGACCGTGAGGAGGTCAGCGTACCGGCTACCGTGCAGACAATCGGCGAGATGGCTTTCGCTCGCAAGAAACATCTGAAGAAAGTGAGTCTCCCCAAGGGACTGAAGGACATCGCCCGCGAGGCCTTTGCCGACTGTGATGCTTTGGAAGAGATCGTGCTCCCCGCTTCGGTGGAAACAGTAGAACCGTATGCTTTCAGTGATTGCGACCGGCTCAAACGTGTGGTCTTTGAGGGTGCGCCTAAGAAGGTTAGCCGCAAGGCTTTCGACTCCTGCGATGAGCTGCACGACATCTCTGTTCCCGACGATATGGTCAAAGCTCTGCGAAAGGCTCTGCACCTCAACGACGGCGACATCAACTACTTGGTTGTAGGCCACAACGAAGACAAAAGCAAGAAGATAAAAGAGGAGAAAAAGAAAGACAAGAAAGACAAGAAAGAAGAAAAAACTGCTAAGAAGAACGATAAGGCCGACAAGAAAGACAATAAGAAAAACGACCAAAAAGCAGAAAAGAAAGACAAAAAGAAAAAAGAAGGCGGAATGGCTGACAAGCCAATGACCTCTACTTCCAACACCAAACCGGCCGAATGAAATAAACTTATCTCAGCCTCAACAAGCATCAAACAACATAGCACCATGACAAAGGAAGACAGACTCAAGAACCTCTACGTCAAACGCGACGTGAGCTGGATGTATTTCAACCACCGCATCCTGCAGGAAGCCAAGAAAGAATACGTGCCATTGCTGGAGCGGCTTTCATTCCTGGGCATTTACTCCAACAACCTCGACGAGTTCTTCCGTGTGCGTGTGGCCTCACTCAACCGCATCTTGGCCAGCGACGACGTGGATAAGCACACCAAGCAGGACGTGAAGCGCACGATCAAGACCATCAACCTGCTCAACGAGAGCTACAGCAAGGAATACACCGAAGCCACACGACAGGTGTTCCGCGAGCTGGAACTCCACAAGGTCAGAATGGTCAACGAGACGCAGCTCAACGACGAACAGAAGAAATGGCTTGAGAATTTCTACTACGACAAACTCAACGGTTCGACAAACCCTATCTGGCTCAGCGAAATCAAGGATCTGAGCACCTTGGAAGACAACCGCATCTATCTGATCGTAGAGAAAACCATCATCAAAGATGCACGCTCGAAATATGCCATCATCAAGGTGCCCGACAAGACTTTTGGACGCTTCATTAAGATACCGGCTTCCGACGGATACGACAACATCATGTATCTCGACGACGTCATCCGATTCTGCCTGCCATTTATCTTCATCGGACTCAGGCCGAGCTACTTCCGCGCCTACAGCTTTAAGTTCACCAAAGATGCCGAGATGGAGGTAGACAACGATGCCGACTACGGTACTATGGAGCGTATCGCCATCGGCGTGGACAGTCGCAAACGCGGTGAACCTATCCGCGTGCTCTACGACCGCGACATGCCACAGAGCATGCAGAAAAAGATTCTTGAGCGCCTTGACATCCGCGAACTCGACACCTCGCTGGCCAGCGGACGCTATCAAAACCATAAGGATCTGATGAAGTTCCCCGACTGTGGACACGACGAACTGAAATATCCTAAATGGAAGCATCTGATGAAACCGGAGTTTCTTTCTGAGCAAAGCATTTTGGATCTCATCCGTGAGAAAGACCGGTTTATCCATGTCCCCTACCACAGCTTCGACGCTTACATCCGTGTGCTGCGTGAGGCGGCACTGAAGCCAGAGGTCAAAGAAATCAAAACCACGCTCTATCGGCTGGCCAAGGACTCCAAGGTCGTCAAGGCACTCATCTGCGCAGCCCGCAACGGCAAGAAGGTGACAGCCGTGGTGGAGTTGCTCGCCCGCTTCGACGAGGAGAGCAACATCAAGTGGAGCAAGCGCATGCAAGAGGAAGGCGTAAATGTCATCTTCGGCGTGGAGGGACTGAAGATCCATTCCAAACTCCTCTATATCAGCAGCAAGAAAGGCGACATTGCCTGCGTGGGTACCGGCAACTTCCATGAAGGCAATGCCAAGGTGTATACCGACTATCTGATGATGACGGCCCGGCCGTCAATAGTCTCAGAGGTGGCAAAGGTCTTCCAGTTCATCGACCGACCGTTCCAGCAGGTACGCTTTAGTCAGCTGCTCGTCTCACCCAACGCTATGAAGAACCGTATCCTACACATGTTCGACACAGAGATCAAGAACGCTAAAGAGGGCAAAGAGGCTTGGGCAAAAATCAAGATCAACCATATCACCGATTCCGACGTGGTGGCAAAAATCTATCAGGCTTCGCAAGCCGGTGTGAAGGTCGACATTGTGCTGCGTGGCAACTGCTCGCTCGTGCCGGGCATACCGGGTGTGTCGGACAATATCCATATCGTAGGCATCATCGACCGGTACCTTGAGCACAGCCGCATCCTCATCTTCTGCAATGGAGGAAAGAACAAATACTTCCTCGGCTCGGCCGACTGGATGCCACGCAACCTGCTCAGTCGCATCGAGGTGATGACACCGGTCTATGACGAGGATCTCAAAGAAGATCTGCGACGCACGGTGGAATACGGACTACGTGACACAACCAACGGACGACTCGTCGACGGAAAGGGTACCGACCAACTGCAACAGGGTGAACTCTTCCGCAGCCAGGAAGAACTCTACAAATACTACCTGCAGCACAACGGCAACGAGCAGTAGGATCAATAAAGTGCATCGACAAACGATGTCCACTAAAAAAAGCAGCTTCAAGACAATAACAAGGGCAATGCCTTGCACATGTCGTAGTTTTTCACGATATTTGCAAACAAAGCTGCAAACGCAGCCTGTACATGTTTCATCAAATCAAGAAAAAACTATGAAAAAACTATTCTGCCTTGCCTTGCTGCTCGTGGCAACTTGCTGTCCGGCACAGACTATGACCTCGCCCAATGGAAAAATCAAGGTTCTGGCCACCACACACGGACTCAATGTTGACTGTGGAAACGTGACCGTGGCACGCATCACAAGATTGGGCATTACGCCACAACCCGACGACACCACAGCCCTCTGCATACTCGGCGTGGGGAAACCAACCACAGTGAAGGCCGACTACTACATGCTGTCTGGTAAGAAACGGCACTGTACCAATCAGGCTAATGAGTATCGTCTGAACTTAGGGAAGAGCCCGAGTCAAGGATTGGGTATTACGCTCATTGTGAGACTCTACAACGATGGATTGGCTTTCCGGTACGCCACAAACATGAACCACGGAACCATGCGTGGCGAGCAAACAACCTTCGACCTGTCCCAAGGCACGCCACGGTGGATGATGAAGTGGACCGACAGTTATGAGGAATTCTATCCAAAGACAACTGACGGATGGAGTCAGGACAACAACAGACGGTGGGCTTTCCCCGTGTTGACCAACCCACATAGCGGCGTGTGGACATTGCTGACCGAGGCCGACATACACGACTATAATAGTGCCGCTTGTCTTTACAACACACAAGCTCCCAATCTGTACCGCATAGTGCCTGACAAAAACGACAGCCTCGTAAGCGGACCATGGATGAGCCCTTGGAGAGTCATGATAATAGGCTCGATCGCCGATGTGGTGGAGTCTACTCTGGTTACAGACGTTGCCCCACCCTCCACCTTCACCGACAATACGTGGATACACCCCGGCATGGTGTCTTGGATATACTGGGCACATAACCATGGTTCCAAAGACTTCCAGATCGTGAAGCAATATATCGACATGGCCGCCACCATGCATCTGCCATACGTACTCATTGATGCCGAATGGGACGAGATGGATAATGGCGGTAACGTGGAAGATGCCCTGCGCTATGCTCACGAGAAAGGTGTGAAGCCACTGCTGTGGTACAATTCGTGCTGTGGATGGGTAAATGGCGCACCGGGGCCGAAGTGGAGACTCAACGCCCCCGAAAAACGCGAGAAGGAGTTTGCTTGGTGCGAGAAAATGGGCGTGGCCGGCGTGAAAATAGACTTCTTTGGAGGCGACACACAGCCTGTGATGCGATACTGCATCGATTTACTCAACGACGCGGCGCGACACCACCTGCTGGTAAACTTCCACGGAGCTACTTTACCCAGAGGATGGCAACGCACATTCCCTAACCTCCTCTCCACCGAGGCCGTATACGGAGCCGAATGGTACAACAACAGGGCCACCCTCACCAATCGCGCTGCCGGGCACAACGCCACGTTGCCCTTCACACGCAATGTGGTGGGACCCATGGACTACACACCCTGCGCCTTCTCTAATTCTCAGCACCCACACATCACCACCGACGCGCACGAGGTGGCTCTGACTGTGCTCTTCGAAAGCGCACTACAGCATCTGGCCGATAGGCCCGAGAGCTTCCTGCAAAAAAAATACAAGCAAGTATGCGACTTCCTCGGCACGGTGCCTACTACATGGGACGACACTAAACTGCTCACCGGCTATCCGGCACACCATGTGGTGATGGCAAGACGAAAGGCACACACCTGGTATGTGGCAGGCATCAACGGCACTGACGAAAAACTCGGCCTCACGGTGGATCTCAGCTCTTTGCAACTGAAAGGCAGGCACACCTGCCGATTGCTCACCGACGGTAGCCTGAGCTTCAAAAAAGTCAAGCCTCTTAACACGCGCACAGTGAAATGCGCGCCAAGAGGAGGCTTCGTGATGATCATTGAATAAACGATTCATAAAACGTTTAAACATAAAATCTGTAAGACATGAAATGTACATTAGCAGCTATTGATATTGGTTCCAACGGAGCCCGTTTGCTCATCAAGGCCTTCGACGACGAGGCTGTCGGATTGGAACGCGTGCGCAAACTGATGTTCGTGCGCGTGCCTCTGCGCTTGGGCAAGGATGTCTTCACGCTCGGCAAGGTGTCGAAAGAACGTGAGGAGATGATGATCCACATGATGAAAGCCTATAAGCAACTGATGAAGGTCTTCCGCGTCGATGCCTACCGCGCTTGTGCCACGTCGGCCATGCGCGATGCCGAAAACGGTATGAAGGTGATCAAGACGATTAAGAAGGAGAGCGGACTCGACTTGGAGGTGGTCAAAGGTCCCGACGAGGCACTGCTGCTTGTCAACAACCTTGTGGAGAAGACCGACTCCAATGAAGGCAACTTCGCCTACGTCGATGTGGGCGGTGGCAGCACAGAGATCTCGCTCATCCATGACGGCACGCTCGCCGATAGCCACTCCTATAATATAGGTACACTGCGTCTGCTCTCTGACCGCGTCACTCCTGAAGCCTGGAAAGCCATGGAGGCTGATCTGCAAGGATATGCCAAGCTATACCCCGACATACGCATCATCGGTTCGGGTGGTAATATCAACAAGCTGTTCAAGATCAGCAAAGAAAGCAAAAACAAGAAGCTCTCCATCACCGAACTGCAACGGCTCTACTCCATGCTCAAGCCGATGAGCATTGAGGAGCGCATGATCTCTTTCAACCTCAAGGACGACCGTGCCGATGTCATCGTTCCCGCAGCCCGCATCTTCCTCGACGTGAGCAAGCAACTCGGATGCGACGAGATCATGGTACCCAATATCTCGCTTGCCGACTCCATCGTCGACGGACTCTACCGCGACATGAAAACGGCAAAGGTGAAACCATAAGCATAGCCGGAATCTTTATCCACGCATCGATGCTCCTGATGCGTGGATATTTCTTTTTCCTGCTATCTCCTACCAAAAGAAACTAAAAAGCTCACTTATGTGGTTAAAATAAACTAATCTCATGCAACTTTCCTTTCCTTTTTGCGTCATAATAACGATATTTGCAATAAGTTGGCTTCACGATAATCCCATTACAAAGGATTTCTGGCCACACAATATATGAAACGACATTTATAAATAAAAACGATAAGACATGAAAAAGACTAACATCGCTATTGTAGCTCTGCTCGCCAGCACTATGCTCGTCAGCAGCTGCGCCAGCAAGAAAGACTTGGTGAATTGTCAAACAGAAAACCGTGAACTGACCGCCAACTATCAGGACGCCAAGGAAAAGCTCGCTGCCTCTCAGGCTCGCGTCAGCTCCTTGGAGGATCAGCTCGCTCAGGCTAAGAAAGACTACGCCTCGCTGCAAGGATCTCTCGACAAGAGTCTCAACAATGCCAACGCCAACAACATCAACATCTCAAAGCTCGTTGACCAGATCAATGAGTCGAACCAGTATATCCGCCATCTCGTGGAGGTGAAGAGCAAGAGCGACTCGCTCAATATGGTGCTCACCAACAACCTCACCCGCTCACTGAGCAAGGAGGAGATGAAAGAGGTCGACGTGCAAGTGCTCAAGGGTGTTGTTTATATCAGTTTGGCCGACAACATGCTCTACAAGAGTGGCAGCTATGAGATCAACGACCGTGCCCAGGAGACGCTGAGCAAAATTGCTAAGATCATCACAGACTACAAGGACTATGACGTGCTCATCGAGGGCAACACCGACAACGTGCCTGTCAACACAGCCGCACCATCCATGAAGAACATCCGCAACAACTGGGATCTCAGTGCTCTGCGTGCCTCCAGCGTAGTTCAGTATCTCATTGATCACTTCGGTGTGGCACCTAAGCGACTGACCGCCGGCGGACGTGGCGAATACAACCCTGTGGCCAGCAACGACACAGAACTCGGCAAACAGCGCAACCGCCGCACCCAGATCATCATCACACCGAAGCTCGACCAGTTCATGGACCTCATCGACAAGGCTCCAGAGGAAAGTAACAACAAGTAAGGATCACTCCTATTATATATAAGGGGGGCTATGCCGCACGGCATAGCCCCCCTTATGTGATTATATCAAAAGACATTTACGCCGTTTCTGGCAACTTGCCATTTTGGTATTCGTATTTTAAGATGAGATACAAATAATCTGGACTCTCTGTATAAAGAAGTGTTCTTGGATCTTGGATGATCTTCAATGTAGAAGATTGATAGATAAAGTTAAGTGCTTCTGGAACAGGTAAATGAAAATCCTCTATGAGCTGTTCACTCATACTGTCAACTGCATTATCCACAAGGAAGTGATATCTTTGATCTTTTGTCATCATAATCTCTTCAACGTTTTAATTGCCTTTGGTGTCAAAAAACAATATTGGTTACTAAGTTGCTTATACTTCAGTTGTTCAGCAAAAGCTACCTCATTGATATAACCATGTTGGAATTGGCTCATAAGAAACGCTACTCCATCATCAGCCACAGGACCTATAACAACATCATAACTATGATGAAAATGTAATTGACGGCTACGATTCTTATAAATAAATTGAGCCCACTCTACAGAGACTTTGTCGAATTTCAACACGGCAAGGCTGCCATTGACAAGAAGCTGATCGTCAAAAAAGTATTCTTGGACTACCATACCACCTCCAAAAGCATCGAACTTGCGTCGGGCCATATGCTTAGCCTGCTTCTGAATATCAGTAAGATAGAAGCCACATCCAAAGTCTTTATAAGGTAAACACTTTGAGATATCTATCTTATTAAAGTCTACATTTGTTCCGTGATATAATATCATGCAAGCAGTCCTCCATTTCTTCGGCACACACTGGCCAAGGCTTCAATAGTATCTTCCACTGGCAAAGTATGCTCCACATCATAATGATCCACTAAATAATGAATACCCTTGCAGCGGTAAAGATAGCTGCAGGCCTGCTGGACAGACAATTGGAAATGTTCCCCAAATGTCCGGATGATCATGTTTATATAAGGTATTCTAAACCTATCATTTTTTGAAGTAGCCATAGACATATTCCTTTTTACTGCAAAAATAAACATTCTATTCGAATGAAGCAAGTCTTTCTCTTCATATTATCCAAATGCCATCATTTTTTCTGTGTGATGCTGTTCGTACATCACCACACAGATTTTTTTGTTCCCAAAGGAGAGCAACAACAAGTAAGGATCACTCCTATTATTATATAAGGGGGGCTATGCCGCACGGCATAGCCCCCCTTGCTTTTTATCTCAAAGAGAATTATTAGTTCTGTTCCTCGAGTTTTTCTATCTCCGCTCTCTCACGGTTGATGATCTCATAGCCGTTCTTGGTCATCTTGTGCACCTTGAACTTGTCAAAGCCCTCACCATAGACACCAATGACATTGGTCTGAGTGACGAAAGCACGAGGGTCGATATCGTTGATGATCTGGAAGATGGTGTTACTCTCACGACGCTTGGCCATGATGAAGAGCATCTTCACCTGATGGCCCGTGTAGAAGCCGTGCGCCTCGATGACCGTAGCACCACGATGGGGATAGACCGCGATGCGCGAGGCTATCTCGCGATACTTGTCCGAGATGATGAAGAACTGCACGCTGCGGCGCATGGAGTTGACAACCTGATCGATACAAAACGCGGTGACCATCAGCACCACATAGCCATAGATGACCTGCTCCCAGTTGTGAAGGACAAGATAAGAAGAGGTGATGATGACAATATCGCAGAGCATGATGACACGGCCCAAGGAGATATCGCGGTACTTGTTGACGATGGCCGCCACGATATCCGTACCTCCCGTAGATCCGTTATTGGCCAGTCCCAGTCCTACTCCACCACCGCAGAACATAGCACCGATAAGACTTGCCATAAAAGGCTGGTCAGCAAGCAGATGGGTACCAACGAGGTTGTGTCGAGCCAAGGCGGTGAGCGATGTCAACACCACCACCGCATAGATCGTTTTCACACAGAACTTCCATCCCAGGATTCTCAGGGCTGCAATAAGCAGGAAAGCATTAATGACGAAATAAGTCACCTGCACCGGAATGCCCGTACCCCAGTAGACTACCGAAGAAATACCCGGCACACCACCCGTGGTGATATTGTTAGGCAAAAGGAATACGTTCCACCCGATACAATAGGAGATCATCGCTATCGTGATCATCAAGTAGTCACGCAACTCATTGATAATACTCTTCTTTTTCATACACGAGACACTAATAATGTTTCTATATCATGACAGTTTCATCTGCTTGCTATCCTTAAATACCAAGTCCACCAGTGAAACTCACGTCCATAGCCTTGCTCTGCATGATAGTGGTGTTGGCCGGCACACTGTGTGTGAGCCACACGTTACCGCCGATAACCGTATCATGTCCGATGGTGATGCGCCCCAGTAGTGTGGAGTTGGAGTATACCGTGACGTGATCTTCAAGCACAGGGTGGCGGGGTGCGAGGCGTGTGCGGTCTCGCCGCGTCTCCTCGTTGGGCTGCTGATGGAGTGTGTAATAAGGGTTCTCAGTATGCGCCGCACCGAGTGTGACACCTTGGAAGAGATGCACATGATTGCCAATGACGCAAGTCTCACCGATAACTACACCCGTACCGTGGTCGATGGAGAAGTACTCCCCTATCTTGGCACCCGGATGGATGTCGATACCTGTATTGGCATGTGCCTGCTCAGTGATGATACGAGGTATAACAGGGATACCCATCTCATGAAGTACATGAGCGAAGCGATAGTGAATCATGGCATGAATGACTGGATAGGAAAAGATGACCTCACTATGCGAAGAGGCTGCCGGGTCATCGTCGAAGATAGCCTCGACATCGGTGTAGAGCAGATGCTTGATGAGAGGCAGTTGTCCGATCAGCTTTAAGGACTTCTCTGCAGCTTCAGCTTCTGCACTGTGCTCATCGCTGCCATCAGCGCAAAGAGCCAATGTCAGTTGCTTGCGCATGAGACTACAAAGCCGCTCCATGTTCACACCAATATGGTAAGAACGGATGTCGCTGTCGATCTGCCGCTTGTCGAAAAAGCCGGGGAAGACGATCATCTTCACCAGTTCGACCATCTCACGCAGTGCATCGACCGAGGGTAAAGGCGTATCACCCTGGGGGGCCATCCGACGCTCATCGTCAGAGACACGTGTCATCATCTCCACGCTTTTTAAGAATATGTCATTGCCTTCCATAATATTCGTCATTCGATAAAATAGGTTTATCCCCCCTTCTCATTTCATTGTGGATTCATGCGCAAAGTTACAAGAAATAATTCATAATACGACATTCCGCATTCACAAATTATTGCGTTCTTCCTCATTTTTTGATTCGTCCTTCAGTTTGTTTTTCCAAAAAATTGACTCAAATACTACATATAACAAAAAGAGCCGTCCAATAGCTATTTGTAACATGATTGTAATACATGTGAACACTATTGTAATATGTGTTTAAACCACTTGTAATATACACTGATTAACTTTGCGCACAAAAAGAATATAACTTATCATTTATGGAAACAATTTATTTGTGTATCGTCATCTTCCTGCTCTGTCTGGCGGTCTTCGACTTGTTCGTGGGCGTGAGCAACGATGCGGTGAACTTCCTGCAGTCGGCCGTAGGTGCTCGTGTGGCAACATTCCGCACGGTGCTCATCATTGCCTCCATCGCTGTGGTATTAGGAGCCGTGCTGTCATCGGGAATGATGGACATTGCGCGCCACGGCATCATGATGCCGGCCCGTTATTCTTTCCATGAGGTGATGACCGTGTTCCTGGCCGTCATGGTCACGGATGTCATCATCCTCGATGTGTTCAATTCATTAGGCATGCCCACGTCGACCACGGTATCACTGGTCTTCGAGCTCCTCGGTGGCGCGTTCATGATTTCGACTTTGAAGATCATGGGCGACCCGAGTCTTGACTATGGCATACTGCTCAACTCCGACAAGGCTCTGAGCGTGATCATCGCCATCTTTGTGAGCGTGGCAATCTCGTTTGTCGTCGGCATGATTGTGATGTGGATCAGCCGTGTGGTCTTCACATTCAACTACAAGAAGCACAGCCGCTACGCCATCGCCATCTTCGGTGGCATCTCGTTCACCGTGCTGGCCTACTTCATCTTTATGAAAGGTGTCGGCAACAGTCCCTACGTCAGTGAGAGCGTGCGCGACTATATCAACAGCAACATCAACCTGCTGCTGATCTATACATTCATTGGCTCTACCATCGTCATGGAAGTCCTGCATCTGTGCCGCGTTGACATCTTCAAGTTTGTCGTGCTCATGGGCACCTTCGGTCTTGCCATGGCCTTTGCCGGTAACGACCTTGTGAACTTCATCGGTGTGCCCTTGGCCGGTTTGGCTTCCTATCAGGACTATGCCGCCAACGCCCATGGTGCCGGTGTAGACACGTTCATGATGAAATCGCTGATGGAGAGTGCCAAGACTCCTCCTTTCTATCTGATGGCAGCCGGCATCATCATGATCGTGGCAATGGGTACTTCCAAGAAAGCCCAGAATGTGATCAAGACCTCCGTGGACCTGGCCCGTCAGGACGAGGGCGACGAGATGTTTGGTTCGTCCAAGGCAGCCCGTGCCATCGTCCGTTTCTGCCAGTGGGGCGTGGAGAGTGTCGCACATATCTTCCCCGCTTCCCTGCGCAATTGGATCAACAGCCGTTTCAACGCCAACGAGGTGGAGCTTGTCGATGACAAAGCCGCCTTCGACGTGGTGCGTGCCGCCGTGAACTTGGTGATTGCCTCCATGCTGATCACCTTCGGAACGAATCATAAGTTGCCATTGTCTACCACCTATGTGACGTTCATGGTAGCTATGGGTTCCAGTCTTGCCGACCGTGCCTGGAGCCGTGAGAGTGCCGTGTTCCGTGTCACCGGCGTGCTAAGCGTCATTGGTGGCTGGTTCATCACTGCCGGTGTGGCCTTCATCACCTGCTCACTGGTGGCTCTGACAATGTGGTATGGCGGTATCGTACTGCAAGTGGGCTTCATGATACTCGTCATCTATCTGCTTTGGCACAGCAACCAACAATACAAGAAGAAGAAAGAACAGGAGGCCAAGGACGAGGACAGCTTCCGCTTGATGATGCGCACCCGTGATCCCGAGCTTGTCTGGGATATGCTGCAGAAGCGTGTGAGCAGCACGCAATGCAATATGAATCACTATGCGCTTGACATGTTCAACAAGATCATGGACGGCTTCACCGGACAAAACGCACGTGAGCTCGGCCGGTGCCGCAAGTCACTCCATAAGGAGCAGGACAACCTGAAGAAATACCGCCGTCAGGAAATGCTCGGACTGAAGAAATCACCACAGGACATTGCTATCGAGCGCAATACTTGGTTCCACCTCGGCGCCAACTCCGACCAACAGTTCATCTACTGCCTGCGCCGTATGCTGGAACCGGTACGCGAGCATGTCGACAACAACTTCAATCCGATACCCGAGGAATATATCCATGAGTTCCAGCCCGTTCGCCAAAAGGTCAACGACCTCATGCACATGACGCAGGAGATGATCTCCAATGGTAAGTACGACGACTACCGCGATATCCTCTCAGAGGCTGATCTCTGCCGCGACGAGTTGTCAACACTTCGCAAAGGACTTATCGACCATATCCAGCAGTCTACCGGCACACAAATGCTTCAGGTGTCTCTCGTATATCTCAACATTCTGCAGGAGACGGATGAGTTTCTCAATATCATGCGCCACCAGTTGCGTGCTGCCAAGAAGTTCATTGAGAACTAGGAGAACTAGATGAACTAGTATCACTAGTGGCACTAGTTATACTAGTTATACTAGTTGTACTAGTGGTACTAGTTGTACTAGTGTCACAAGCTGCATTAGATAATTTAGCCAGCTCGGCCTTCAGGCATTGTATTTCGTGCTCGTAGGCCGAGCATTTTCGTTTGAGAGCCTCGTTCTCTTGCTTGTATTTACTCAAGAGCTCATCTTGCTGCTGGCGGTAGCCAGTGCGAGCCGCATACATTCTTTCCTTGATGCCACCCTTCTGCACAAAGTTCTTTTCCAGCCACTTCAGATAGCTGCACATCATCTTGTCAGTGATGTGGCAAAGCGTCAGGGCGACATTGCAAAACTCTTCCGCTGTCCATCGCATAGCATAAGGTTTATAGTCGGCAAACAGGTTGTGTTCCCGGCAATAAGCCAACATGCCATTGTAGCGGCAATGATGAAAATCCCATTGCCGCAAATTGCGTGAGTTGAGGTAGTCCTGGTAGTCTTCACGCAATTCTCGGAAGCTGCTTCGCGCCACATTGAGCAGTTTGATCTCCATCTCAGTGGAGGTCATGCCATCCTCCGAGCCCTCCACAATGTTTTGCTTGCCCGATCGTGCCGCCTGTACCATTTGGTCTACCGTGCGGTCACCATACTTCGGAAGAAACCGCTGGCAGAAAATAAAGGTTAATTGATAGAGTACATCTGATTTCTGATATAAGTGAAGGTGCTGCCAGTCAACCACGTCGCGAAGCACTTTCTTATCCTTATCTGCGGACAGCTCCTTACCGTCTTGATGTGTATTCTCCATAAGCTATAACATGAGATGCTACTGCACCGATTGTTCCCAGCTACAAAGATAAGCAATTGCAGGCTAACAAGGGGAGCTTTGCACTTGTTTTTTATTGCACCTTTACCTTTCCCGTCATTATATTGTATTGTTTCTGTCTATCCATTGTAAACACATGGACATCAAAAGGAAACATCTATATGCTAACTTTGCAACAGAAAACAAAAGTAAGGATACAATCAGTAACAATGAGAAAGCTACAAAGGGGAATAGCAGCCACCGTGCTGCTGATAGCCGCCACTACCGCCCAGGCACAGAGCATCGTCGGACGTGTAGTTGACGCCAAAACAAAAGAACCGCTCATCGGTGCGGTCGTCAGCCTGCAAGGCACTGACACGAAGACTGTCACCGACACCGACGGACAATTTCATTTTGACCATCTCTCGACCACCACGCCTTACACCCTCTTGGTGAAATACGTGGGGTACAAGAATACAACCATTGACGGGGTTCTCTCAAAGGCCTCAGCAGCAGAAGACGTTCTCACCGTCGCACTGAAGCCTGATGAACAGCAACTGAAAGGAGTCACGGTGACCGGTGTGAAACGAAGAAATACTGTCACGGCCGCCGTGCTCGAAGTAAAAAACAGTCCCGTCATCGTGAGCAACATCTCGGCCCAGGATATCAAGCTCACCCAAGATGCCAATGCCGGCGAAGTCATCCGCCGCGTGCCCGGGGTGAGCCTCATCGACGACAAATTCGTCATGGTGCGTGGCCTGGCCCAACGATATAATAATGTGTGGATGAATGGTGGTGCCGTGCCCAGCAGTGAGGCCGACCAGCGAGCCTTCTCTTTCGACATGATTCCAAGCAATCAGATCGACAACCTCACCATCGTGAAGTCTCCGACGCCGGAATATCCTGCCGACTACACAGGTGGCTTCATCATGATCGATACCAAAGAGATTCCCTTGGAGAATGCCTTTCACGTCTCTGTGGGCGGCAACTGGAACAGTGCGTCTGCCTTCAAGAGTTTCCTTGCCACCAAGCAGAGCCGCACCGACTTCCTCGGCTTCGACAACGGACTTCGCTCGCTCCACGGCGGTATCGACGCTACCCTGGCCAACCTCGGAAAAAACAGCGGCGGCAACACCATGTACAGCCTCTCGGACAACCACCTCAACAACGACTGGGCAGTGAAGAACCAACATCCCTGGGGCGACTTGAAGCTCGCTGCCGACTGGAGCCATAGCTGGACACTGACCGCCGGAAAGCTCGGTGCCATCGCCGCCGTGAACTACACCAACGAGTACCGCGTCTACCGCGACATGCTCAACAATTTCTATGGAGCCTACGACACCGAAAACGACCGCTCCAACCCATTGCGCCTCTCCACCGACAACCAGTACAACCACAACGTACGTCTCGGCGCACTCTTCAACATGACCCTGCTCAGTGCCAGCGGCAAGAACAAATACCAGCTCAAGAATGTCTTCAACCAGATCGGCAACAACCGATACACCTGGCGTGAAGGCCTCAGTGCCCAGTCCGAGCCCGAACGCTCGGCAGAATATTACTATCGTAGCAGAACAACCTATACCGGTCAGATAACCGGCCGCCATACCCTCAGTGGCGATGCACTTGATTGGAGCGTCGGCTATGCGTATGCCAATCGCCGGTTGCCTGACCGTCGTAAATACATCCTCTACAACGAGGATGACAGCAAGAGCGACAACTATGTGTGGCTCTATCAAAACGACATCTCGCGCGAGTGGACCTCTCTCGACGAGCACATCGTCTCTGCCAATGTCAACGACGAGCATCAGTTTGCCTTCGGTGACTGGCAACCTAAGGTGAAGGTGGGTGCCTACGGCGAGTACCGCACCCGTAAGTACACCACCCGCAACTTCATGTATTGGTACAACGCCGAAGGCAACAGCCTGCCCAGCGGATTCCGCTCGATGGAGATGACAAGCCTGCTGAGCAATGCCGACAACTACGGTGCCGACAAGCTCTACTTGCTCGAAGATGTCAACAAGATCAACGACTACAGCGGACACAACACACTGGGGGCTGGATATGTCAGTGCTGCTCTCCCCTTTGGCAGACTGGATATCCATGCCGGTGTCCGCTTTGAATACAACCAGATGGAACTCATCTCCAACAGCAAATCCTATGAGACGAGCCACGAGAGCCACTACTATCGTCACAGCGACCTCTTCCCCTCTGCCAACGCAACCTATAAGATCGACGAGAAAAACCAGATCCGGCTCAGCTATGGCCGCAGCGTCAACCGCCCGGAGTTTCGCGAGGTCTCGCCATCGGTCTACTACGACTTCGACCTGGCGAGCAACGTAGAGGGTAACTTCAACCTGAAGAACTGCTATATCGACAACCTCGACCTGCGCTATGAGTGGTATCCCAGCCGCGGCGAGATGATATCTTTAGCAGCCTTCTACAAGCACTTCGACTCGCCCATCGAGTGGGTCTATACCATGGCGGGCGGCACCGATGTCATCTACTCCTATGCCAATGCCCGCTCGGCCAACAACTACGGCTTGGAGCTCGACATCCGCAAGAACCTCGCCTTCATGGGACTGCCAGACCTGAACTGGAGTTTCAACGGCTCACTCATCCATAGCCGCGTCAACTTTGAGCCGGGCAGCAATGAGGAAAGTCGCGCCATGCAGGGACAGTCACCCTATCTGGTCAACACGGGACTCTTCTACAAAAGCCAACCGCTCGACCTCGACATCGCACTTCTCTACAACCGCATCGGCAAACGCATCGTAGGTGTGGGACGTTCCGAAGGCATGGACAAAAACGTCAAAGTGCCCAACAGCTACGAGATGCCGCGCGATGCCTTTGATCTCACCGTCAGCAAGCGCTTCGGCAAACATGTGGAGCTGAAGCTCGCCGCCCGCGACCTGCTCAACCAAAACATCACTTTCAAACAGTTCACTACGGTGAGCGTAGGCGGCAGCAGCAAGAAAGTCCAGGAGGTCACCCGACGCTACAAGCCCGGCCGCAACCTGCAGGCCACGGTGACATTCAAGCTATAGGGGCTAGAGCAACTAGAACAACTAGAACGACTAGAACAACTAGAGCAACTAGCGAAACTATAAAGGAAAAATAATCACTCTTAACAACAATAAGATGAAAACAACAAAGATGTTTTTAGGATGCATGGGCATCCTGGCCCTCGCTGCCTCGATGACAGCGTGCAGCAGTGACAACGACGACAATGGCGGCAGCAACAACGGCGGCAACAACGGCGGAACGTCTGTCGTCTACAACTGGTCCACCGACGGTGGCTTCAAAGCCTGCGACAACATTCTCTTCGACGACAACGGCAAGGACGATGCAAATGGTGTCGTCATCGGCAACGGCGACCAGAACTTCGTCTTCAAGGGCAAGCAGACCATCAAGAAAGGCACCTACCTGCTCAAAGGATGGGTGTACATCGCTGACGGTGCTGAACTGACCATCGAGCCGGGCACCGTCATCAAGGGCGACAAGGACACCAAGGCTGCCCTCATCGCCGAGCCAGGTGGCAAGCTCATCGCCAAAGGCACACAGACAAGCCCGATCGTCTTCACCTCGGAGATGGCAGCCGGTAGTCGGAAGCCCGGTGACTGGGGCGGCATCATCCTCTGCGGAAAGGCTCCTAACAACAACGGCGTGCTCAACCAGCAGATCGAGGGAGGTCCCCGCACCAAGCACGGTGGCACTGATGCCAACGACAACTCTGGCGACCTGGAGTATGTGCGCATTGAGTTCGCTGGCTATCCTTTCCAAAAAGACCAGGAGATCAATGGCCTGACTCTCGGATCCGTGGGAGCTGGAACGACCATCGACCACGTGCAGGTGAGCTACTCCAACGACGACTCCTTCGAGTGGTTCGGTGGCACGGTGAACTGCCAGCACCTCATCGCTTACCGCGGATGGGACGATGACTTCGACACCGACAACGGATTCGCCGGCAGCGTAACCTATGGGCTAAGCGTCCGCGACTCCAAAATTGCAGATGCCTCACAGAGCAACAGCTTCGAAAGCGACAACAATGCCAGCGGTTCTACGGCAGAGCCCTACACGACCGCTACACTGAAGTATATGACCATCCTCGGGCCGAAGACCTTCGACGCCAACTTCCAGAACACCACCGACTACATCAATGGCGGCGGCATGAACCCAGGCAACGGCTCGTCAATGGGCAAATTCCAGGCTGCCATGCACATCCGTCGTAACTCGCGCCTCAACGTGCTCAACAGCGTCTTCATCGGCTGGCCTGTCGGCATCATCCTCGACAACGAGAAAGGAGACACACAAGGCGCTGCCAAGAAAGGCTTGATGAAACTGCAGAACAATGTCTTCGCCGGAATGACCATCACAGGCTCTGACTTCAACAAAGTCTACACCGATGGGCTCTACGACTATAATACGAAAACCACCGACGCTTCCAAGCCGTCGTTCTCCACCTCGTTCTTCACGCTCGCTGCCAACAACAACAGCATCCTCAACTGGACGGCTATGACCTGGAGCGGCATCAAGAGCATCATCGAGGCCAACCTGCAACTTTCAAAAACGGCAGGAGCCTTCGCCGATGGCAATGACTGGACAGCAGGCTGGGCCAACTGGGATCCTGAAAACACGAAATATTAGTATGTAATCTCTCTTGTGAACACTTTCCACGCCCCGTAGTCGCGATGACTGCGGGGCGTTTTTGTTCTTGTCCTTTCACAATCTTGTTTCTGAGGGGGGAAAAGTCCATAAAAGCAAAATCTCGCTTGTAAATGATATTTTTATCAGCTTTTATTTGTTACATTCACAATCTTTTTATATCTTTGCATTACCTTTCATTACAACCATACACATTGACAAATCAAAAACATTTCAAAAGAAGGATATGAACGAAGAGAGTTATCAACAACAACCATTTAATACTATTCAACACAAAAAAAGCATGATTGAACCAACTAAGACAGAAACAGAAATGAAGGCTCGGGCATACGGACGCACGGAACTCGCCATGATGTATTGCCCACAGGACACTCCCGGAGCCGCATGGAGAAAGCTCAGGCAATGGACAGAGCATTGTCCCGACCTGCTGAAACGACTGCAGGATCTTGGCTACACCGGTCATCAACGCACGTTCACACCGGCGCAGGTCAAATGGATCTTCTACTACCTTGGCGAGCCTTAACCGAGAAACGCTCGTGAAGCCTCTTTCATGACTGACAACCACCAAGAATCAACAATCGCTGGAATGCCGCGGCATTCCAGCGATTTTCGTTTTAAAACCTGACGAGTCCCACCACCAGGCACACGCTGCGCAATTGGTCTTTCGGCACCGTGAAAGGCAGATACTTGGGATTGTCCGACACGCACTTGAGCCCATCCTTATCGTCGTAGATGCGCTTCACCACAATGCCCTGGTCGGTATCCAGCACATGCACCTTACCCCACTGGATGAAGCTGGCATCGGTCACCACGCGGCAGGCAAGCTCGTCGCCGCTCTTGATCTCCGGTTCCATACTGTCGCCTTTCACCAGAATGGTGAAGTCGTAGTCGGGCAGCTGCTTGATGACTGGATAACGCTCGTAGGAGACATCGATCTCCTCGGTGAGCTTGCCCGCCGATGCTGTCTGGTCGATACGCGGGCGTGTCTGATCGGTGTTGCGAAGACTGCTCTCTGTCTCGGCAAGGAAGAAAGACTGGTCCAAGCCATAGTGCCGGCAGACCTTCTCTTTGATATCCGGACTGATGGCAGGGTAGCGCCCGTTGCGTGGGTCGGGACGGAAAAGCCGCGTGAGTGTCTGCTGGCGCACGCCAATCTCCTGGGCAAAGGCGGTCTGACCGCCCGCGGTCTTGTCCATCATCAACAGATAGAGGTTGCGCGTCTCCCGCGGCATCGCCTCATAGTCGTATTTTGCTATTCTCATGGCTGTAGAAAATTAATATTCCAAAGCATAAACATGCCGTATCGGTGTCTATACGCTTTCTTGCTGATTATTTACACCTGCAAAGATAGTAAATAATCTATTATTAACAAAGAAAAGCACACTTTATTTAGCTTTATACACCATATTATATATAGACACGTTGTGAAGAGCCCCACCTTTCCCAAAGGGAGGGGTCGGTACAATTCCACCAGTGATACAGACCTCAACGAACTTTACAAAAGCTTGTCACCAAAACTGTTGCTTCCAGAGAGAATCCAGCGGCATTTTTGTACATTCACCACGCTCTATATCATAAAAAAGAGGCATCTCCCGCATAAAACAGTGACTTTTCAAGGTCAAAAAGCCAAGATGATAGGGTCAAAAGGCTGAGATGACTCATAGAAAACGGTACTTTGATGAAAAATTCTCTAGAGAATTTTTCATCAAAGTACCGTTTTCGTTTTGTCCCCGAAATGGTCTTTTCCTTAAATGATTATAATTCAGCACTTTACAAAAACCTGCCATTTTTCGCAAAATCACGACAAAAGGCCACTTCGTTGAAAAGAATCGCAAAATAGAGGCCGTTTTTTGTCAAAACATCCAACAAGTATCGCTCTGAAAACAACACATGTACATTTCCCCATAAGTTCTCTGTTTCACCTTACAACATCGATCGCCCGAAAAGAACAGCACATCCTTAGTTCAGGGCAACACCCTTAGACCAAAATCCTACACCCACCCGATCGCCCTAAAAAGACAAGAGGACCGCATAAAAACTGTATGGACAAAATATTCAAAAAATCTATGTATGTAATGAAGAAGAGGTCGGTCTAAACATTTACAAAGAAAAATGAATAGAAAGCAATCTCTTTGGGCAGAGATTTACCATAGCAGTTAAGTATACTAAAAGCAAAAAGTCTATACGCAAAGATAAGTGTTAGTATTATATAAAAACCATACAAAACGTTAATAAACTTATATTTTTGGCAGATATTTGCTATTCGTTTCGTAATTTTGTAATAGAAGACAGGTTATGGCCATAGAGCATGTTCTCTGCGATGACTAAACCTGGTAATCTATAGAGAATTTCAAAGACCATCTGATTCAACATACGTTAATGCGCAACATTTTATTATCTTTTTTTCTTCTATTTGGCCTATCCGCCACCTCTATGGCCCAGACAATTGACTGGGGAAATTCTGGTAAACAAAAGAGAATGAAAAGCGATACGATAGCCAAGAAGATCTTAGGGCCAGCCAAATATATCGCCACCTATGCCTACACCTATGTCCGTGATGCCGCAGATCCCAATTCCAAGCGTCATGGAGAAACCATTTTGGAGATAGGCGACCGATATAACCGCTTTGGAGACAGATACCGATTGTCCTTTGACTCCATCTATGACGAAGGTGCACAAAGACAGATCACAGTAATGGAAACAACTTCCCAATTGTTGCCTCTTCTCAGAAAAGAGAAGTTCATGGAAAACATTATTTGGGACAAGAAGACGAACAAAGAGATCATACAACGCACGGCAGGACTCACCCAATTGTATCAATATGATGAGAATTGCCCGAAACTGAACTGGCAGCTATTGGAAGGTGACACCATCATCAACGGCTACAAGTGCAATAAGGCCAAGACTTCTCTTTTCGGCCGAGACTATGTGGCATGGTATGCTCCGGAGATCACCATGCCTTACGGCCCTTATAAGTTCAACGGCCTGCCTGGACTTGTACTTCGTGTCACAGACACACAAAACCAATTTGATTTTCTGCTCAATGGCTTCCAAAAAGTCAATGGACCTCGCCCCATCTATTTGTGGTCTGAGAAAGAAATTATCAAGACTAATAGAAAAACGGTAAGACAGATCTACAAGAACTATTGTGCCGACCCTGCGGGAGCATTGACCAGCACAGACGTGATAGTACCTGAAGAAACGAAAGCCACTGTCTTTGCCAAACCCTATAATCCCATGGAATTGGAATAGATGCTCAGAAGCTATCTCACTTTACTCATCTTACTCAGTGTGGATGCCTGTTGGGGTCAAGGATCCCAAAAAGCATCCACATTGACGTTTCTTGTCCGCGATTCCCTGAGCCATCATGCTTTAGGAGGTGCTGCGTGCCGCGTTTTCAGCAATGGAAAGATGGCAGGCTATGCTTTGGCCAATAACGACGGAGCACTGTCGGTCAAGGCCGGCAAGGACGACGTGCTGGAGTTTTACGCCTTGGGATATAAGAAGCAAGAACTCCACGCATCAGCGTTTGCCGACGGCCGGTGCCATTCTGTATTGCTTGCTCAGACAGGAGTGGCTCTAAGGGAGATCACCATCAAGGCACCCGCCATCAGAGCCTTAGGAGACACGCTGGTCTATGACGTCCGTGCCTTTGCCAAGGCGGGCGACACTTATCTCGAAGACGTTCTGAAAAAGCTGCCCGGCATCAACGTGTCAGACAACGGAATCGTGTCATACCAAGGCAAAGCCATCAACAAGTTTTATATTGAAGGCAAAGACCTCTTAGCCAACAGCTATAATCAGGCTACCCGCAACATGCCCGTGGAAGCGGTGAAAAGCGTAGAGGTCATGGAAAACCACCAGCCCGTCAAGGTGCTGCAAGGAAAACAAATCAGTGACAAAGCCGCACTGAACATCAAGTTGGACAAAAGCCACCGCGCACGTCCCTTCGGTGAAGCGGCTGGAGGATTGGGAAGTGGACAAGGAACAGTATGGGACAATAGTCTCTTTCTCACTCAGATTCTCGGTGGCAGTCAGCTGATGGTGACCGGAAAGATGAACAACAGCGGGAAGGACCTCTCTGAGGAGACGCAAGAACATATCGACGTCACCGATCTGGACGCTTACGAGCCTACGCCCACGTCACTGTTACGCGGCACGTCCTTTCAGGAAAGCCTTCCCGTCAACCGATACGCCACCAATAAGTCATATACCGGCGGCCTCAACTATCTTGTCAACCTCTCCACCGATGCCACGCTGCGCTTCAACATGCTGGCTTATAAAGACCGATCAGGGTATAACAGCCTGTATGACTATACCTATGGAGGCATGACTACGACACAGCTCCACGAAGACAACCGTCTGAACAGACGTACATTGACGTTGTTGCCCATCATCAGATATGAGCTAAACACCAAAAAGGTGTTTCTCTCCAACGAGTTGCGCTACTCCTACAACAACTATGACGTTGACAACCACCTGACCAGCAACGAGAAGGATATTCGTGAGCACGTACACGCGCGACCAACCTATTTACAAAACTATCTCACCGCAGCGTTTACCCTGGGACAGAATGCCATACAATTCAAATCACTCACCAGATACTACGTCCGTCACGAGATGCTGTGTTGCCTCGCTGACTCGATAAAAGACTACTATGCAGAGGAACCGTTGTCTCTGCGTTCGTGGACATCGAAGAACGTCTTTTCCACCTCGTTCCCTCTTTGGGGACGCTATGTCGACGTCAAGGCTCTCGTCAACCATGCCTATCACCAATACAGGGCAGAAGATACGGTGCAACGCCGTCGGGACAACTATCAGCTGCAACCCAGCTACACCATTTCCTGGGGTAAAGAGTGCTATGCGACCTTCGAAATGACCATGGGGTGGCTCTACGCCTCGGTAACCGCACAAAGCGAGAAGACAAGGGAGATGCCGTTTCTCTGTCCGGCCCTACATTTCAAATATGTGCTGTCACCACACTGGAAAATAAAATTGTCGATGGATCTGAGCAAGAGCGACACTCCCGGCAGCTTCTATGCCCTCGATCCGGTGAGGACTTCCTACCGCTCATGGTACGAGACAAGCAATCAGCTCTTCTTTAGCAAAAGCAGCTCGCTCTTCGGCGGCTTCTACTACCAAGACCTGGCTACCATGCTCTTCTTCAACGTCTCGGCATCGTATATCGATGAGCGGCGAGAGTGCTACGAAAATTTCGAATATACCGAAACGAAGACTTACGTCTCTGAGGTGGCCGAGAATAACCACCGACGCACATTCCTGAGCAACGCTGAAGTGAGCAAAAGCCTCTCTGATGCCGGCTTGACGCTCAAGACTCAGTTGTCATATAGTCTCTCAACCTATCCGCTGTCCCAGTCAGGAGTGGTCACCGGCAACCGTTCCCACATAGTCAGTATGGGCATCAACGCCACATGGCAAAAGCTGTCGTGGCTGCGGCTGAACCTGGCGGCTACAGACTTTCTCTATTGGGAACGCAACAACTACAACCACTCCGACGTGCTCTCGTCACTCAAAAGCGAGTCGTCGATATTTTTCTTTCCATCAAAGCACTGGAACATTAAGTTGAAATGCCAAAGCATGATCAATGAGGTGGAGCCGTCGAAATACAAGAATTGCCATCTGTTTGATGCAGAAGCAAGCTACAAAATCAGTAAAAGATTCGAGGCTAAATGCTATGTGGAGAATGTACTCAACGAACGAAACTATATCATCAGACAAAACGCCGGGGTGAACACCATCTACTCCCGACTGCCACTCAGGGGACGTGTCGCTTTGATCAAATTGCTGATACATTTATAGAACAGGAAGTTGGGAAACCGGAGAAATACATACTACAACCCTAAAAATTGAATCTTCAGATTGTGATTTATCGATAATTTCTTGTATCTTTGCACTTGTAATATTACAACATCTTTCATATAAAACTTTAGAGAGACTATGATTCTTTTCTTTAAGACTCCGAAGGAGACTGTCATTGCCACTGAGATGGACCACCAGCCCAGTGAGCAGGAGAAGCAGGAACTGTGCTGGCTCTACGGCGACGCCGAGATGCTCAGCGACGAGAAGCTGGACGGCTTCTTCGTCGGACCACGCCGCGAAATGATTACACCATGGAGCACAAATGCCGTTGAGATCACGCAAAACATGAGTCTCACCGGCATTTCGCGTATTGAGGAGTACTTCCCCGTCAAAAGCGAGGACGCCGAGCACGATCCCATGCTCCAGCGTATGTACAAAGGTCTGGACCAGACTATCTTCACCGTCAACCACGAGCCTGAGCCCATCAAGCACGTCGACGACATCGAGAAGTACAACGAGGAGGAGGGCCTCGCGCTGAGTCCTGAGGAAATAGAATATCTCCATAAGATAGAAAAGCAAAACGGACGCCCACTGACCGACTCCGAGATCTTCGGCTTCGCACAGATCAACTCTGAGCACTGCCGTCACAAGATCTTCGGCGGCTCGTTTGTCATCGACGGCGAGGAGCGTCCCTCAAGCCTTTTCGCACTCATCAAGAAGACCACTAAAGAAAATCCGGGCAAGATCCTCTCGGCCTATAAGGACAACGTGGCCTTCGCACAGGGACCCGAGATCGAGCAGTTCGCACCGGAAGACCAGAGCACGAGCGACTGGTTCCGCGTGAAGCCTATCGAAAGCGTCATCTCGCTGAAAGCCGAGACTCACAACTTCCCCACCACGGTGGAGCCGTTCAACGGTGCCGCTACGGGTACGGGCGGTGAGATCCGCGACCGTATGGGCGGTGGCGTAGGCTCATGGCCTATCGCCGGTACAGCGGTCTACATGACCAGCTACCCACGTCTGAAGACCGACAACGACACGGCAGGACGCGACTGGGAGGACAAGATCGCACCACGTCCATGGCTCTATCAGACTCCGGAGCAGATCCTCATCAAGGCTTCCAACGGTGCCTCGGACTTCGGCAACAAGTTCGGTCAGCCACTGATCACCGGTTCGCTGCTGACCTTTGAGTATCAGAGCACCACGGGCGACACCGCCACGACTGCTGACGGCAAGCCTGTCGAGGGCGAGCAGGCTGGTGAGGTCTATGGCTACGACAAGGTGATCATGCTCGCCGGCGGCGTGGGCTACGGCAAGAAACGTGACTGCCTGAAAAAGGAGCCACAAACCGGCAATGACATCGTCGTCGTCGGCGGTGACAACTATCGCATCGGACTCGGTGGCGGTAGCGTTTCGTCGGTAGATACCGGACGCTACAGCAACGGCATTGAGCTCAACGCTGTGCAGCGCGCCAACCCTGAGATGCAGAAGCGTGCCTATAACCTCGTGCGTGCCCTCGTCGAGGAAGACGTCAACCCAGTGGTTTCCATTCATGACCATGGCTCCGCCGGACACCTCAACTGCCTCTCTGAGCTTGTCGAGGACTGCGGTGGCGAGATCGACATGACCAAGCTGCCTATCGGCGACAAGACACTCTCTGCCAAGGAGATCATCGCCAACGAGAGCCAAGAGCGCATGGGACTGCTCATCGACGAAAAGCACCTTGAGCACGTAGAGAAGATCGCTGAGCGCGAGCGTGCCCCGCTGTATGTCGTCGGTAAGACTACGGGCGACGCCCACTTCAGCTTTGTACAGGGCGACGGCGTGAAGCCTTTCGACCTCGACGTGGCTCAGATGTTCGGCCACTCGCCCAAGACCGTGATGGTCGACGAAACCGTCGAGCACCACTACGAGGACGTGACCTACTCGGCCGACCACATTGATGAATACCTCAACCGCGTGTTGCAGCTCGAAGCTGTGGCCTGCAAGGACTGGCTGACCAACAAAGTAGACCGCTCGGTGACGGGTAAGGTAGCCCGCCAGCAGACACAGGGCCAGATACAGCTGCCATTGTCAGACTGTGGCGTGGTGGCACTCGACTACCGTGGCAAGCAAGGCATCGCCACCGCACTGGGGCATGCTCCTCAGGCCGGTATGGCCGACGCTGCCGCAGGCAGTGTGCTCAGCGTGGCAGAGAGCTTGACCAATATCATCTGGGCACCAATCGCCACTGATCACGACCATCCTTATCCTGTACAGAACATCAACCTCAGCGCCAACTGGATGTGGCCGTGCCGCAGCCAGAAAGGTGAGGACGCCCGTCTCTATGCCGGTGTGCAGGCTCTGAGCGACTTCTGCTGTGAGCTCGGACTCAACGTGCCGACGGGCAAGGACTCTCTCTCGCTGAGCCAGCAATATCCCGACGGACGCAAGATCATCGCTCCGGGAACTGTCATCGTCACCAGTGGTGCAGAGGTCAGCGACGTGAAGAAGGTCGTCAGCCCCGTGGTTGTCAACGACAAGAACTCCTCCTTATATTATATAGACTTCAGCTTCGACGAGCAGCGCCTCGGCGGCTCAGCCTTCGCGCAGAGCCTCGGCCGCATCGGCAGCGACGTGCCTACGGTGAAGAACAGCGAGTACTTTGCCGACTGCTTCAATGCCGTGCAGGAGCTCATCGGCAAGGGATGGATCATGGCAGGTCACGACGTGAGTGCTGGTGGTCTCATCACCACGCTGCTGGAGATGACCTTCGCCAACACAGAAGGCGGTTTGCATGTCAACCTCCACGATGTGGAGCCTGAGAGCGACGACATCGTGAAGATGCTCTTCGCCGAGAACCCCGGTGTGGTCATCCAGGTTTCTGACCAGCACAAGAAGGAGCTGCGCGAGTATCTCGAAGACAACGGCATCGGCTACGCCAAGATCGCTTATCCTACGCCACACGAGCGCAAGATCGTCGTGGTCAAGGGCAACTACAGCCACGAATTCGACATCGACGCGCTGCGCGACGTTTGGTATCGTACCTCTTATCTCCTCGACCGCGACCAGAGCATGAATGGCATGGCACGCAAGCGCTATCTCAACTATAAGAAGCAACCGCTGGAGATGAAGTTCGGCAAGGACTTCAAGGGTTCCTTCGAGTCGCTCGGCCTCAACCCCGACCGTTGGAAAGACAACGCTCAGCAGGCTGCACGTCCTAAGGCTGCCATCATCCGTGAGAAAGGCACCAACGGTGAGCGCGAGATGGCCTACACGCTGTGGCTGGCAGGCTTCGACGTGAAGGACGTGATGATGACCGACCTCATCAGTGGCCGCGAGACGCTCGAAGAGGTAAACATGATCGTGTTCTGCGGTGGATTCTCCAACAGCGACGTGCTCGGCTCGGCTAAGGGATGGGCTGGTGCCTTCCTCTACAACCCGAAAGCTAAGGAAGCTCTTGACAAGTTCTATGCCCGCAAGGACACGCTGAGCCTCGGTATCTGCAATGGCTGCCAGCTGATGGTGGAACTCAACCTCATCAACCCGGAGCATAAGCACCGCGCGCACCTGACGCACAACGTCAGCCAGAAGTTCGAAAGCCAGTTCCTCGGACTGAGCATTCCACAGAACAACAGCGTGATGCTCGGCAGTCTGAGCGGCGACAAGCTCGGCATCTGGGTGGCTCACGGCGAGGGTCGTTTCTATCTGCCCGAACCTGAGGACCACTACAACGTCGTGGCAAAGTACAACTACGCTGAGTATCCCGGCAACCCCAACGGCTCGGACTACAACGTGGCTGGCATCTGCTCGGCCGACGGCCGCCATCTGGCCATGATGCCGCACCCCGAGCGCGCCATCTTCCCTTGGCAGAACGCATGGTATCCGGCTAAGCACCGCAACGACGATGTCACGCCGTGGATAGAAGCTTTCGTCAATGCACGTAAGTGGATTGAGAACTGCAAGAAGTAAGCAAGAACAGATCGTCCCCCTCACACGCTCCGAAAGAAACGTGTGACGGGGACTTTTATAGCTTTAAACGTGCCATCGTCGATGGCATTAAGAATATAAACGAATACCATATATATATTATATCCGGAAATATTCTCTATTCCGCCAAGCGGAGCGTTTACACAAAAGTAAGTATCCATTATCAGATGAGTTCATATTCTCTGCTCTTTACCACTTTCTTCAAGATCGGAGCCTTCACCTTGGGGGGCGGCTACGCCATGCTGCCCATCATTGAGGCTGATGTCGTGGACAAATATCATTGGATCAAGAAGGAGGAGTTTATCGACTACGTCGCCGTGGCACAGAGCTGTCCCGGTGTGTTCGCCATCAACCTGGCCACCTTTGTCGGCTATAAGCTCAAGGGCAAGAAGGGCGCGCTGTGCACCACGTTGGGTTCTGCCCTACCCTCCTTTCTCATCATCCTTGCCATCGCCATGTTTCTGCATCACATCATGGAATGGCACTGGGTAGAGGCGATGTTCCGTGGCATACGTCCCGCCGTGGTGGCGCTCATTGCCGCACCGACATTCACACTGGCCAAGAGTGCCCATATCACCCTGTCCAACTGCTGGATTCCCATTGCCTCGGCATTGCTCATCTGGGGACTCCACGTCAACCCTATCTGGATTATCATCGCCACAGGACTGGGCGGTTATGTCTACGGTAAGTATCTCATCAACGAATAATCTATGATCTTTCTGCAACTCTTCTATACGTTCTTCCTCATCGGCCTCTTCGGCTTCGGCGGCGGCTACGGCATGCTCTCGCTCATTCAGAACGAGACCGTGCACGTCCATGGATGGCTGTCGACGGCAGAGTTCACCAACATCGTCGCCATCTCACAGATGACGCCGGGACCCGTAGGCATCAACTCCGCCACCTACTGCGGCTATACCGCGGTAAACAATGCGGGCTACGGCATGATGATGTCGACGCTGGGATCAGCCACTGCTACCTTTGCGCTGGTGCTGCCCTCGTTCATCATGATGATCGTCATCGCACGGATGTTTATGAAGTATATGAATACGCCGACGGTTCAGCATATCTTCTTAGGATTGCGCCCGGGGGTCGTCGGCCTGCTTGCTGCCGCTACGTTGATGCTTCTCGACAAGGAGAACTTCTCGTCCTGGGCAGAGAATCCCTGGCAGTTTTCCATCAGCGTAGCGCTCTTCGTCGCTACGTTTGTGGGTACCTACTGGCTACACATCAACCCTATCCGCATGATTGGCTACGCCGCCTTCGCCGGACTGGTACTGCTGTACTAAAATGTACAACCAGGGGGTAACGCCGTAGGGGCGGGCTTTATGCCCGTCCTAACCCCCGAATGGCATCTTCCTCATATCAAAAGATTACTTTCAAGAGAGTTAGGACGGGCATAAAGCCCGCCCCTACATCAAAACCGCAATCCACCCTTTCGGGTATTGCCATTCCCTCCCCTTGGGGAGGGTTAGGGAAGGGCTTTAGGGAAGGGCTTTTACTTTCTCACTACTTTCTTTCCATTCTGTATCACCACACCTTTATAGTTGCTGCCCACACGCTGCCCGGCAAGGTTAAACATTGGAGCGTCAACGGTATTCGTTGTAGTAGTTATCTTGCTGATACCGGTGGAAGCATCTTCCACATTTCCGTAGTAACCGGCTGCGGTATAGTAGTTGCCGTTCTTGAATTCGAGGTTGCCGGTCTGCGAACCGTCCTTACCCTCGTTGAAGATTATCATCGTAACACTCTTGGTACCGTTGTACTTCCACAGATAGACCGTGTTTCCCGTTGCCGGGTTGGTGCCGACATTCGTCACATCCGCTGTTGAGCCGGGCCATGAGGTGTAGACATTCACCGTAGTGCCATTCTCACTCCAAGGCCATGCGTATATGGTTGTCTTCCAGTTCGACGGCTTCTCGAAGTAGCAGTAGTACTTCGCGCCGGTAATCTTCGTAGCACAGGCAGGAAGAGTAACCTTTGTCTCCTCTTCATTGTCGACAGCACTTATGGAGCTAATGTCTATGCCGTTGGAGACATACATCTTATAATTAGTGCCCTCCACAGCAAGCTGATATCCGCTGGTGCTCACCGTTGTCGTGCCGAGGCAGAGGAGCACGCTGCCCTTGTCGCCCCTGACCGTAACGGAATAGCCAGCGTTCTCTCCCTTGGAAGATGTAACGCTGCTGGTGTTGGATATTCCGGCAAGTTTCCTGGCGAGTATCATCTTCTTGATTGGTTTGCGATAAGCTTTCCAGTGGTTCATGAAGACGCAAGGGGTTCCCGGCATAGTCAGAATATAGGCGTTGGCGGCCTCGATATTGTTTCTCAGCATGTTGCTGCTGTTACGGTATGTATCATGGTTATCCGTAAACGTTACGGCATACTGTGCGTATCCGCTGCCGATAAGACTCTGCGCTGTATAATTAGCAAGAGTACTCCAAGAACTGTTGTTAAAGGCATTATTGATGAGCCATTTAAGCTGGAAGTCGAAGGCAGCGCTTGTCTTGCCGGTGTTGTTTATCCAGTTTTGCAGGCCGGAAAGGCCATCGCTACGCCAGTATTCTCCTACGCTGAAGGAAGGCTTCGCTGACTCGTTGTACATTTTTGTGTATGTCGGTGAGTAGCCGCCGGTCATATCATAACGGAAGCCTGTGTATCCCATCTCGTTGAGGAGAAAGTCAAGATATGTCTTGATATTGTTCTGAACCTCGGTATTAGTGTGGTCGAGGTCGCGGGCACCGTCAAAGTCATCACCAGTGTCAGCAGCACCAGATACGTTATAGCCTGCATTTTTGGTCTTGCCGCCGTCATCACCGGTACATATGTCTGCCAAAGGGTTGGTCCAGCTAAGGGTATAGGTCTTACCGGTCGTCTTACTTGTGTATGTCTCGTTAGGGAAGTCGACCCATGTTGACTTACCGTTCTTGTGATTGATGACGACATCAGCGATAGTACCTATACCTTTTTCCTTGAAGGTGCTTATCATCTTCTTGAGCTCCGCCTCAGTACCGAAGGCACTGTGCTGGTCAAGCCAATAGATATCAGCATAGCCCATCTGTTTCATTCCGTTGCACCAGCCGCTCTGAGGCACCCACACGAGTTTAAAGTATTTAGACAGCTCGTCAGCTTGTGTGGTGAGGTTGGTCCATTGTGTGTCATTGTAGCTGTCCCAGTAGAAGCTCTGCAGCATAACGCCGCTATAGTCGCTGGGCCATCCCTGTGCCCATGTGCTCATTGGCAGGGCGAGGAGGATGCCGAGGATAAGATGTTGTATTCGTTTCATATTATTGATATTATATTTGTTTTCAGATTTCTCTCTTTGTGTTGACGCAAAGTGGATATAACTTTTTTGCTGCCTTTTGGCTTTCTGCCGTCTTTTGGCTTTTCTTTTGCGAAATTACGAAAAGTTCTTGTTGCGCTATTGCATGATTTTTATCAATTATGTTTTATTTTGCGTAAACGTTTGCGCATCGCTGTTCCAGCCAACCCAGCCCGACGCTGCAAAGCAGCACCCTACGGAATCCCAGCCCACCGCTGCCCGCTCACTCTTTCCGTCCTACCTTTCCCCCCTCTCTCCTCCTTCTCTTCGTTTCCAGCCTCTCTCCCTTTGGCTTTTGATTTCTGCCTCTCTTGCCCTGCCCTTCGTTCCCGGCCTCTCTCCTTCTGCCATGTCTTTTGTGGGTGTGGTGGGCTGGGGGCCGTAGGCCGCTGCTATGCAGCAGCGCCTGTTTTTTTGAAAAAAGAGGCCGCAAAGCCTTGCCCCGTGTCTCTTTTTTCCTTATCTTTGCCGCATCTCAAAAAACTTGCAGCATGGATGAAGAAGCACGTAAAAAGAAGCGACTGTATGCTGGGGAAAAGAAACCCTCCATGAAACGGCGTCTTGACGGCCATGACTACAGCTCCCGATGCATCTATCTTGTCACAATGGTTACGGAAGGGCGGCTCCCGCTCTTTGGCAAGGTAGTGGGCGATGTGCACAAACCCTACGGCGATCCCGATGCGCCCCACACGGTGCCTACGCCACTTGGCGCGGCTATCTTCGACAACTGGTCAGGCATGCTAGCACGTTTCCCTGAAATGACAGGCATCGCCTTCCAACTCATGCCCGACCATTTCCATGCCATCCTCTTCATCACCGGCAAGATGGCGAACCCGTTGGGAAAGGTCCTCAACGGCTTCAAGACCGGCTGCCGACAAGCCTTCCATGCCCTTTGTCCCGTTCTGTACGACGCTGCTGCGCAGCGTCAGCACAAAGATGCTCATCGTAAAGCCTCCGACCACGGCATTCTCTTCGAGCTCAACTACAATGACAAAGTCCTCCTCCGCGGGGGACAGCTCGACATCTGGAAGCACTATCTCGCCGACAATCCCCGCCGTCTCCTCGTCAAGCGCGAGCACCCGGAGTTCTTCCGGGTCCAGCGGTCGTTAGTGTGGAAGGGGATGACATTTTCCGGTTTGGGGAACCTCTTCTTGCTTCGTCGTCCGATGCTTGTCCAAATACAGTGCTCGCGCAGCCTCTCCGAGAAGCAGATAGCAGCAAAAACAGCGGAGACGTTGGCTCTCTGCCGTCAGGGTGCCGTTCTGGTATCGCCCTCGGTGTCACCGGGCGAGAAGGCTGTCATGCGCGCAGCCTTCGATGCAGGTTTCCCGGAGATCATCCTCAAGGACAACGGCTTTGCCCCTTTGGCAAAGCCGTCGGGCAAGAGCTTTGATGCCTGCGCTCTCGGTCAGCTTCTCTTCCTCGGTCCTACCTATCACAGCAACGAGCGCAAGACCATCACGCGCTCGGAGTGCCTCGGACTCAACGAGATAGCACGGCGGCTATGCGAGTGATGGAGGCATCGTCCTGTAAGACGCTGCTGCGCAGCGTCCCCTGCTACCCACGAACGGGGGCCGAAATAGAAAGAAAACGAAAAAGGGCAGCCCCGTAACGGAGCTGCCCTCTTCACGATATAATGATAAAGCGGTAAAAATTACTTCCTTGTCAGCACGGCGTAAGCCTTGCCATTACACCAAGCGAAGAGCTGGACATCGTAGGTACCGGCCTCAACTTTGAGGTTGTCGCCGCCCTGTGTCAAAGCAGCTAAGCCCTTGCCACCCCAGTTGATTGTCCAATCATTGTTGGCACGGAACTTCAGGTCGCCTTTCTTCAGTGTCACACCCTTGGCTTCCCAGCAACGCTCAGTAGCGTTATAGGTCATCGGCGTGTCTTCGCTCCAGCCACCGGCAGTAGCGTCACCGATCATACCAATGGTATTGATCCGTGTATAGGCAACCGTGTTCTTGGAGAGGTCGACATCCACCTTGTAGTAACCATCGCCCTTAGGCAGAGAAGTAATGTTGTCACCAGAATCAGAAAGGGTACCATCGGCAGCACCAGCACCATAGTTCTTACCTTGCCAGTCAGCCTGTGAGCAGAACTTGAAGCCGTTTGTGTCGAGATACATGAAACCTGTGTACTTACCATCATAGGTGCTTGTGCTCAAGAAGTCGATCTGGTGCCAGCCATTGGCATTACCAGCCATATAGAGGTACTCGCTGAAGTTCAGGCCTTCCACCTTGTACTTACGGGTCATCAAGTTGAAGGTGATCTTGTAGTACTTAGCGTCAGCGTCGTTGATGTTGAAAGCCTGAGCATCCTTACCCTGCACGAAAGAGCCCTCAGCAGCAGACTCACCATTCGTAGCAGCACCGATGAATTTATCATATGACCAGAAGTCAGGAGCAGAATAAGCAGATGCAGGAGCAATCTTGAACCAGTTGTCCTGGCGTTTACCATCCTTGTCATAGACGACCGGCACCACTACAGAGAACTCAGGATCGTCATAGACATCGAGACCGCTGTTAGTCAGCTTGTAGGTCTGGTCTGTTGTGCTCCATCCGTTAGCTGCACCGATATAGTAATAAGCCTGCTCGATCTCAGGAGCCTGCGGCTTCACCTTGACAGTGAAGTTGTCGGAATTGAGATAAGTAGCAGTCGTACCATTGCTGAAAGACACACGAGCTACAGAGGCGAGGTCGCGCTCAGTAGGACGCTTGCCGTAGGTAGCCTCCACATAGCTCTTCAGCTCGCTGAAAGCCACCTTGCCGTCCTTGCTCATGTTGAGCGTGGTCTCCTCGACCTTGCTTGTAGCGGGATTGGTGTAGGAGAAGATGATCGAGTAAGAAGACTTGTAAGTGTCGGAAGAAGTGGTAGGAGCAGCGCTGATGGTGCAAACCTGCACAGAGTCAGTACCCTCGGGGAGGTTGGCAAAGTCTATCAGTCCCACCTCATTGACTGTGCCATTGCCAAAGGAGATGGCATCTTTCTCGGTATTGGTGGCCTGCTGTGTCCAGTCGTTGAAACTGTCATCGCAGGAAGCCATGGCCAACATAGCAAGGCCAGCCAGTAAATATGATTTGATTTTCATAATGATTGTTTCTTTTAAAGGCATGGGGACGAGCCCCATGCCGTGATGTAATCACTTATTTCTGTTCCACGAAAGAGTAAGCACCCATGATATCGTTGAAGTAGACCTTGTACGTGCCCTTGGCGACAGGGATCTTGCTGCCACCTACGTTAGCAATGGCGCAGGGGAACACAGCGGAGCCCCATGTGGTGCCGTCACCGGCAGTGAAGGTCAGTTCTGTATCAGCAGCGAACGTTACCGTAGCATACCAGTCGTGGTTCTTGCCACCTGCCACTGTGGTCACAGGAGCCATGTCGTTGTCACCCACCTTCATAGCGGTGTAGTCCTTGACATCGCCCTTGTATGGACTGACGTTGAGCGTGTGCTCTGTGGTGTTGAGGTCAAGCGTATAGAAGCCAGCTTCCTCAACAGTGATGTTGCCGGGATCGTCACCGCCGTCACGATAAGCGAAGCCAGAACCACCTGCAGAGTTAATCGTACCACCGCACATACCATAGTTCCAGTTTGACAAACCGGCAGGGGCGATGATCTTGAATGTACCCTGTGCAAAGTAGCCTGTGTACTCGACTACACCAGCACCTGTAAACTTGTCGTACTCGGCACCCTTCTTGACGTACATCGGGATCATGCTTGTTCCGACCTTTGCGATGTCGTTGCCCCAACCGCCGTCAGCAATCATGCCACCGGTGAGATACCAGAAGTCTGGCAAACTCTCCTTAATGAAGTAAGGATAGACCTTGATCTGCTGGGCTGTAGAGTACACATAGTGTGCACTGTCATTGAGATTCTTCGGGCAGGCCACCAAGCGCACATTGAGCGTCACGGGCTTGCCATACTCTACCTTGGAAGCATCATCCCATCCCTTGACCTGCATCACACAGTAGTCCACCTCCTTGGCAGGAGCGTTGTATGTGGTGGAATTGGAGGTGGTAGAGAGAGAATAGATCTCGTCCTTCTTGGAGAAGTCCTTGTTGTCCTCGCCGGTCACCTGCATCCAGTAGGTTGTCTCTGTGGGGAAGCCACCGAAGTCCGGTGCTGCCTCAGCCTGAACTTCCACGGAGGTAGTGTTGGCCAAGTCGATGACATTATCTGCCATATCCGGCTTGAGAAGATTGAATGAGCTTGGGACGGTCAGCACGGGGTTATCGTCCCGGTCAGCGTCGCAACTGGTGAGTGCAACAGCACCCACGGCCAGCAGCGACATCGTCCATAAACCTATCTTTTTCATATCGTATGATTCTAAGTATTATAAGATTAAGAATTAATAACCCGGGTTCTGCTTCAAGCCCGTTGTGTTGGCGTTGATATCGCTGTTCGGGATCGGGAAGATGTTGAAGTGCTTGTCAAACGGTGTACCGTTCTTTGTGCCACCCATCCATTCCCATGTATAGTCGCTCTGTCCGCCGAACTTGCCGAATCGGATGAGATCCATACGGCGACGTCCTTCATAGGCGAACTCACGGCTCCACTCGTCGCAGAGATTGTCGAGCGTGCAGCTGGAGAGTGTGGCAGCATGGGCACGCTCACGCAGGGCATTGACCTTTGCCAGACCATCAGCAGTGCACTTGTTTCCGTTCAGGCGAGCGTCAGCCTCAGCATAAGTCAGGTAAGCCTCAGCCACACGCATCATCGGGAAGTCGACATCGACAAACTGAGAGTTCTTCGGGTTGGTTCCGTCGCTATGACGGTTAATGAACTTCACATAAGCAAATCCGCTCTTGAAGTCGGTCTCTTTAGAAATGCTCTCAGTGTGACCTTTTGTATAGAAGAGCGCGCGGTCGTCCTTAGCCTCAGCACTGACATCAGCCGGTGTTCCGGCAGCAGGCTCACTGCTGGGGAAGAACTTCTGCACGAACTGCTTGCGGGCGTGATTACCACCCCAGTTCTCAGACGTACCGGTAGGATAGTCTTTCAGAACATCAGCGTCGGTGGTCGAAGCGATCAGGAAGAGGCAGCCACCCCAAGTCTGTGTCTTATCACCGTCGTGGATAGCAGGCAGGATGATCTCGTTCTGAGCGCCATTGGTGTCATTGTCACCCATAAACAGTTTCTGGAAGCCAGTATAGCTGCCCGAAGCCTCTGTGCTAAGCTTATAAGGAGAGTCGATGACCTTGCCAGCGTAGATCTTAGCAGAGTCGTTCTTTTCTGTACCTGTGTAAACTCCGCTGTTGAGATAGTTGCGTGCGAGCAGCAGCCAGGCAGCAGCCTTGTTGGCACGTCCGTAGCCGTTCTCGTTGCCATTGTATACCTTGGCATCGGAGAGCACCTCTGTAGAACCGCCCTTTTCACCAGACACTTCGAGCAGCTCATCCTGCACAAAGCGGAAGATCTTAGTGCGGCTGGCCTGGGGCGCAGACTCAGTAGAGGTCTTCGTAGTGAAGGGCACGTTGCCGTAGAGATCCATCAGATAGGAATAGTAGAGTGCACGCATGAAGCGAGCCTCAGCACGCTTGGTGGAAATACCAGCATCGGTAGATCCGACTGTCTGGTCGAGATAATAGTTAGCCAACGTGATACCGAAATAAAGACGATAGTACAGTGCCTTCATCATCGGGTGGTTGTCGCTCCAGGAGTTGTGGTTGAACTCCGGGATACCGGCATCGCCCCAGATGCACTCTGCCTCATCGGTTGTCAGCTCGTTGGCGTTCCACAACTGACGGATCATGCTGGAGGTACCCTCATCGATGTCGTCGAGGTCACCGTTTCCGGCAGGACCTGTCTGACCGGTGAGCACCATGTTGGCATACACCTTATTTAATACGGCATCGTAGTCCGGTGTCGCTACCTGCTGTGGATTGATGTTGTCCACGTCGAGGTCGCCTACACAAGAGGTCATCCCCAAGGAAGCCACAGCGAGAGCGACGGCAGGAATGATATTTTTATATCTAAAGATTTTCATGACTATTTTTCTATTAGGAATTTAGAAATTCAAGTTCAAACCAAAGATCACGGTGAAAGGACGCGGATAGAGCGAGTTGTCGATACCGTTGGTGATCTCAGGATCCATGCCACTGTAGTTGGTGATGGTGAACACGTTCTGTGCAGTAAGGTACAGACGGCCGCTGATGCCCTGATACTTGTTGGCCTTGAACAGGCTGTCGAAGGAGTAACCCAGCGTGATATTGTCCATCTTCAGGAAGGAAGCGTTCTCCACGAAGTAGTCAGAATAGAACTGCTCAGTAGAAGGACTGTTGAATCCTAACTCCACTGCCTTGACAGGACGGTTGCCGGCATAACCCAGCGTGTAGACAGCACCACTACCCACATTGCAGGAGCCTGCGAAGTTGTCGTTGTACACATAGTTGCCCAGGCTGGCACGCATAGAGAAGCTGAGATCCCAGTTCTTATAGATGAACTTACTGCCCAAGCCCATGGTCACGTCAGGAGCGGGTTTATAGTAGAAGTAGCGGTCGCCGCTGTCGAGATAGCCATTGCCATTGCGGTCAACGAATGTATTCTGGATAGGCTTGCCGTCCTTGTCGTATACCTGCTGGTAGACGTAGAAAGCATTGGAAGGATGACCTACAGCATGTGCCTGAATGGTACCACCCGTACCGGCACTGATGCCACCGGTCTCAACATAGTAGTTGTCGCCGGAGCCGCTGACGAGCTCATCGATCTTGTTCTTGTTGTAGGTGAGGTTATAATTTACCTCCCAACGGAACGCAGGTGTCTGGATAGGACGCACGGTGGTAGCGAACTCGAAACCGGTATTGTGCAGCGAGCCGATGTTGCTGGTCACCTTGTTGCGGAAGTTCGAACCGGCGGAGACGTAGACTGAGTTGATCAGGTCGGTGGTCTTACGGTAGTACCAGTCAAGGTTCATCGTGATGCGGTCACGCAGGAACGAGAGGTCGAGGCCAGCGTTCCAAGTGGCTGTCTTCTCCCAAGTCAAGTTGGGATTATAAGCATCCGGGCGATAGGTGACGCCCTCACCCTTGGCATTCTTGATGACGCTGTAGTAAGCGTGGTCAATGTTCGGCGTATAGGTAGGAATATAGGTATAGTCACCGATACCCTCCTGCTGACCGGTCTTACCCCATCCCAAGCGCAGCTTAGCATCATAGAGCCAGTTGACATTCTTCAGGAAGCTCTCGTCCTTCATCTTCCAGGCCAAAGCCACAGAGGGGAAGAGACCCCAGCGATTGCCCTTGGCAAAACGGGAAGAGCCATCATCACGCAGTGTGAAGGTGAGCAAGTAGCGATCCATCAGGCTGTAGTTCAAACGGCCATAGAACGACACAAGGAAGTTCTCAGTCTTGTACTGAGTGATAGAAGTCGGTGCATTGTACGGCTTGTTCTGTTTGTCAGCCTCAGACCACGTGCTCGGATACATTCCGTAACCATTCCAGTCAGTCTTCTTGTGGAAGTGCTGATATTCGTAACCGGCCATCACGTCGATGTGGTGCACCTCGGCAAAGTCCTTGAGATACTGAGCGTAAGCCGAGAACGAGAGGTTGTAAGTATCCATCTTGTTCCAGCCGTTGTAGCCATAATAAGAGTTGGAGTAGGAAAAGCGGCTGATGTCGGTATTCTGTTTACCGGTAGAGACATCTGCGCCGGCATTGACATGCAGGTGCAAGTCCTCAAATCCATGGATCTTATAGTCGGCCTCGATGTTGCCCACGAGAGTCTTGGAAGTAGCGCGGTCGTCCTTCATGTTCAGCAGGGCCACCGGGTTGGAGGTGGCGTTGCGGTTGTAGGACACGCCCCATGTCGGATCGAGATAAGACGACGAAGCGTTGTACCACTGCGTGTAGCCACCGAAATACTTGTCATACACGGCATTGCTGAACGATACGGGCTTTGTCGGATCCATATAGCGGGCAGCACCGATGACGCCACCGTCGTTGTAGTGAGTCTTGGCAATCATGCCCTTGCCATTGATATTCAGTTTCAAGTGGTCGCCGAGGAGACTCGGACTGAGGTTGAAGCTGCCGGTGTAACGCTCAAACTTAGAAGTCTTCACGATACCTTGGTTGTTGGTGTATCCGAGGCTGACACGGTAAGGCATGTTCTTCAGACCGCCACTCACCGTGATGTTGTGGTCTGTAGAGACAGCGGTACGGTAGATCTGCTTTTGCCAGTCGGTATTGGCAAACTGCTGGTCGCCAGTAGTGCCGAAGCTGCTCTTATAGCCGTTGAGGTGACCATCCTTGTCATAAGTAGGTGTAATGGTCTCGTCGCTCAGGCTACTATAACCCAGTGAACGGTAAGCGTCACTGTCCTCGCCATAGAGATTCTTGATAAACTCACGATACTGGTTGCCGTCCATGACGTCAATCAGTTTCTTGTGTGTAGAGACAGAGACATTGCCGTTGTAGCTCACCTTCGGAGCCTGTCCGGAGCGGCCTTTCTTGGTGGTGATGATGATCACACCGTTTGAAGCACGTGAACCGTAGATGGCCGTGGCGGAAGCATCCTTGAGCACGGTGAAGCTCTCGATATCGTTAGGGTTGACCATCGAGAGAGGGTTGGTCAAGCCTTGCACACCATAGTTGTCCATGGCCAGACCGTCGATGACGATCAACGGGTCGTTGCTGGCGTTCAGTGACGAACCGCCACGGATACGGATCTGTGCGCCGGCACCCGGCTGACCGTTGGTGCTGATGACGTTCACACCGGCGATCTTACCGGAAAGCATGTCCTGAGCATTGGTCTGCAAGCCGTGGTTCATATCGTCAGGCTTGATAGCTGTAACGGATCCGGTCACATCCGTCTTCTTGGCCACACCGTAGCCGATGACCACGACCTGATCCAGCGTCTTCTCGTCGGCCTTGAGTGTGACAACCATGTTGTCACCTGCGGCAACGGTCTGAGGAGCCATGCCCAAGTAAGTGAATGTGAGCTTGGTACCCGGAGCTACGTTGATGCTGTAGTTACCGTCCATGTCGGTGATGCCCACCGTCTTGCCATTGGCAGTGATGGTAGCACCCATGACGGGTTCGCCGGTAGCATCCTTGACCTGACCCTTGACAGCACCAGACTGAGCAAAGGCCGTAGCGGAAAGGAACAGACCGCCTGCAAGAGCGAGCGTCCTTAGCGGCAATTTGATTTTTACCTGCTTCATTTGCTTTAAATTTAAGTTAATGTTATTGCATTGTTTTTAGTTATCTGCCTTATCTCGATGTATCTCTTTGGGCCATCCCGTGGCCTTGTGGCTGCTATTTAGGTTCCTCCTCAATATATAGGTTGTATGAGCAGTCTTAGGCTACATCTTCGTGTGCAAAAGTACTTTCTTTAACTTATATTTGTTTAGTTTTTCCAGCAAAAACACTCTTTTCCTCGTGCAAACGTTTGCAATAGTGTAAAAAGATCACTGTCTGTCATGACTGTTGCATAAGCTGTTGCATGAGCAACTATGCGACCGCCACACTACATCTTACAATTGAATCTTCTGTGTCGCAAGGCATTACCGTTCCCCTATATCAAAACCCTTTCTACGAGAGAAGTCTTCGTTGACTTGACTGAAGAGTGGAGATCCTAAGGAGCTGTCACAACAAAAGACCTATTCGACAAAGAGACCAATATATATATAATATGACAGACATTGATGTTGCCTATGATTGAATACGAACATGCTTTGTTCTTGGAACAGAACCTATGTGCGCATAGTACCAAACCTATGTTAGCATGGGGCAGAACCTATATGCGTATGGGAAAGCGGCAATTGGACAAGAGCGAGAACTTCGATTTCCTCCAGCCTGTCTATTCGCTTAATCTTGTCAATGAGACCTTTGAGCCCAACCTGCCCAGCTACTACCATCAGTATGCTGTGGCAAACATCGACCACCCTGACAAGATTATTGAGGGTTTACATCTCATCTTCGTGGAGCTGACGAAGTTCAAGCCTCAGAGCTTCTCCGAGAAGAAGATGCAGGTGCTATGGCTGCGTTTCCTCACGGAAATGGGTGGCGCCAGCAAGGTGCCGCAAGAGTTTCTTGACAACCCAGAAGTAAAGAAGGCCGTTGACATCCTTGAAGAATCTTCTTATACGCCTGCCCAGCTGGAAGGCTACGATAAGTTCTGGGATATCGTGCGTACGGAGCGTACCTATTATAAGAGTGCCCACCGCCACGGATATGCTGAGGGCAAGGAAGAGGGGTATAAAAAAGGATGGGATAAAGGACGAGAAGAAGGACGAGAGGAAGGACGAGAAGAAGGACGAGAAGAAGGACGAGAGGAAGGAGCCTTAGAAGAAAAGAAAAAAAATGCCAAGACTATGAAAGCCTTGGGAATATCTACGGATGTCATAGCCAAAGTCACAGGACTCTCTATCACGGATATAGAGACAATCTGAGACGATTTGCAGAGAGCTGTGTCAGCTGTCGGTTTCTTATCTTGGCTTGATTCTGTCATATTTGGATCTTTGCGAAAATCTTAACGGGAGTTATTTGACCCGTAGAGTTAGGGCGGGACAAGCCCTATCCATATGGTATCACTGCACATGATTTTGACATAGGAATGTCAGAATATGACTTGCTGTGTATTGTGTGTCTTTCCGCTAATATCTCTTATTAAAAAAGGAGAGAGGCATCTCGTCGTCGGGTGCCCCTCTTTGATTGTCTTCACCATTCGGGGAAACGAGAGAGGCAACAATAAAGATGGCAACACCAAAATGGTACCATGACGAGAGAACTAACGCCTTCTCTTTCTCCGTCTTTATCTGTCTTGAAGAAAGGCTTCGCAAGTACGGAATCTGGATGAGATAAGGCTAATAAAGAAAAGAAACAAGGAATAAGGCAAAAGAGGGGGAAGGGGAAAAAGACAAATAGAAAGAGAAGGAAAGGGAAAAAAGAGGATAAACGTACAAGACAAAGGATGTGCCACCGCTGAGAAGCTCTCTTTTGTAATTGTGCAATCGATTGCGTAAATAATCCACAAATTATCCAAAGCCTTATAGGAGGACTCTTGCTTTTTTTGCTACTTTTGCACTGTAGCACATATAGCATGTGTAAAAAGCAAATACAAGCGTAATATAGAGCAAATACAAGGCGCAGAAGGTTTGCACATCTTCCACGATCATACAAAACTCTTGCGACAAGTCTGCCATACAACCTAAATTTGACAATGGAACAACCAGCACCTATCACCATGAAAGACATTGCCAAGGCTCTTGGCGTCTCGGTGGCCACTGTGTCGAGGGCGATGAAAAACAGTCCCCGTATCAGCGATGAACAGCGCGAGCGTATCCAGCAATATGCGCGCGAACATAACTATATCCCCAACGTGATTGCAGAGAATTTGCGCAACAGTCGTACAAAACCCGTGAAAATCATCGGGGTCATCGTACCGCAATTTGAGCATTTCTACTTCTCCTCGATCCTTAGCGGCATCGAGCAGGAGGCTATGTCGCGAGGATATACCATCATGGTAGGACAGAGCGCTGAGCAATACGACCGAGAGACTCTTCTCTGCGATAAATTCTACCAAAACAAGGTTTGCGGCATCATTGTCAGTCAGGCTAAGGACACGATGAACTACGACCACTTCAAAAAGCTCATCAACAGCGGTGTTCCCTTGGTGTTCTACGACCGTATCTGCACGGGGGTTGACTGTAGCCGCGTGGTTGTCGACGACTATCAGGGCGCGTTCAATGCCGTTAGCCATCTCATAGAGACCGGCTGTCGCCATATCGCCTGCTATATGTCTCCTATGTCGCTTGAGATCTCCAAAAACCGCTACAACGGCTACCGCGATGCCTTGTTGCGCTATGGCTTGGAACCTGACAAGAAAATGTTCCGCATCTGCGACAACCGTGCCGACGCCGAGGCCATCACTCCAGAGTTGCTCTCGCAGGACGAGAAGCCTGATGCTTTCTTCGCTGTGAATGACGACACCGCCATCGGCATTCTGTATACCGCCAAACGCATGGGCTTTCGTGTGCCGCAGGACATCTCGGTCTGTGGCTTCACCAACGGCCAGCGTGCCGTGGCCTGCGATCCCATGCTCACAACAGTGGAGCAGCGTGGCGTACTCGTCGGTGAGGAGGCCGCCGACATTCTCATCAGCAAGGTAGAAGGAGAGATACCCATGGACAAAGTCGTCAAGCGCGTCGTACGTACAAGACTGATCATCCGGGGCACAACAAGATAAATATCAGAAACAATAGAAGTTACAGAAATAAGCAACGCTATAGAATCTATAACCATCACAACAGATGATAATCCACCGAATAATTTAAAGAATCACAATATGAAAGAAAAACCAAATCTATCTTTCTGGGGACTGTGGAACCTGAGCTTTGGGTTCTTCGGCGTACAGATTGCCTATGCACTACAGAGTGCCAATATCAGCAGGATCTTTGCTACCTTAGGTGCAGATCCGCATAATCTCAGTTATTTTTGGATACTACCGCCGTTGATGGGCATCATTGTGCAACCCATTGTCGGTACCTGTTCTGACAAGACATGGTGCCGCTTCGGTCGCCGCATCCCTTATCTGTTCATCGGTGCTGCTATTGCCGTACTTGTGATGTGTCTGCTGCCGAACTCTGGATCGTTTGGCATGACCGTATCCACTGCCATGACCTTTGGTCTGATCGCCCTGATGTTTCTCGACACCTCTATTAATATGGCCATGCAGCCTTTCAAGATGCTGGTGGGCGATATGGTCAACGAAAAGCAGAAGGCTGCCGCCTACTCCATTCAGAGTTTTCTGTGCAACGCAGGCTCACTGGTAGGCTATGTCTTCCCCTTTGTCTTTGCACTCTTAGGCATTGCCAACACCGCGCCCAAGGGTGTTGTCCCCGACTCTGTCATCTATAGTTTCTATGTCGGTGCCGCCATCCTCATCCTCTGTGTCATCTACACTGTCGCCAAGGTAAAAGAGTGGAATCCAAAGGAATACGAGGAATACAACGGAGTGAAGCAAGAGGTCAAAAAGGAAGAAGAAGGTAGTGGCAACTGGTTCACCCTGTTGAGAAACGCTCCCGCCACATTCTGGAAGGTCGGTCTTGTGCAATTCTTCTGCTGGTTTGCATTCATGTATATGTGGACTTACACCAACGGCACCGTGGCCGCCAACTGCTGGGGCACCACCGACGTGACAAGCGAGGGCTATCAGGCTGCCGGCAACTGGGTAGGCATTCTCTTTGCCGTACAGGCCATTGGCTCGGTCATCTGGGCTCCCATCTTGCCAAAGTTCACCAACCGCAAGGTTGCCTATGCCGTGAGTCTGCTCTTGGGTGGCATCGGGTTTGCCTCCTGCGCCTTCATCCATGACCAGTATCTGCTGTTCATCCCATTCCTGCTCATCGGTTGCGCTTGGGCTGCCATGCTCGCCATGCCGTTCACCTTTGTCACCAATGCATTGCAGGGCTACGGCCACATGGGTGCCTATCTGGGACTCTTCAACGGCACCATCTGCATCCCGCAGATCGTCGCTGCCGCCATCGGTGGCACACTGTTAGCACTTGTTGGCAGCGTGCAGAGCCACATGATGATCGTGGCCGGCATTGCCCTCGTTCTCGGCGCGCTGAGTGTGAGTGCCATCAAAGAAAAATAGACTCTAAAAAAACGATAACAGCTATTGCTTTTAGTGTCATTCTCTCTATGAAAAGACTTTGGAGCATACCTCTTTCCCTACTGCTCGCTTTGCCCACATGGGCACAGCGAGCCTACCACGGTGACGGTCCCGACGACGTACTGCGTTTCGTGCCCGTCGCCACGGTGTATGCACTCAAGACATGTGGCGTAGAGAGTAAAAGCGGATGGAAGCAACTGGCTGTCAACACCGTTGTCTCCTACGCCTTTTCTGCCGGCACCACGTGGGCACTCAAACACAGTATCCATGAGCGGCGACCCGACTGGACCGACAACCACTCCTTTCCCAGCGGACATACTGCATTGGCCTTCACCGGTGCCGTCATCCTCGACAAGGAATACCGTCACGTCTCCCCCTGGATCAGCGTGGCAGGCTATGCCGTGGCAACGGGAGTGGCTGTCGACCGCATGGCACGCAACCGCCATGCCTGGCAGGATGTCACAGCAGGAGCCGCCATCGGTGTGGGCAGCACGCTCTTGGGCTATTGGCTCGGCGAGAGAATCACGGGAGAGCACAACCGTTACGCAGTGACCACAGACGGACAAAGCCTCAGCCTCTGCATACAACTCTTCAACAAATAATCCCCTGCCCTCTCATACTCTCACTGTGTTTAACTTTTGCGCTGACAAGCTAAATCACCTGACGACACGATAAAGTATGAGGACAAGCTGAAACTTTCAAAATCCAAGCAAAGCATTACAATCGTTTGCACAATCTTTTCTGCTGTTTGTGCAAGTCCATGACATTCAACCATCTATTTTTTCGTAATTTTGAACGTGAAATTATAAAAAACCTAAAGCTCGATGAACTTAATATTTAGCATAGACTACAAGACGGTTTTCGGAGAAGAACTAGTCTTGAACATTATGAAAGATGGAGCCATTGCGCAATACCATCTGGGTACCACTGACGGTGCACGATGGACATGCCAACTGACCATCCCCGATACCAACCAAGTGTTGGAATATTATTACAGTGTGGACGCCATCGGCAGTGAACACCGCCATGAATGGGCAACCGTGCATCATAAATTGGAGCTCAATGCCTCCAAGGGCAATAGCTACACGATGTATGACCATTGGTCCGACATCCCTGAGGACGCTTATCTCTACAGTTCAGCTTTCACAGACTGCCTGTGTCCGCATACACTACATGCGCTTCCCTCTTCATCATTCAGCAAAACCGTACGACTGATCGTGCGTGCTCCCCAGCTGCGCTCCTCTGAGCGTCTTGCCATCATCGGCAGCAACCCCGCCTTAGGAGCTTGGGACTCCACAAAAGCTGTGGAGATGACCGAGCACAACATCAACGAGTGGGTAGTGGATCTCAATGCCGACGACTTCCCCGAGGGAGAGATGGAGTTTAAGTTCGCCGCTCTCGACAGCAAGAAAGACGTTACGCCACTGTGGGAGTGCAGCAACAACCGTACAATAGAATTGCCGGAAATGAAAGACGGCGAAGTCGTGGTCTATGATCTCAACGAGGCCTACATGCCCATCTACAACACCAAGATCGCCGGTACGCTCGTACCTGTGTTCTCACTTCGCTCCAAGACAAGTTTCGGCGTGGGTGACTTCGGTGATCTGAAGAAGATGATCGACTATATCGACAAGACCGGACAGCGCGTGTTGCAGATCCTGCCTATCAACGACAGCACCATCACCCACACATGGACCGACTCCTATCCTTATAGTTGCATCAGCGTGTTTGCACTGCATCCGATGTATGTAGACCTCACACAACTGCCACAGTTGAAGGACGCCAAGGAGCGCGACCGCTTCGAGAAGCTGCGCGTAGAGCTCAACGGACTTAAGCAGATCGACTATGAACGTGTCAACAATGCCAAACTCGAATATCTCCATCTGCTCTTCACCCAAGAAGGCAAACAGATGATGAGTTCTAAGAAATTCCACGAGTTCTTCCACGAAACTGAGCAGTGGCTCGTGCCCTACGCACAGTATGCTACGCTGCGCGACAAGTACGGAACGGCCGATTTCTCGCAATGGCCCGACCACAACACTTGGAACGAGGCCGACCGCAAGGAACTCTCCAACAGCCGCAGCAAGCTATATAAAGAAGTGGAGTTCTGGTATTTCGTTCAGTATATCCTCAATACTCAGCTCGACGAGGCTCATGCCTACGCACGCCAGCACCACGTCATCCTCAAGGGCGACATCCCTATTGGCGTGAACCGCTATGGCTGCGACGTATGGATGGAGCCACGCTACTTCAACCTCAACGGACAAGCTGGCGCGCCACCCGATGACTTCTCTGTCAACGGTCAGAATTGGGGCTTCCCGACTTACAACTGGGACGAGATGGTCAAAGACGGTTGCCAGTGGTGGGTACGACGTTTCCAAAACATGGCGAAGTTCTTCGATGCCTACCGTATCGACCACGTACTCGGCTTCTTCCGCATCTGGGAGATACCTATCAACTCCGTACATGGACTGCTCGGACAGTTCGCACCAGCACTCGGCATGACAGCCGATGAGATCCGCGGCTACGGCCTCAACTTCCAGGAAGAGAGATTCACCACTCCGTTTATCACAGACTGGACACTGGAGCGTATGTTCCACGACAAGGCCGACGATGTGAAAGCGAAATATCTCGACCGCCTTGACGATGAGCGCTATAAGATGAAACCCGAGTACGACACTCAGCGCAAGGTGGAGAAAGCCTTTGCAACTGTCACGGACCAGGACGAGCTCAACATCCGCGATGGTCTCTATGCCATGATCAGCGATGTACTCTTTGTACGCGACACCAAGGATGCCTCGAAGTTCCATCCTCGCGTGTCCGCACAGTTCAGCTTCATCTACGAAAGCCTCTACGACAACGACAAGGGTGCTTTCAACCGCCTGTACAACGACTACTTCTATCGCCGCAACAACCAGTTCTGGTATCGTGAGGCAATGAAGAAGCTGCCGCGACTGGTCGAGGCCACACGTATGCTCGTCTGCGCTGAAGACCTTGGCATGGTTCCCGACTGTGTGCCATGGGTCATCAACGAGTTGCGCATCCTCTCACTGGAGATCCAGTCCATGCCGAAAGATCCACACGTACGCTTCGGTCACCTCTCACGCAATCCTTATCGCTCGGTCTGCACGTTCTCCACTCACGACATGCCGACACTGCGCCAATGGTGGGACGAGAACTACGAGCGCACACAGGACTACTACAACAGCATGCTCTACCGTGGTGGAGCCGCTCCGCATCCTCTGCCAGGCTGGCTGGCGCGCGACATTGTCTCGCGTCAGCTCACCTCTCCTTCTATGCTCTGCATCCTGAGCATACAGGACTGGCTCGCCATCGACGACAAGCTGCGTTTGCCCGATGCCAATGCCGAGCGCATCAATATTCCCGCCAACCCGAAGCACTACTGGCGCTACCGCATGCACCTCAACATCGAGGATCTCATGGCCAACAACAGCTTCATGGCTAACGTCAAGGAACTGGTCAACCAGAGCGGGCGCACCAACACCTTCGGAGAAAGATAAGGAAAGTCCACCCCTAACCCCTCCCAGGGGAGGGGAAGGCTAACGCGGAAATAGGAGACTATAGAAACTATTGGGGCTATAGGGGCTACAGAAGCTATAGCCCTCAACCAAATGATAATATTAAATCAAGCGATATGAACAAGATAGCAAGCATCATCTCTTTGGCACTGCTCATGCCCTTGGCAGCTTTGGCACAGACGGTGAAGTCGCCCGACGGCAACGTCAGCCTCACCTTCTCGCTCACCGGCAATGGCGTACCCACCTACGAGATGACCTATAAAAACAAGGCTGTCGTCAAGCCTTCACACCTCGGACTTGAACTTGCTAAAGACAAGCACGCCAGCAAGGGCTTGCGCGAGACCAGTCTCATGGACGGCTTTACAGAAACCAGCAGCACAAAGTCAACTTTCGACGAGACTTGGACTCCCGTCTGGGGACAATATGCCAAGATCCGAAACCACTACAACGAGATGGCCGTGAACCTCACGCAACCCGCTACCAAGCGCAAGATGACCATCCGATTCCGCGTTTATAATATAGGTATGGGTCTGCGCTATGAGTTCCCACAGCAGGACTCTCTGGTGTATTTTGTCATCAAGGACGAACACACTCAGTTTGCTATGGCTGGTGATCACACCGCATGGTGGCTTCCCGGCGACTATGACACTCAGGAACAAGAAACGCAGGAGAGCAAGCTCTCTGAGATACGCGCCCGTTTCCATGACGCCGTGAACTGGAACAACTCGTCGGTTGCGGTCTTCTCGCCCACAGGCGTGCAGACCGCCTTACAGATGAAGACCAAGGACGGACTGTATATCAACATCCATGAGGCTGCCTGCGTCGACTATGCCACCATGCATCTCAACCTCGATGACAAGAACATGGTTTTCGAGTCGTGGCTCACTCCCGATGCTACAGGTATGAAAGGCTATATGCAAACTCCCTGCAATACGCCTTGGCGCACCGTGGCCGTAAGCGACGATGCTCGCGACATGCTCTCTGAGGCCAACAACCTCATTTACAATCTCAACGAGCCGTGCAAGATAGAGGATACTTCCTGGATACATCCTACGAAGTACTGTGGTGTGTGGTGGGAGATGATCGTCGGCCGCAACTCATGGAACTACACCGATGAGTATCCGTCCATCAAGCTCGATGAGATTGACTGGAGTAAGGTGAAACCCAACGGACGACACGGTGCCAACAATACCGAGGTGCGCAAGTATATCGACTTCGCCGCTGCCAACGGTCTCTCCGAGGTACTCGTCGAGGGATGGAACGTAGGTTGGGAAGACTGGGCCAACCATTGGAAGGACTATGTCTTCGACTTCGTCACGCCTTATCCCGACTTCGACATCAAGGCACTCAACGACTATGCCCACTCCAAGGGTGTGAAACTGATGATGCACAATGAGACTTCTTCGAGCGTGGTCAACTACGAGCGTCATTTGGAGGCTGCCTACAACTTAATGAACAAATATGGCTACGATGCCGTGAAAAGTGGTTATGTGGGTGACATCATCCCACGCGGGGACCATCACTTCTCGCAACCGATGAACAATCACTATCTCTACTGCGTCAAGGAAGCAGCCAAACACCATATCATGGTCAATGCTCATGAGGCCACACGTCCTACCGGCATCGCCCGTACATGGCCTAACCTCGTCGGCAACGAGAGTGCACGCGGTACAGAATACGAGGCTTTCGGCGGCAGCTATCCCAACCATACTGTCATCCTGCCCTTCACCCGTCTGCAGGGCGGTCCGATGGACTATACACCGGGTATCCTCGAGACTCAACTGAAGACATGGAGCGACAACCCAAGCTATGTACGCACCACACTTGTGGGGCAGCTCGCTCTCTATCTCGTCATGTGGGGACCACTACAGATGGCTGCCGACCTACCCGAGAACTATGCCAAGTACAACGATGCCTTCCAGTTTATCAAGGATGTTGCCATCGACTGGTCCGACAGTAAGTATATCGAGGCTGAACCTGCCCGCTACATCACCGTAGCACGCAAGGCAAAGGGCAGCGACAACTGGTTCCTCGCCGGCAAGTGCGACGAACATGGACATCAAAGCACTGTGAAACTCGACTTCCTCGACAAGGGCCGCAAATACGAGGCTACGATCTATGCTGACGCCAAGAACGCCAGCTACGACAAGAACCCGAAGGCATATGTCATCACCAAGCGCACGGTGAAGAAGGGCGACACCCTAAAGTTTACCGAGGCACCCGGCGGAGGATTCGCTGTCAGCATAAAGCCCGTCCACTAACCCCTCCCAAAGGAAGAGGAAAAGCGGATCGGAGGAGTTCTATACCTTCCCCTACACTCCTCACTTTCTCTACACCCCTAAATCACCTTTAGCAACAAACCATGAACATCAGACAACTATCAATATCTGTCATCGCTATGTTGGCAACAAATATGTCTGCTTGGGCGCAGGATGTCTTTCGCGAGATGTCCTACAGTCCCAAGCAGACTGTTTTTTATCTCAATAGCCCCAAGCGACCTACCCTCTCGTTGTGGAGCGACGGCGACGGCGGTCAGCCTCTGCGTACGGTGAAGATGCGTGCCGATGGCAAAAACCGTTGGAAAGCCACCGTCAAGGGCGACCTCAAGGGACAGTTCTATAGCTTTAACATCGGACGCGGTGACACACCGGGCGTCTTCGCCAAGGCCGTCGGTGTCAACGGACAGCGCGGTGCTATCATAGACCTGCGTCAGACCGACCCGGAAGGCTGGGCTGATGACCATAGGCTCACCACCCATTCCCCTGCCGACCTCGTCATCTACGAGATGCACCACCGCGACTTCTCCATCGCCAGCCACGCCGACCATCCGGGTAAGTTTCTGGCACTGTCAGAGCCTTGGGCGGTGGACTATCTCAAGAGCCTCGGCGTCAACGCCGTGCATATCCTGCCGTCGTTTGACTTCGCCTCTGTCGACGAGACCAAACTCGACAAACCACAGTACAATTGGGGCTACGACCCACTGAACTACAACGTACCGGAGGGTAGTTACTCCACTGACCCCTATACCCCCGCCACACGCATCCGTGAGTTCAAGAAAATGGTACAAGCCTTGCACAAGGCTGGCATCCGCGTCATCCTCGACGTGGTCTATAACCATACCTTCGACCTCGACAACAGCAACTTTCAGCGTACCCATCCCGGCTACTACTACCGATTCACCAAGGACGGCAAGCCCAGCAACGGCTCGGGCTGCGGCAACGAGACCGCCTCAGAGAAACCGCTCATGCGCGAATTCATGCTCGAAAGCGTGAAATACTGGGCCACAGAATACCACATCGACGGCTTCCGCTTCGACCTCATGGGCGTGCACGACATCCCGACGATGAACGCTATCCGACAGGAGCTCACAGCCCTCGACCCGAACATCTTCATCTATGGCGAAGGCTGGAGTGCAGGCAGCTGCGCCCTTCCCAACGATCGGCTGGCCATGAAAGCCAACATGAAGCAAATGCCAGGTATCGCCGCCTTCTGCGATGATTTGCGCGATGCTGTACGCGGACCGTTCAGCGATGACCACAAGCCCGCATTCTTAGCCGGACTGCCGGGCAGTGAGGAGAGCATCAAGGCAGGCATCACCGGTATGATTGCCCATCCGCAAGTGGACTATACCAAGGTGAACTACAGCAAGGAGCCATGGGCCACCGAGCCCACACAGATGATCGCCTATGTCAGCTGTCACGACGACATGTGCCTCGTCGACCGTCTGAAGGCTTCCATCCCGAACATCACGTCATCTGAACTACAAGCCCTCGACAAGCTCGCCCAGACGATCGTATTCACCTCTCAGGGTGTGCCCTTCATGCTCAGCGGTGAGGAGTTGCTGCGCGACAAGAAGGGTGTGCACAACAGTTTCAACTCGTCCGACAGCATCAACGCCCTTGACTGGGGCAACCTGCAGCGCTATCCCGGTGTCACAGATTACTATCGCCGGCTTATCGCCCTGCGCCGCCATCACCCAGCTTTCCGTCTCGGCTCAGCCGCCGCAGTGCGTGAGCATCTGGAGTTTCTGCCGTCGCAGCCTGCTCTGGTAGCCTTCCACCTGAAGGGTCTTGACGGCATCGACAGTTGGAGCAACATCTATGTCATCTTCAATGGCAACCGTGAAACCCGCACCATCACGTTGCCAGAAGGCACATACCGTGTGGTCTGCCAAAACGGACAAATCGACGAGACCGGTCTCACTATCCTACCTGGAGGTGACGTAAAGGTAAGCGGACAGAGTGCGATGATTATGGTAAAATAAATATAATAGAAGATATGAAGAAAACGCTCATGACTTTAGGACTGGGACTGATGATGGCCACGGCAACTTCTGCCACCACGATCAGCCGCATCGACCCCACCGACTGGTATGTGGGGATGAAAGACCCGAGCCTGCAGCTCATGGTCTATGGTAAAGATGTAAAGAATGTCAAACAGGTCACCACAGACTACGCCGGCGTGAAGGTGGACTCCATCGTCCGTCTCGACTCACCCAACTACCTGCTTGTTTACCTGAACTTGCAAGGTGCCAAAGCCGGACAGATGACCTTGAACTTCGACGGCAAAAAAGTACGCTACACGCTTAAAGACCGCACCATGCGCGGCGAGGAGCACAAAGGCTTCTCCAACGCCGACGTGCTCTACCTGCTCATGCCTGACCGTTTCGCTAACGGCAACCCGAAGAACGATGTCGTCAAGGGTATGCGTGACCAGACCTGCGACCGCACCAAGCCAAGTCTGCGCCACGGCGGTGACCTCGCCGGTATTGAGCAACACCTTGACTATTTCACCGACCTCGGCGTCACCGCACTGTGGTTCACTCCGATCTTAGAGAACAACTGGCCCAACGACCATGGCGTGAACAGTTCGTACCATGGTTACGCCACCACCGATTATTATAAGGTAGATCCGCGCTTCGGTACCAATGCGGAGTACAAGCAACTCATCGACGAATGCCACAAGCGTGGGCTGAAGGTGGTGATGGACATGATCTTCAACCATTGCAGCGATTACCATCCCTGGAACCTCGACCCGCCTACAAAGGACTGGTTCAACAATCCCAACTACGGCTTGCAGACAAGCTATAAGCTGACCCCGGTTCTCGATCCCTATGCCTCGAAGCAGGACATGCGCGAGACCGTCGACGGATGGTTTGTCAAGTCCATGCCTGACCTCAACCAGCGCAATCCTCACCTCATGCGCTACCTCATCCAAAACAGTGAGTGGTGGATAGAAACAGCTGGCATCGACGGCATACGCATGGACACCTATCCCTATGCCGACCGAAAGGCGATGGCCGAATGGATGAAAACCCTCGACACGGAATATCCCAACTTCAACACCGTAGGCGAGACATGGGTCACCGAACCAGCCTACACCGCTGCCTGGCAGAAAGACTCAAAGCTCAGCAACATGAACAGCTATCTCAAAACTGTCATGGACTTCAGCTTCTTCGACAAGCTCAGCCAGGCCAAGCACGAAGAGACCGACGACTGGTGGAAGGGACTCAACCGCATCTACAACAGTCTCTGCTATGACTATCTCTATGCCGACCCGTCGCATGTGCTGGCCTTCATCGAGAACCACGACACCGACCGCTTCCTGGGCAACACCAAGGACTCCACAGCACTGAAACAGGCACTCGCCCTGCTGCTGACGATGAATCGCATCCCACAACTCTACTACGGTACAGAGGTGCTGATGAACGGCACCAAGGAGGTCACCGACGGCAATGTACGACGCGACTTCCCCGGCGGTTTCCCCGGTGACACGCATAACTGCTTCACCGCCGAAGGCCGCACCAAGGCCGAGAACGCCATGTTCCAGTGGGAGAGCAAACTGCTCCACTGGCGTCAGGGCAACGACCTCATCAGCAAGGGAAAGCAGACACAGTTCATCCCCTTCAAAGGCATCTACGTCATCGCACGCCAGTATCAGGGGCGCACGTCGCTGACCATCCTCAACGGCAAGCGAAGCGAGGCCACCATGTCCGTAGCCCGCTATGCTGAGGTCATCGGCAAAGCCACCACTGCAACCGATGTCATTTCCGGACGCAAAATCGACCTCACCCACGACATCACCCTGCAACCCAGGGAAGCACTCGTGGTGGAATACTAAAAAACTTAGGAAGTTCTTTTTTCTTTGAAGAAAGCACAAAGAGAAATGAATAAAAAGCAACGGCCGCCACGTAATCCTGTGACGGTCGTTGCTGTTTTTTCTTGTAAAGATGATGCCCCTTTCCCTATAGGTTCACGCTGCAGAAGAAGGTGACGAGCATCGGCACGCTCACCTCCAGGCAGAGCCCATGGAAGATGGCGATAGGCATATAGCGCTTGTTGCCCGTGCTGCTCAGAATGGAAGGCAGACACACATCCATGGAAGAGATGCCCGCCACACTGATAGCAGCCCACCCACTGCCACGGTGAGCGACGAAGCGGCAACTGAGCAACGATACCATCTCTCGCACGATATTGGCCAGCAGTGCGATCGTGGCAAGTTGGTTGGCAGCGGCAGAACCGACGGCACCCGCCTTGACCTGACTGATGAGCACCGACGAGAGCGAGTAATAGCCAAAGCCACTGCCCACTGCAAGAAAGTCGCTCAGCGAATGACCACTGAACAATAGCACCGCCGTAGCCGAAAACAGCAACGTGCCCACAATGGTGAACACCGGCAACAACAGCATCTCCCAACGGAATCCGGCAAACAATCGGTCGAGATGCTCCATCGAGCCGATGCCCATGCCTACCTGCACAATGAGCAGCTCCAAGAGCAGCATCGGCAACTGAGGGTTGAGCAACCAATGGGGAGTGACACCGGTCATGCCTACAAGAATACCGGTCAACAGCGAAACGAACAAGAGCAGGTTTCCTTTCATGCCTTGCCCTCCGAATTTTTCTGCATGAGATGGTTGAACAGACGGGCGGCACCAAAGCTGCCCGCCATACCCAACAGCGCCACCACCACGGCCTCAAGACCATAGAAGCCGATGTTGTGCATCAGCGAGTTGTTGGAGCCCAAACCCAGTCCGAAGACAAAAAGCAGGGCACAGATAGTATAATGAGCACTTGTCTCTACCTTATGGATATGTGGCACTCGACGCAGCGCAAAGCCCAGCACGATGCCGACAAGCAAGACAATAAGTATCCTAAACATTCTTTTCCTTTATTGGTTACGGCTTGCAAAGGTATAAAAACAGCATCAATATACAAAAGGAAAAGGCAGTCAATTAGCATAAAAACCGTATATTCATAGCTTTTATTGACCTGTGTCAAGCATTTCACAACCGATATTGTGATGATGTGACGCGGGACGCATCACCTCCTACTTCCTCAGCTCTTGTCGGTAATCACTCCCCCTCTCCCTTTGGAGATTGGTTAGGGGGGTGAGGCCGAAGGGGTATAGGGGTGAGGCAGTATTTAGGCATTGGCGCTGTTCTCCCGCAACAGTTGCAAGTCATCATTTGCAGAACGGCAGCGTCGTCGACGTATTCTGTGTTAGCCTTTGCCATGGAACTGTTTTGAGTATAATGCTATGATTGAAATACTTACGTGCAAAAATACAAATAATCAGTCAGTATCGTGAATCTATCACTGAGTTTTTGGCTTGCATGGCTGTATTTCCGCAAACAAGTATCCACATTAATAGGTATTCTCGTGTGTTTATTAAGTTGCGTTTGCATTCTTTCGCTCTTTTTTTGTTACCTTTGCAACGTATTAGTCATATTCATTGTAGAAGTTTAGGTAACACTCATCTTGCCAATGCACATTGACCTAACTGCCAACACATCATATAAATATAATCACTATCTATAATCACAAGCAATGATACAAAAGCAGACATTCCATTATCTACTTCTGTTCGTCATCCTGCTGTGGCTTGCGCTCCCGGCTTTTGCCGGACCGATGCTGGGTCACAAGCTGACGGTGAGCGTGACAGATGCCTCGAATAAGGAACCGATCGTCATGGGCTCCGTGCAGCTCCAGCCGCTCGGCTCCAATGCCGTGACCGACATGGACGGAAAGGCCACGATCACCAATATTCCCGACGGCAACTATCAGCTGGTGGTGAGCTACGTGGGCTATGTCACCTCCACAACGCAGGTGAAAGTCTCCAAAGACGTCGACATGCACATTTCCTTGCGCATCAGCGACCTCTCACTCAAAGAGGTCGTCGTCACCGCCAAACAAAACACGATGGGCACCAGTAGCAAGATCGGACGCCAGGCCATCGACCACCTGCAGGCCTCATCACTGGCTGACGTCATGCAGCTCCTGCCCGGACAGATCATCAAAAACACCGACCTCACCAGCCAGTCCAACCTGCAGTTGCGCACGCTCGTGAACAACAACACGAGTGCCTTCGGATCGAGTATCATCGTCGACGGCATACCGATGAGCAACAACGGCGCGATGACTCAAGGACCCTTCAGTGCCACAGCGTTCACCGGCACGGACCTCCGGCAGATCAGCGCCGACGACATCGACAACGTCGAGGTGGTGCGCGGCATCCCCTCGGCCGAATATGGCGATCTCACCTCCGGTCTTGTCATCGTTCACTCCAAGGCAGGTGTCACGCCGTGGCAGGCTAAGGCTAAGATCAATCCCGAACTGCAAAACTACTCACTCAGCAAGGGCACCTCGCTCGGCCGCGCCGGTATCCTCAACCTCAGTGTTGACTATGCCAAAGCGTGGAGCGATCCGCGTCTGCGCACCCGCTCCTATCACCGCTGGAACGGCAACATGGCATGGAGCTATAACATCTCCAAGATATGGCACATCGACACCCGCGTGAGGATGGCACAGACACGCGACTGGAGCGGCAACGACCCCGACGCCCGACAAGACGGCTCGGAGACGAAAAACGACTACCTCTCACTCGGCTTCACCCATAATGGCAAGATACGTCTCGACCGTCTCTTCTCACGCAACCTGAGCTATACCCTCGGCATGAGCTATGCCTGGCAGGACAGCCGCAACACCGCCTTCGTCTCCGTGCCCGGCGGACTGCTGCCCATCATCACGGCCATGGAGACGGGGTACCACTCCGTGAGCTGGGCTACACAGAGCTATCTCGCTACCAGCAAGACGGAAGGGCGACCGGGAAACATCTTTGCCAAGATTGCCGACGACTTCTATTTCCATTGGGGCAAGACACGGCAGAGCTTCAAGGTGGGTGCTGAATACCGATACGACTGGAACGACGGACGCGGCTACTTCAACCTCGACGAGAGCCATCCGCTGCGCCCCAACGCCAACGGTCGTCCACGTGCTTTCTCCGACATCCCCGGGCTCCATCAGCTCGCTGCCTACGCCGAGGATCACTTTGTGTGGTCGCCCAACCGTGTCAACCACCTGCGGGCGCAGATCGGTCTGCGCTTCACGGCCCAGCAGCCTTTCTCCAATCTCAGCACCACAGCACTCAGCCCGCGCGTCAACCTCTCGTTCGACGTGACGAGATGGCTGGCTCTCCGCGCCGGCATCGGCCTCAACAGCAAGACACCGGGACTGAGTTATCTCTATCCCGACAAGAAATACGACGACCGCGTGGCCGTGAACTTTATGCCGCAAGGTGCCGGCGCCGCCGTGCAGCAACTTCTGGTCTATCACACGCAGGTATATGACGTGAAGCGAAGCACAGACTTGAAGAACGCCACCACGACAAAGATCGAAGCCGGCGTGGACGTAAAGCTGCCTTGGGGCGGAAAGCTGAGTGTGCTGGCTTATCACGACAAGACGCCCAACGGCTTCGGGGCGGCAACGCAATACTTCACCTATCCCTCTAATGTCTATGACGCTTCTCACGGCCTCATCATCACGCCGGGAGCCGCCACTACCGTGGACTACGCCAATCCCGCACGCACCGACATCGTGTATATGACCACGGGAAAGATCGGCAATACCAACACCACGATCAACAAGGGACTGGAGTTTGACTTCGACCTCGGTACCATCCGCGCCATCAACACGAGTTTCTACTACAGTGGTGCGCTCTCTGAGACCAAGACTTACAGCACTGATCTCAACACTGCCAATGTCAAGACGGCTCTGCTGCCCTCTGCTTATTCGGCTTACGGACTGACGCCTTTCAAGGTGGTCTATCCCTCAGGCTTGGACTATGACCTCTACCGGCAGTACGTGAGCACCGTGCGTGTGGTGACGAATATCCCGTCGCTGAAGATGGTGGCATCGCTTGCCGGACAAGCTATCTGGCAGACCTACAGCTGGAGCTATATGGCCGACAAGCAGGCTATTGGGCTGATCGACACCAACCTGGGCTACCACGCACTCGCCGCCGACATGCAGAACGGCTATCTCGACTACGCCGGCAACTACTACACAACCCTGCCCGCCAGCACACAGGGCATCGCCGTCGCCGACCTCGCGCTCAACTACAAGGATAATGTGCCCACCAAGACGATGCCGACATGGAATCTCTCAGCGCGCCTCACCAAACAGCTCGGCAACATCGGCGGACTCTCGCTCTATGTCAACAACGTCATCTTCTACGAACCCTACAAGGTGGCGAACAACAACACAGGAACGCTCGTGCAGCGCAACACCAACAACTTCAGCTATGGCATGGAGCTCTATTTCAACTTATAACCATCAACATACACCAATACCATAATATATTAGTAAATGAACAACAAAAAACATATAGGTCTTTGGATGCTGTTGCTGCTGTGTCTGACCCTCATGGTCAGCTGCGTCGACTATAGCGACACGACCCGGACCATCAATGTGGACATTCGCGTGGAGCAGCCCACCGATGCCACTGCTCAACTCGCCCTTGAGGGCCACACCGTGACGCTGACCCGAGAGGGCGGCGGCGAGACGACAGCAACGACCGACGCCAATGGCATCGCGCATTTCACGGAGCTCATCCCCGACGTATACACTGTCTCGGTGTCATGGCCCCTTTCTGCCGATGAATACCGTCAAGCCACCGGTGACACGGAAGTCAACGACGGTGCCATCGTGGCGGGCAGCAGCCATTCCCAACTGCTTACGACCGACATGACCGCCTCGCCGATGATCCTCGCCACACAGTTCACCATCACACGCTCGCTCGTCATCTCAAAGGTGTTCTATGCCGGAATGAAAGATGTAAACAAGAAAAACTATCTCGCCGCACAGTATATCGAGCTCTACAACCAAGGCGACGAGGCGGTGGACATTGCGGGCATGTACCTCGGACTTGTCGAGTCAAATACCTCACCGGCTTATACGCTCGAGCAGATCGCTTCTGGCTTTCAGGACTCCGTGGTCGTGCTCAAGCAGCTCTTCCGCATTCCAGCTGCTACACCTCACTTGGTGAACCCCGGACAGTCGGTGGTGATCACCAACAGTGCCATTGACCACACTGCTAACGTCGGCACGCCCATGAATCTTTCCGATGCCGACTACGAAGCCAAGGACGCACAGGGAAAGACGCTCAACAACCCCGCGACACCGGCACTCGAACTGGTCTACACGGCGTTCAGTGCCATCTCGAAGATGAACATCGGACAGGGAGGTCCCACAGGCGTGGTACTCTTCCGTAGCAATGCCGCCGTGAACTCCTGGCAGAACGTCTACAACTACGGAAAGACCTCGGGCAGCCAGTGGCTCGCCGCCGGCATCTCGCAGATCCTCGACGGCGTGGACATTCTGAAATATAAAAACACGGGTACCATCGACCTCGCCACCAAACGTCTCCTGCCCGTCATCGACGCGGGAGCCACCTACATCCACTCTGCCAGCGGATACAACGGCGAGACCGTATATCGAAAGAAATCCACACGCAAAGGAGCCAAGGGACAATATATCCTGCAGGATACCAACAACTCGACCAACGACTTTTCTGTTTCATCCACTCTAACGCCACGCAACTATGAATATTGATCATAAGACGCTCACCCTTGCTCTTTTAGCCGCATCCTCTACGTTCCTCCCTGCGACACTGCAGGCTCAGACCATCGACGAGTCATCCTATCGCCTCGCCGACGCCGCCTCGCTCTGGTCCACCACCGCCAATGCGGCTGGTCTCACCCTCGACTTCCTCGTTGACCGGGGTGTCGCCATGATGGAGGGCAGCCACGAGAGCCGTGACTTCCACCGCGTGCAGGAAGGCAATCAGGACAACAGCCTCCGCTTCTTCACCGAGCGCTATCAGCACTTAGGACGCTACCTCTATGGCTATGGCAAGTTCGACTTTGACATGGGACGTACGAAGAACCGCCGGTGGAGCGACGTGCGCCGGACCTACAACAGTGATCCATTTATCTCAGGCAGTGAGGTGAGCGGCAGCTACGACCGTCAGGACATCAGCCTCACGGCAGCCGTCGGTACCACTGCCTTCGGCCCCTGGCGCTTCGGCCTGCGCCTCGACTACCAGCTCGGCGACCTGAGCCGTCTGCGCGACCCACGGTCGAGAAGTGAGATGCTCGACTATCGCCTCACGCCGTCGTTCACCTACTCCATCGGCCGCTCCACGCTGGGCTTGGAGGGACACTACCGCCGCTACAAAGAGAAGATTCCTGACATCACCACGGTGCAGACTGATCCCAACATGAAATACTACACGATGACGGGAATGGAAAACGCCAACGGGGTCGTCGGCGGCTACAACGGCTATATGCGCGAATACGTCAACCATGAGTTTGGCTTCCGCCTCTCCTATGCCTGGCAGTCGCCCTCTTGGTCCTCACTCACCGAGGCCGGCATCGACCGTGGCAGTGAAGGTATCTACGGTACCTATAAGTATCAGCCGGGGCACTACCATGTTTATCGCTATGCCGTAGCCAACAAGACGACATGGCGCACACCACGGTGGCTCCACGTCGTACAGGCCCGTCTGCAATACGAGGAAGGCTATGCTGACGAGTATCGCCAGCAGCTCACCATCACCACCGACTCCACAACGGGTTACAACACCTACAAGTATGTCAACCAGATGACCTACAACAAACGCTACCGCGTGCGCCTGCTCGACGCCACACTGGGCTACCGCCTCAACAGTGCGTCGGATCACGGCATCAATGGCTACATCGGCGTGGATGGCATCCTACGCTCGGTCCACAACGAGTATCATCTGCCCGCCTCATCGTTTGTCCATCACTATGTCGACTGGGGGCTCGCTGCCGGTCATGGCTTCTTTGCCAATCGTTTCTGGGTGGATGCCGCCTTCCGCCTGCGTCAGGTCTTTGACAACCAGCTCAGTCTCGCCGATGCCACCACGCCCTATGCCCAGCAGGTATGGACAGCCGACTATGACGACTACTACACGGTCAACTCCTGGAGGGCAGGCCTCGCGCTGACCTATCAGCAGCCCATCACCGTCAAAGGCCACACCTCGATGTGGTTCGTCCGGCTCGACGGGGACTATCTCCATGCCGCCAACAGTCAGCACAACAGCAGGGCGAGCTTGGCCATCGGACTGAGATTTTAATGTTTCATGCTAACAATTCTATACTGTCGAAAAGAAGGGAGTTACATAAGACAAGCCCCACCAACAAGGTCAAATAGGGCAAAAAAACTATATTGCCGACCCTGGCAAGGGGCTGATCAAACATGATTTGGAGGAGTTTAAGAGTCATTGGATTCCAACAGAAGGCTGGGCATCGACATCGAGCACATCATGTTGAAGTATGACCCTCACGCTTTACACAAAACCATTAACGATGTAACGATACACATTTCCAAGGAAAGAATGTTTAATCGGTGGGATCCGTGAGAAAGATATCTCACAGATTCCACCGATTTTTAATTATGCATCCCAACATTCATTATTTTTTATTATCCGAACTTGTAAAGTGCGTGACTTCATCTATATCTGTATTTTCCTTAACAAAAGTACGTTCTTGTAAACTTGCAATCTAGAGAAGATAAAAACAACTTTGTACAAGATCATACTTTTTTTTGCCTCATTTCAAAACAAAAACAATGGATAGAAGCACTCATCTCAGTTGTTTCTTCTCGTCATTCTTATTGTTTTACGCTGTCATCTCGGTTGTTTCATCAGGTAAAACCACTGAGATGACACGAAATTCTCTAGAGAATTTTGCAATAAATCAGTGATTTCATAGCAGGGCAAAAGCAAAAGCATCGTAACAGATTGATTATTAAATAAATACAACTATTGCTATATTTTCGTAAAAATCAGGACCGACATAAGTGTTCGTGGAAAAGAATCGATTCTCATGGGCGGAAAAATGTCAGTTTATATAACAAAGGAAACCCTCAAATCCGCAACTACGCGCCTAATATGATACAGAAGCGAAAATAATCTGCATCGTTAGTAAAAAGGGGGCACAGTGCATCGAATGTCACCATAAAGACATATAAATGCCCCTTACCCCACCATG
>NZ_VUNG01000017.1 GCF_009695775.1 Hallella mizrahii | reverse complement strand
CATTAAAATCCGCCAGCGATTTCTTTTTTCCAATTTTGGCCTGGTCTGTTTCTGAGTTCCCATAAGTTGCACGCCCCAATAAATGCATATCCGCCCTCTTTTTAAAGGGAGTTTGGCAGCAGCCTCGGTTTATCCCTGCCCTAACCCCCTTGAAGGTAATCATTCCATCCTCTTGTGCCACATTTTTTTATGTCTTTTGCGGGGTTATGGCAGGGATGACCCTTGCTCCTACGGTGGATGACATCCACTTCGCTTTGGTGGTATTCCCCTGTTAACGTCCCTACGGCGGTTGATGTCAATACCGCAGGCGTAGTTTAACTATTTATGATTTAAAAGTTAGGAGTGATCATTTACTGCGTCGACCTGCATTTGCTGAACAGTTACAAATGGGTGGCGCTGTGATAAATTATTACAAAAAGACATTCCTGTACACATGCCTTCTAGAAAAACGAAGGCAGGAAAAAAAAGAAGAAATGGCGATTTGAACCACAAAATCGTAGCCAGCCGTTGAAAAAACATTGAGATGAGCTGAAGAAACAACTTGTTTCATCGGCTCATCTCAGTGTTTTCATCTATAGAAACAACTGAGATGAGCGGTACAAAACAGTGTTTTGATAAGCTTTCCTTTGAAATTGCCGGGCGGAAGCGATGTCTTTAGAACTTAAAAAATGCGCCTATACTTATAACTTGTTGATTTATAAGCGTTTGTAAAAACACCTCTGAAATTCGCGAAATTCGGTGCAAAGGAGGCATTGGCGCAGAATTTTGGCAGCACGTGGGCGGAAAAATGTCAGTTTTCCCGACAAATCTATTTCAGAATAAACTTCTCGACCACGTGTGCAACGCCATCCTCCTCGTTGCTGTAGGTGATGTAGTCGGCCGAGTCCTGTATGTCTTTGGGAGCGTTGGCCATGGCCACGCCGAGCCCTGCGAAGCGTATCATGCTCTGGTCGTTGTAGCCGTCGCCGCAGGCGATGACCTCCTCCCGAGGAATGCCAGTGAGCTCAAAGAGCCGCTCCAGCGAGTGCGCTTTGTCGATGCCGGGCGGCACGCACTCCAGGAAGAAACCGGCAGAGCGGTAGACATCCATCACGCCTTTGAACGTTTCGGCCAGTTGCAGCTCAAGCTCGTGCAGCGGTGCCGGGTCGCCGACGACCAGACATTTGTTGATCGGGTAGCGGATCTGATGGATGAAATCGGTGTATTCCACGATCGGCATCTTGTTGATGAATGCCTCGTGGAGGACATATTTGTTGGCCTTCTTCGTTGCCGCGATCTTCTCGTCCTGGTAGGTGAGCATCTCCATGCCATGCTTCTTGACCGCCTCGTAGAGTGGTGGCACTACCTCAGGGTTCAAGGGTTGGTCAAAGACCACCTTGCCCGTAGCGCAGTCGGTGATGCGTCCGCCGTTGAAGGCAAGGATAAATCCCCGGTAGGTCTTCAGGTCCAGCTCCTCGGCGAGAGCCGTGATGCCATAGGTGGGGCGTCCTGAAGCGAGCACGATACGCACGCCCTGCTGTTCAGCTTTCAGCAGTGCGTCGCGTGTGCGGGGCGTCATCTCCTTCTTACTATTTGTCAGTGTGCCGTCGAGATCGAGCACGATCATCTTGTAATCCATGTGTGTATAAATATGTGTTGTGGCGAAATCTGTTGTTCCGTCCGTTCTATTCTCTCACTTCGCAAAGTTACGCTTTTCTGCTGATACCGTGAAATGCAAGTGCGAAAATATTGGTGTCGTCCCCATATTTATGCTATTCTTGCATCATATCTGTACTTCCGTGGGTCGGTAAATGCCAAATATGTAACATATGTGTACCTATTCTGTAACATGGTTGCAGGCTGTTTCGTTGGGAAAAAGTTAATTTTGCAGTGTCATTCCTAATAACGATCAATACCGGGTAGTCATACCTACATCAATTATTATACATTTAAAAACTAAACGAACCATGCGTAAATCTATCTTATGCAAAATTGCCCTAATAGCATGTTTGCTGTTTCCGGCGATCGGCGTATTGCAAGGCTCAGCCCTCTACGCCAAGATTGTGAAGGGCACGGTCAAGTCAGCCACTGATGGCGAGCCGCTCACGGGAGCGACGGTCAAGGTCGTCGGCGCGCAGACAGGTACTGTGACGGATCTCGACGGACACTTCTCCTTGGAGGCCAATGACGGTCAGACACTTCTCGTCTCCTACATTGGTTTTGTGCAGCAAAAAGTGAAGGTGGCAGGCAACAATCTTACCATTCAGCTTGCCGAAGAGGCCAACTCGCTCAACGATGTCGTGGTCATCGGCTACGGTGTGCAGAAGAAAAAGCTCGTCACCGGCGCCACCCTTCAGGTCAAGGGCGACGACGTGGCCAAGCTCAACACCACCAATCCTCTGCAGGCACTGCAAGGTCAGACCCCCGGCATGACCATCATCTCGCAGTCGGGACAGCCGGGTGAGGGACTCAAGGTCAACATCCGTGGTATCGGCACCACCGGTTCCTCTTCTCCTCTTTATATTATAGACGGCATCCGCGGTGACATCGCTACGCTCAATCCTGCCGACATCGAGAGCATCGACGTGCTGAAGGACGCTGCCTCTGCCGCCATCTATGGTTCACAGTCGGCCAACGGTGTGGTGCTCGTCACCACGAAGAGCGGTAAGAACGGCCGTGCCGTGGTCAGCTTCGATGCTTACAAGGGTTGGCAGAAACCCATCCACAAGGTGAAGATGCTCAATGCCCAGCAGTATATGACCATCATGGACGAGCAGAATATCAACTCCGGCGGCCAGGCCTACGACTGGAAGAGCTACTATACGCAGAAAGACGCCGACGGCAACGTCACCACGTGGGGCATCACAGACCCGACGACCGGACAGATCTATGACACCGATTGGGTGGACCAGATGTTCAAGGACAACGCACAAACCGAGAGCTATACCCTCGGCATCACCGGCGGCAGTGGTCGTGGCAACTACGCCATGAGCCTGGGCTATATGAACCAGGAAGGTATCGTCGGCGGCAAGGATGTCTCTTACTACGGCCGCTACAACTTCCGTGTCAACTCCGAGTACAACGTCATCGACAATTTCCTCAAGGTCGGCGAGCAGGTCTCCTTTATTTATTATAAGAAGCGCGGACTCAACGTCGGCAACCAATACAACAACTCATTGCGCGCCGCCTTTGGCACCTCGCCATTGGCACCGGTCTACAGCGACAACGGCGTGTATGGCAGTCCCTACAACGACACCACCAACAGCCCGTGGTACAACGCCGACGGCAACCCTTACGGCGTGATGATGGTCAGCAACATCAACAAGTCGCAAAACGCCACCTTTACGGGCAATGTCTTCGCTGAGTTCCAGTTCATCAAGAATCTGAAGTTCCGCTCTACGCTCGGCGTGAAGTACGACTCCAACGACTACCGCGGTTTCAACCCGCTCTATCATTTCTCGGTCTACAGCTACAACGACACGCGCACGTCGGCCAGCCAGGGCAAGAGCGACGGTTTTGGCATCACTTGGACCAACACCCTGACCTACAACTGGACGCTTGGCAAGCATTTCTTCGACGCTATGCTCGGCACTGAGGCCTACCGCACCAATGGCAGCAGCCTCTATGCCGCCAACGGTTCCCTGCGTGAGGGCTTCGACACCTGGCCTTATGCCTGGGTGAGCAACGGCACCGCCAAGTCGCAGGAGGAAGGACTCAGCGCCAGCGGGTCGCCTTGGGACGAAGAGCGCATGGTGAGCTACTTCGGCCGTCTGTCGTGGAACTACAAAGAGACTTACATGGCTACGGCCACACTGCGCTGCGACGGTTCCAGCCGCTTTGCCCGCGGTCACCGCTTTGGCTGGTTCCCCTCGGTGAGCGCCGGATGGGTGATGAGCAACGAAAAGTTCTGGAAGCCGCTGGCAAAGGTCGTCGACTACTTCAAACTGCGCGGCAGCTGGGGACAGGTCGGTAACCAAAACATTGGTAACTACATGTATACCGCACCTGTATCCTTCACCAATATCTACTACAACTTTGGTACGACGAAGGGTTCAGCAGCCGACCAGTGGGGCGCCCGCGTGACGCGTCTCGCCAACGAAAACATCACTTGGGAGACCTCTGAACAGACCGACTTCGGCTTCGACGCCCGTGTGCTCGGTAAGCTCAACGTCAATTTTGACTGGTACTACAAAACCACGAAGGACTGGCTCGTGCAGCCGCCTATCCTCGCCACGGCAGGAACAGGTGCACCATATATCAATGGTGGTGACGTGAAAAACATCGGCGTTGAGGTAGGTCTCGGTTGGAACGACCGCATCGGCCGCGACTTCAACTACTTCGTCAACGTCAATGGTGCCTACAACCACAACAAGGTCGGCAATATCCCCAACGAGGACGGCATCATCCACGGACAGGCCAATCAACTCTACGACAACTCTTCGGAGTTCTACCGCGCCAGCAACGGTGAGCCCATCGGATATTTCTGGGGCTACAAGACAGCTGGTATCTTCCAGAACGAGCAGGAGATCAAAGACTGGATCGCCAACGGCAATGGTGTGCTGCAGGCTGATCCCAAGCCTGGCGACGTGAAATACTACGACATCAACCACGACGGCAAGATCAACGATGCCGATAAGGTCAACCTCGGCAACGGTATGCCGGACTTCACCTTCGGCTTCTCGCTGGGCTTCGACTACAAAGGCTTCGACTTCTCCGTGACCGCCAACGGCGAGACTGGCAACAAGATCGTGCAGAGCTATCGCCAAGTGGGGTCCACTACCGCCAACTACACCACAGAGATCCTCGACCGCTGGACCGGTGAGGGAACGAGCAACAAGATCCCGCGCGTGACCAACACCAACATCAACTACCAGTTCTCTGATCTCTTCATCCACGACGGCAAGTTCCTCCGTATCAGCAACATCACGCTGGGCTACGACTTTGCCAAACTCATCCATACGCCTTACATCTCGCAGGCGCGCCTCTATTTCCAGGTGCAGAACGCCTTCACCTTCACGCACTACAACGGCATGGATCCCGAGGTGGGCTATGGTATGGACGGATGGGTCAGCGGTGTGGATCTGGGCTACTACCCACGGCCACGCACCTGTCTGGTCGGCATCAATCTCAAGTTCTAATACCTTTAATCTCAGAAGACAATGAAAACCAAGATATTCACCATCGCCGCCACAGCACTGCTCTCCTTGGGCTTGACTGCCTGCGGCAATGATTTCCTTGATGTCTCGTCAAAGACCGAGACATCTACGGGCAACTATTATAAGAACCAGAACGACGCCGACCGTGCCCTCATCGGTTGCTACGACGGCTGGCAGGGCACCGTGTCACTCGGTCCGACCTTTACTTTCCAGATGGCAGCAGAGTATATGAGCGACGAGTGCTTCGGCGGTACGGGTGCCAACGACGGTCGCAACTCCCAGGTCGTCGACCGTTTCGACATCAGCCAGGAATCTTCACAGACCAACATCTACAACGATCTGTGGGAATACTACTACAAGGCTATCTACAACTGCAACGAGCTTTTGCTCAAGACCGAGGGCACGCCGTGGAGCTCCGACGCCGTCAAGGGCCGCATCCTCGGCGAGACACGTGCCATCCGCGCACTGTGCTATTTCGATATGGTACGCATGTTCGAGCATATCCCCTTGCTCACCACGCCTACCGACGAGAATGTTCCTCAGGCCGATCCCGACAGCGTCTATGCGCTCATCGTCAACGATCTGACCTACGCCGCCGACAATATCCCGGCCAACGCTTACCCCAAGAGTCAGGCTGCTGCCAACGACGGCCGCATCACCAAGTATGCCGCTGAGGCCATGCTCGCCCGTGTCTATCTCTTCTACGACGGCGTTTACAACAACAACGAACGCAAGGAGATGCCCGGCGGACTGACTGCCTCTAAGGCTTTGGCCGGTTTGGAGGATGTCATCGGGAGCGGCGAGTACAGCCTCGTGCCGCAGTTCAAGAACCTCTGGCCCGCTGCCAGCGACAACTGGGTGCAGGACGCTGCCGGCAACTGGACCAACGACTCGACCTATGCCGGCGACGGCAACAGCGAGACGGTGCTGAGCATGAAGTTCAACTATACCGGTGACTACAACGGCAACAGTGCCGGCAACCGCAACATCGTGATGTTCGGAATGCGTACCGGCGGTACGATCTGTGTGCCCTACGGCCAAGGCTGGGGCGGCGCCACGGTGACCACAGCCACATGGAACGACTTCGCCACCGGCGACAGCCGGCAGAGTGCTTCCATCATCAACATGGCCCAGGAAGGCATCACGCAGCTCGATGCCTGGAAGAAGGTGGCCTCTGACCAGCGCGAATACACTGGCTTTACCATTAAGAAATACACGCCACGATCTAAGTGGACCAAGGGCACTGACGGCTCCTGGTCGATGACACACTACTATCAGGGCCTCATGGCGGGTGACTTCCAGAACTCCCAGCCCCAGGACTACGTGCTCATGCGCTACTCCGACGTGTTGCTGATGGCAGCAGAACTCGGCTCGCCGAAGGCTCAGACCTATTTCAATGAGGTGCGCAAACGTGCCTTCACGCAGAGCGACGGCACGCTCAGCAACGGCTACCGCGAGTTGCCTGCCACGGAGAGCAACATCCTCAGAGAGCGCAAGCTCGAGTTCGTTGGTGAGGGCATCCGCTACTGGGATCTACTCCGTCAGGGCATCGACGTGGCAGCCAACACCATTGCCGCCAGTGGAGAGAGAGTCATCTCCGGCGGCAGGGAAGAAACGGTGACCATCAAGGCCGAGAACATCAAGAGCAAACGAGGCTTCTGCCAGATTCCGCTCACGCAGATCCAGCGCTCCAACAACCTGCTCAAACAGAATGCCGGATGGTAATCCTGGGGCAGCAAACATTTTTCTTTCACCATCAACAAAGAATGGACTAAACAGAAAACGCTTTATGAAAATCAATCATTATATCTATGCCTTAGCAGCGGCGGCACTCATGCTCTTCGGCATGGCAGCGTGCTCGCCCGATGACTACGACCTCGGCGACAAGGATGTCACGCCGGCTGATCTCGTCGAAGGACAGGCCTATACCATCACCCACGACGGTCAGAACCCCAACATCGTGTATTTGAAGAGTCAGATGGCCGACCGCTATCAGGTCAACTGGATTGAGCCGCAAGGCCGGTCTCAGGAGAAAGAGGTCACGCTGAAGATTCCGTTTCCCGGCACCTACGACGTGCTCTTCGGTGTGAACACGCGTGGCGGCTATGTCTACGGCGACACTGCTCACTTCACCGTCGATGAGTTCTGTGCCGACTTTGTCAACAACGAGCTCTACACCATGCTCACCGGTGGTGTCGGACAGAGCAAGACGTGGATTCCCGACAACGGAAACTATGGACTCTGCTCGGGCGAGGTATCCTATGGCGATCCCTCGGCCACCAATGCTGAGTGGAACAACTTTACGAGCAACTGGGATCCCGCTGCCAACCACGAGGATGAGTCGGGCAACTTCATGAAGAGTTCTATCACCTTCGACTTGAAGGATGGTGCCAACGTGCAGAGTGTGACTTACGATCCCAATGGCGTTGCCAAGGCTCAGAAAGGCACTTATCTGCTCGATCTCGACAATCACAAGCTCAACCTGACCGACTGTCCGCTGCTCCACTCGCCCAAATGGGACGACCGTCAGGACGCTGTCGGATGGCAAAAAGACATCCATATCGTCACGCTGACCAACAACCAGCTGCGTCTCGCCATCCTTCGCAACCCTGACACCTCCGGCGAGGGCAAGTGGTGGCTCTGCTTCAACTTCGTATCGAAAGACTATGCCGACCACTACGAGGCTCCTGAGGTGGAGGTTTTCCCAACCTTGGAAGACGGTTGGATGGACTTCGTGGAACCGAAGAACGACCGCATCATCACCTACAAGCTCACCGGCTTTGACTGGTACACCAAGGACGGAAAGGCCAAGGGCGTGACGGCCTTCGACGCTATCGACAACCTTGAGGACGTCACCATCGTGATGAACAGCAGCAACCACAGCTACACGTTCACCGCTCCCGACGGCAACGAGACCAAGGGCACCTACACGCTGAGCAAGGATGGCATCTACTCCTTCACGCCCGCGCTGCCCACCTTTGCCATCAGCAAGGACGGACGCGCCGTGATGACCACCAACGAAAGCAGTCTGCGTATCCTCGGATTCGGCCAGGAGACCAACTGCAATCCGCAGACCGGCGGACTGGACAATATCGTGTGGGGAGCACGGGAGTACGACGATCAGGGTAAGTTCTATCAGTACATGGGCTATCAGTGGACTGTCGTGCGCGCCGGTGTGGCCAAGACCTACAAAGGTGGTCTGCACCTCTTTGACGCGGGTTGGACCTTCCAGCAGAGCGACGACGTCTTTGTCAAAGACGGCTCTGACGGTACCTATACCTTCACCATCAACGGCAGTTGCAACAATGTCTATGGTGTCTATCTCGATATAGAGAAACTGCTCGGTGACCATCCTAACTGCGATGTCGTGGTGAAGAGCATTCAGGCCGACGGCAAGGACGTTGCCTTCGACGACGCTGCCATTGACCGGGGAGTCGGTGACAAGGAATCTACTGCACGTCGCTATATCGTCAATCCTTGGGGAGCCTCGGCAGGACTTGCCGCTCAATGCAGCTTCTCCAAGACGTTCTCGGTGACAGTAGAAGTGAAGATGGACGTTGGCGCGCCGTTTGTCAAACCAGACAATGCCAAAGCGCATCATCGTGCCACACGTGGTTCACATAAATAAGGACCGCTCTGTTTTTTTATAGATATTGGATTTAGGCTTCATACATCAAGTTCGGGAGGACAAAGACGACGTGAGTCGTCGGTCCTCCACAGCTTGAGGAACAGCTGACGGTCCAGCATCAATTGTTAGTGTTACTATAAAGCAAGTTATCATGAAATTGAAATATTTTCCCGGACTGATGATGATGGCCACCTCACTGCTGGCCTCTTCGCTCATCATCACTTCCTGTTCCGACGATGACAACTACTCGGTGTCGACCACGCCGATCGTCACCTCCATCACCACGGGCGACGCCGCTGTGACGGCCGTCAGCGCTGCCATCGATGGCACCGTCGATGATCTCTCCTCTGCCGATCCGTCGAGTTATGAGGTCGGCGTGATGTATTCCACAGCCGACGATCCCACCGCCGGCGGCACCAAGGTGCGCGGCTCACTGTCGGCCGACACCATCCGAGCCAGTCTCAGTGGTCTCCACACCGGCACTACCTACCACTATGCCACCTATGTCTGCCTGCAGAACAAGGTATATAAATATGGTGAGGTGAAGACCTTTGTCGCCACGGATGCCAAAGCCGAGACACTCGACGCCACTGACATCAGCTACACCAAGGCTACCTTCTCTGCCTCTTTTTCCGGACTCGAAGGCCTTGGCACGGTGGAGAAAGGCATGAAGATAGGGATGAGCAAAGATCTGCTCTCCGATGCGCGTGACTTTGATCTTACCACAGTGGGCGGGCTGCTGCCCGGCACCACCTATTATTATAAGGCTTTCGTCAAGGTAGGCGACGGATATGTATACGGTCCCGTGAAGCAACTCACCACCAAGACGCAGACGATGGAATATGTCGATCTCGGACTCAGCGTCACGTGGGCGAAGTGCAACATCGGCGCGGAGAGCGAGGAAGGCGTGGGCGCTTACTTCGGATACGGCGACAAGACTGCCGAACAGTATTCCAAGGACAACGCTGACTATTCCACCGGTGACATCGCCAACACGGAACTCGACCTCACCAACAATCTCGACATCGACGGCTCGTTCCCGTTCTATTCTCAGATGCCGACACTCGACCAGGTCAAGGAACTCATCGAGAAGACCAAGAAAACCTTCGATACCGTCAATGGCGTGAAAGGTATCCGCTTCACTGCCAGCAACGGAAACTCCATCTTCCTGCCTTATACCGGTTACCGCGACGGCAAGGAGATCATCAACGACGGCAAGGCTTTTTACTGGACCGGAACCGCAAGCAAGGTCGACGGCAACTATGCCAACACGCTGACCTTCGACGGTAATGGCATCGTGAAAAACGGCAACTCGCTGCGACACTATGGCGTTTGCCTGCGCACCGTACGCCCATATTCCGAGCTCAAGCCAAACGGATCGGGTAAGCTCGATATTGGCGACTTGGAGAAAAACGGGCGTATACGCATTGAGATCTACAGCGAGTACGGTAAGACGAAAGGCAATGCCGTCATCGATCCCGCCTCTATCCGTTTCAGCAACACCATGGCTGTGACCTTCAAGATCAGTGGACTCGACGGCAACTACAAGAGTGGAGCCGCTAAGGAAAACATTGCAGGACTGGAATATGCCGACGCTTCCTGGGATCCGTCTCACTGGTCCGGGCTCACTGGTGACAAGTATGATGCCCGCATCACGGGTGACGGTACCTACACCGTTTGGATGGAGACAGGTGGTGCGACCGCCGATGGTGCTAACGTCTTCTGTATCGACATCAACAATCTCGCCAACGACCTCGTCGATGCGTCGAAGGTGAAGGCTGAGATCGTGAACATTGCGCTCGACACCGACCCCACCGTGGGCATGGACTTCTCCAAGACTGAGTTTGTCAACAAAGACGACAAAGACACCGACGGACGCATCGAGATCTACAGCGAGTATGGCAGTACCAAGCAGAATGGCGTGGACGCCTCTGGCCTCCACTTCGCCGGCAATATGATTGTCAACTTCACGATCAAGGGCATTGACGGAAATCTCAAGGCAGGTGCCGCCAAGAGCTACAAGACAGAGCTGAGCTATGCCGACCCCGACTGGAGTCCCTCTTACTGGGGCGGCAGCAGTTTCGGACGCACAACAGTCACGGGCGACGGCACCTACTCGGTATTTGCTACGCTGCCCGGTGAGTGCCAGGGTGCTGTGGTGTGGTCTGTTGAGCTCTACAACCTGTGGAAGGATCTCGTCGATCCCACAAAGGTCAAGGTCACCATCAACAGCGTGGAGACTCCCGGAAAGCTCCATTAATCTCAGAAAATGAATAATATGGAATGGACTGGCGCGTTATCAATAGTTGCCAGTCCATTCATATACTTGTAATAGGATAATTTGATTTGATCTGTATGAAGAAACTCTATCTCGCCCTGCTCCTTGCAGGCTCTCTCACCACTGCCTTTGCCCAGGATCATCCCGGCATGAAGACGATGGATCTCACTGCCGCACAGATGGCACACTATATGGCTCCTGGATGGAACCTCGGCAACACGCTGGAGGCCGGAAGCTATGACAACAATTTCACAGCCGTCGCCGGTACAGCCTCCGAAACGGAGTGGCAACCGACCAAGACCACGCAGCAGGTCCTCGATGCCGTCAAGGCGCAGGGCTTCAAAAGCGTGCGCATCCCCTGTGCGTGGGTGATGGGACATATTGCTGACAAGGCGGCGATGACCATCGATCCGGCGTGGATGAACCGTGTCAAGGAGATCATCGACTACTGTATCAACGCCGGACTCTATGTCATCATCAACGACCATTGGGACGGCGGCTGGCTGGAGTACGACGGTTTCACCACGGGAGCCGATGTCAGCGCAAAGAAGGAACAGCTCCGAAAACTGTGGACCAACATCGCCAATGCGCTCAAGGACTATGACGAGCGGGTGATCTTTGCCGGACTCAACGAGCCGGGCGTGGGCGGTGGAAGCTCGGATGCCAAAGGCAAGTTGATGCTGACCAACCAGTGGAGTCCGTCCGACGCTGATCTCAAGAAGTTCACAGATCGGCTGATCGAATATGAGAATGTCTTTGTAGACGCTGTCCGTGCTACGGGCGGCAACAATGCCAAACGCGTCCTCGTGGTGCAGGGACCGATGACAAATATTGGACACACGGTGAAGTACTTCGATGCCAGCCGCATCAACGACACGGCCAAGGACCGGCTGATGGTAGAGATCCACAGCTACGACCCGTATAACTTCTGTCAGAACACGGATGCGAAGACGGCCTATTACTATTGGGTGGAACACGGTCCAAAGCGGGCCTCCCACATATCCAACGCGCAGGAGGAACAGTCGATCAAGAACAGTTTCGCCAGTCTCAACGCTGCCTTTGTCGACAAGGGCTACCCTATCATCCTCGGAGAGTACGGTGCCATTCATCGTACGTTGTCCTCTTCGGAGGGCACACAATCCAACCACGACGAGAGTCGGCAATACTGGTATCAATTGGTCACCGCTGAGGCTATGCAGGACGGCGTCATCCCCTTTGTGTGGGATACCAACGCCACGGGTTCCAACACGATGACCATCGTCAACCGTCGCGACGGATCTGTCTTTGACCAGTTTGATTTGGACGGCATCACAGCAGGCGCCAGAGAGGCAAAGGAAGACTACGAGGGTACTTATCCGGCACCGTCTACGACATCCATCAGCCTTGTTTCTGCTGAGAAAAGCAGTGAGGGCACCGTCTATGACCTCTGTGGGCGTGTCGTCAAAAGCCATGTGAGCAATTTTCGGGAGACCAGTCTGCCGAAGGGCATCTACTTGTTTCAAGGTAAGAAATATGTCAAGGACTAAGATGCTTGTCCTTGAGCAATAGCAATACAATCATCATCTAAATACCATTATGCACATTCATCACAAATATCTGATAGCCGCCCTGATGCTGCTCTCCAGCATGGGCTTGTCAGCGGCGTCGTTTACGCGCAGCGGCAACTTTGTCACTGTGGAGGTAGCCCATCCTGGTCCTAATGATCCGCAATGGGTGCGCCTGCAGGTCATCGGCAAGAAGATCATCCGCGTGGAGGCTACCCGCGAAAAGGCTTTCCCTGAGAAGCAGAGTCTCATCATCGTGAAACAGCCACAGCCTGCCTTCAGTTACTCGGTATCGGAGGACAGCCGCGACGTGAAGATCAACACGTCGGCGGTAGTGGCGAAAGTCGACAAGCAGACGGGACTCGTCCGTTTCTACGACGAGAACGGCAAGCAGATCCTCGCTGAGGACACCGGCGGTAAACAGCTTTTTCCCTATACGGTGCCTGAGCGCGAGATTGGGGTGGACAGCCATCTCACTGACGTGCAAAAGCATGGATGGACGTGGCTGTTGCGCTTCGCCGACAACAAAGGCGAAGCACTCTATGGACTCGGACAGCACCAGGCCAACGAGCTGAACATGAAGGGGCTGAACGAGGAACTCTATCAGTACAACACCAAGGTCAGCGTGCCCTTTGTGGTGAGCAACAAAGGCTATGGCATCCTGTGGGACAGCTACAGCTATTGCCGCTTCGGCAACCCCGGTGAGAACCTGCCGCTGAACCGCGCTTTCCGCCTCTATGACAAGAATGGTGTGGCAGGAAACCTTACCGGTACCTACACCGACCGCGACGGCAAGACCATCACACGCGCTGAGGACAGCATCTGCTACGAGGTGAGCCTGCCTGCCTTGGCATTGAAGCGCAACAGCGATGGCGACGTGAGTCATTTGCCTGCCGGTTTCAAGCTCAACGGCGCCCATGTGACCTATGAAGGATACCTCGAGGCACCTGTTGATAACAACTATCATTTCAATCTCTACTACGCCGGATATACCAAAGTGTACATCGACGGCAAGGAGGTAGTGCCCGAACATTGGCGGCAGGCATGGAACCCCAATGCGTGCCGGTTCAACGTTCCGATGAGAGCAGGACAGAAGGTGAAGCTGCTCATCGACTGGTTGCCTGACGGCGATGTGTCGTATTGCGCACTGAGAGTAGCGCCTCCACGCAGTGAGCAACGCCAGCAGCAGTTGACCGTATGGAGCGAGATGGCCAAGGATCTCGACTATTACTTCATTGCCGGAAACACCGTTGACGAGGTCATCCACGGCTATCGCACGCTGACGGGTAAGGCGCAGGTGCTGCCCAAGTGGGCTTTGGGATTCTGGCAGAGCCGCGAGCGCTACAAGACCAGCGGCGACATTGAGCAGACGCTCGCGGAGTTCCGTCGCCGCCATATCCCTGTTGACAACATCGTGCAGGACTGGAACTACTGGGCCGACGACCAATGGGGCAGTCACCAGTTCGAGGCTTCGCGCTATCCCAATCCGCAGGCGATGCTCGACAGCGTACATCAGATGCACGGACGCTTCATGATCTCGGTATGGCCAAAGTTCTACCCCAACACGAAGAACTACCAGGAACTCGATGCCAAAGGATGGATGTATCATCAGAGTATCGCTGATTCCATCCGTGACTGGGTGGGCCCCGGCTATATGAACTCGTTCTACGATGCCTATGCCGAAGGTGCCCGCAAGATGTTCTGGCGGCAGATGGATGAGAATCTCTATACCAAATATCACCACGGTATCGATGCCTGGTGGATGGACGCCTCGGAGCCTAACGTGCGCGACTGCACGCCGATGTGGTACCGCAAGGCTCTGAGCGGATCGACTGCTTTGGGCTCTACGACGGAATATTTCAACGCTTACTCGCTCGTCAACGCCGATGCTATCTACAACGGACAGCGCGAGGTGAACCCCAACCAGCGTGTCTTCCTGCTCACACGTAGTGGCTTCGCCGGTGAACAGCGATTCTCCACAGCTACGTGGAGCGGCGACATCGGCACACGGTGGGAAGACATGCGCGCGCAGATGACAGCCGGACTGAACTACAACCTGGCTGGACTGCCCTTCTGGGGCATGGATCAGGGTGGCTTCTCGGTGGAGAACCGATATGTCAAAGCCCAACAGCTCTACGACAAAACCGGTGAGGAAAACGCTGACTTGAAGGAGTGGCGTGAGTTGCAGACCCGCTGGAATGAGTTTGGATGCTTCATTCCGCTCTACCGCACGCATGGCCAGTGGCCTTTGCGTGAGGTGTGGAACATAGCCCCGGAGTCACATCCTGCCTACAAGGCCATTGTATGGTACGACCGTCTGCGCTATCGTCTGATGCCCTATATCTATTCGCTTGCCGGTGCCGTGCACTTCAGTGACTACACGATGATGCGTGCGCTGGTGATGGACTTCAATGGCGACGATAAGGTCTACAATGTCAAGGACCAGTGGATGTTCGGTCCCTCGCTCATGGCTTGCCCCGTGGCGAAGTACCAGGCACGTAGCCGTGAGGTCTATCTGCCCGCTCAGCGTGGTTGGTATGACCTGCTCTCAGGCAAGCACTACGATGGCGGACAGACCATTACGGCCGACGCACCGCTGGAGCGTATACCGGTCTTTGTGCCCGAGGGTAGCCTGCTGCCACTGGGTCCGGAAATGGAATGGAGTGACGAGAAGCCTGCGGAGACCATCGATCTCTATGTCTTTGCCGGTCGTGACGGCAGCTTCACGCTCTATGAGGACGAGAATACTAACTATAACTACGAGAAAGGACGCTACGCCACCATCCCGATGACATGGAACGAGCGCCAGCATACGCTGACCATCGGTGCCCGCAAAGGTACGTTCAATGGTATGCTGAAGAACCGTAAGTTCAACGTCATCCTTGTCAGTCCGACACATGCGCAAGGCCTTGACATCGACCATGCGGTCAAAGGAAAACTGGTCAAGTACAATGGCAGCCGCGTTGTGGTGAAGCTATAAAGGGCAGAGGTTAGAATGAAAGGACCTCGATGTTGGACCTGTGTCTGCTTCGGCTGTGTCCCAGAAAGCTTACCTGCTGTATATAAATAAATGAGGGAGACGACATTCGTTTGTCGTCTCCCTCATTATTTATATAGTGGTGATGTGCTCTGTTGAGTAGCTCTCCCTTCTTTTCGTTACGCTTTCGGGGTATCTTTCAGCGTCATGGTGCTGTCGCTTTTGATGTGCACGTCGCGCTGTGGATACGGTATCTCGATCTGATGCTCGTTGAGTGTGTTGTACAGTGCCTCGTAGATTTCACCTGTAGCGTAGATCTGCTTGCGGGAATCAACCCATGCGAGCACCTTGAAGTCGATGGAGTTGTCACCGAAGTTGACAAAGACCGTATTGATATATTTGATATAGTTCTTTCGTTCGATGCGCTTTACGGCGGCAGCGGCCAGCTCCTTCACCTCAGCGACGTTGCTGCCGTATGCCACGCCGACGGGAATGATGGCAAGCTCATAGCCGTGGTTCTTTGTCAGGTTCTTGTAGTTCTTGGTGAAAAGCTGTGAGTTTTGGAACGAGATGATGCTGCCGTCGAGGGCTTCGATCATCGTTGAAGTGTAGGAGATATTGCGTACGGTGCCGCGTGTGCCGTCGATGCTGACATAGTCACCGACGCGGATACGTCCTGCCATCAGCGAGATGCCGTAGTAGATATTCTCCAGAATGTCCTTCATAGCGAAACCGATACCTGTGGACAAACCGGCGGAGATCGCCACGATCCACGAGTTGTCGATATTGAAGATCTTCATCGAGATCATCAGCCAGATACCCCAGACAAGCACTTGGATGACGTTGCGCCACATGGCCGTACGGCTCACCACGGCCTGTGGGTCCTCACGGCGGTTCTCCTCTATGGCGTGGTCGTGCTCACTCTGTGCAAAGTGGTGATGGAGCAGATTGAGCGACGTGTGGCAGAAATAAGAGAAGAGATAGAAGAGAATCACCACCTGTACAGCCTTGAAGATGGAGAAGGTGAAGTTCTTCGTGTCGATCAGACGCATGCTGAAGATTTGGAGGGTAGTGTCGCTGAGGTTAAACACGTCGGCAGCCCAATAGATCGACAGAATGATGGACAGTGCGCCGGAAATAGGCAACAGGGCATAGTAGAAGAAACGGAAGAGCCATGTGCGCGTGATCGATGTTTCCTTGTCAAAGTAGCGCCGGTTGGGATGGTTGCCGAACCCCTTGAGCATCGATGATAAGCAGGTGATGGTCAGGATACAGGTCAGCTGCATGGTCCACCAGATCAGTGCTTCGACGGAGAGCAGCGTATAGCCGATGAGCGAAGCGATCACACTGAAGACAAATACGATGAGCGACATCGTGGTGTAGAACACGTCGCTCTTGGGCAACCGCTTCTGATAGTGCTTCACCACACGCCACTGCCAGACAGCACAGACCAGCAGCATCGGGGGGAAGATGAGGTTGACGAGAGTGTTGGGGATGAGGATGATGCGGAAGGCGATGACCAGAAAACACACGGTCATCACGGGGGCGTAGATGCGCAGTCCATTCTTGATCTGTACGCCATCCAGACGGATGAGCAGGGAAAGCAAGATGGCTGCCATCAGCCATGCAAACTCCATGAGCAGGCCGGTGGCCATGACAAAGAAGTTCTGAGCCACGGTTTGACGTAGCAAGCCCAGTAGCAGCGCAAAGGTGATCACCGTTGACGTGGCGATGATCGTGCGGCGCTTGGCAGTAAAGGAAGCCTTGCTCTGAACCATCCTCAAGTCTATTTCCTGTTCTTTGGATGGCTTCTCGTCTTGTCTCGAAGACGCTGAGGCTTGGATGCTGGCCTTGCGTTTATCGAACCATTGAAATAAAAAGTCGATCTTGCCGTGCTTGACAAGGTAGGTGAAGATGAAACCGATGATGAGATAGTTCAGACCTGTGGCAATCAGCACGCCAATGAACAGGGCAACGAAGAAACCTAAAATGATCCTTCCGTCCCATTCCGAGAGCGCATGATGCACCGGCCGGTATTTCATCAGCACGGAAGAGAGCGTGAGGTGGTATTCTTTGTTAAGGTCATGAAGGATAGCGATATAGTTCTCGCCCCCATTGTTGAAGATGCTCCGTTGTATCTCGCCGTAGCGCATGTTGGCATAGTCGTTGAGGTTTTTCAGCCCGTCTTCCGTACGGTTGTACAATGTGATATATTGCTTCATCTGTTCGTTGTTGTCGGCCAGAGTGCGCCGGATGTTGATGGCAAGCGTCAGACAGACGTTGCGGTCGAGCTTTGCTTTTGGAGAGAGTGCACCGGTGTACATATTGCTCAAGTCGCTGATCAAACTGTCGTAGCGGCTGACTTCGGTGTTGGTGTTGGTGATATAGTCGCGGAAGGGTGCCGCGTTGTTGCGAAACTGCCGATACTGTTCCGTTGCGGCATGGCAGGCATAGGTGAGGTCGAAGATGTTGCCCTCCTTTTGGGAATAGAGCATCAGAGCGTTTTGCTGACTTTGGTTGCCCACCGTGATCAGCTCTTTGACGACCATCTGTTGCTGGATTCGCAGGTCGTTTTGCTGTTTGTCGAGGTCATGGCGATAGGTGTTGAGCTCTTGGCGCAAGATGGATAGCGAACTGCTGATGTCGCGCTCCTTGAGTACAGCATAACTTGGCAATGCCGTGAGCAACAGCAATGTGAGGATGAGGCAATGGATATATCTCTTCATTTTCGATCGTGTATATTGTGTGGCAAAGTTATAAAAAGTATATGTATGGGGGAAGTGTGATGTGGTTAAAGAAGGTTAACAAAGTGACAACATTGGAGATTTTTTTCTATTTTTGTAAACGAAGAATTAAAGTTAAAATTGAGTTTACTGGATTACGTATGTTTCTTTGATATACAACCTATTAGGAATTCCTATATGCCGGCATAATTCTTCAATAGGAAACCAGATAACTCAATAGCCGGCAGGGGGGTGGCTTTTGCAGTCCACCCCCGTTTTTGTTTCCCTCCATATTAAGGAAAAGAGAAGAGAGCATAAGAAAGAGTCCGCAAAGGGACGGTCTGGATGCGAGAATACTGTGGAGCAACGGGGCTTGCTGCGACGACGTTACAGTTTACAGAATTCAACTTTCGAAAGCAGGGAACTGGAGAAGTGAACATCATTAGAGGACGTTCGCTTCGCGCGCGCGTTATATATATAAGGTGTAGATAAAGACGAGTGTCAGATGTGGTACGATACTGGAGCAATGAAAGGAGAAAGGTACAAGGGAGGAAAAGCCGTAGTTTGGTGACACAGAGTGATGAGACTAACGAATGATGCGGCTTTGAGGGTATCATCAAAAGGGAATAATGCTGAGATTAACGTTTGTTTACAGTTCGTAAAATACTGATTATCAGACGTTTTTAAAAAAGTTACACGAGAAGCATAAAAAAGTTGCTAAAAAAAGAACAACGTATTGAAAAAATGCGTACCTTTGCATCGTTGTTAATAAACAAATGATTGTTTTACAGATTTAAAAAGCAAAGAAAATGAAGAAATTAGTTTTTATGTTCGTAGCTATCGCAGCTATGTCTTTCGCATCTTGTGGTAATAAGAATCAGAGCGCTGCTCCTGCAACTGACTCTGACACAACAGCTGTTGCTGACACTGCTGACAGCGCTGCTACAGACTCTGCTGCAGCTCCTGCAGACACAACTGCTGCTCCTCAGGCTAAGTAATCGTTAGCTCGAACTGAAAAAATGAGAGAATGCGCCCGAGGCTATTTGCCCCGGGCGTTTTTGTTTTTGTCTTTTGTCTACCTGGCTTAACGGTTGCGTGACGAGTGGGCAAGTTATGTATGCTCATGGTAAGATGGGTATATATAGAGGAGTGTAAAACGTGTCAGAAGGTGTGTGTTTTTGGTATATGCGTCGGTTATAGTTGTTGATCTGTGTACAACGCCTTGACGCGTATCAACTTTTAAGGATAAAAATAGAAAACGAAGCGAAGAATGTGTATTCTTTCCTTCTTTGGCAATATCTTTGCAGCGTAAATAATAAACAAAAGATATTGGAAAGGAAAACTAAGACATGGTAACGATTATGATTGTCGTGACGGCTTCTGTCGCTATGATTGCGCAGACAGTCACCTTCATCAATGACTTGAGAAAAGACTAAGGCATTGTCTGAAGAATCATCCGTTTTTTGTTCTCCAATCCACTGAAAGGTGGAGAGAATAAAGTTCAAAGATTGTTTTGGGGATGGTGTATGAAAAGAGAAAAAGAGCCTCTCACAAACCGATTCTATTAGGAACAGGTTTTGTGAGAGCTTTTTTTATATACCTAAGCGTTATCGCGATATATCCACATGTTGGCATCTCAAAGAGATGATATGCTAACGGAACTTAGTTCGTTTACAGTATCTTGTGCGTTAAATATACTAAAAAGCAGTTTGCAATTGACCCAACCTATTTGTAAATCTCTTATTTTTGTAGAAAGAACGGTGAAAACCGTCGATGAGTTATCAACATTAATATCCTTAAAGTCTAATGTCCTATGATGAGAATTGGTATTCCAAAGGAGATTAAGCAGGGCGAGAGTCGTGTAGGCATGACTCCCGCGGGTGTCGCTGAGTTGATCAAGCACGGTCATCATGTCTTCGTACAGCATACGGCTGGAGAGGGCAGTGGCTTTTCCGATGAGGCTTACGAGCGTGTGGGTGCAGAGATACTGCCGACTATAGAGGAGGTCTATGCTCAGTCGGAGATGATCATCAAGGTCAAGGAACCCATCGAGCCTGAGTATGCGCTGATCCGAAAGGATCAGTTGGTCTACACTTACTTCCATTTTGCCAGCGACCGGCCGTTGACCGAGGCGATGATCAAGAGTGGCGCGGTGTGCCTGGCCTATGAGACCGTGGAGGAAGCCGACCACAGTCTGCCGTTGCTGCGGCCGATGAGTGAGGTAGCCGGGCGCATGGCTATTCTCAACGGAGCCTATTATCTTCAGAAGACGAAAGGCGGAAAGGGCAAGCTCATCAGTGGCGTGCCCGGCGTGAAACCGACAAAGGTGCTCGTCCTCGGCGGTGGTACTGTCGGTGAGGCAGCCGCTCGCATGGCAGCAGGTATGGGTGCTGACGTGGTGATCACCGATATCTCTCTGCCCCGACTGCGGCAGCTGAGCATTGAGCTGCCGGCCAATGTGACGACGCTCTACTCCTCAGAGCACAACATCCGGCAGGAGTTGGCAGACGTGGATATCGTTGTCGGCTCGGTACTTATCCCCGGTGACAAGACACCGCATCTGATTACGCGCGACATGCTCAGCCTGATGGAGCCCGGAACAGTGCTGGTCGATGTGGCCATCGACCAGGGCGGCTGCTTCGAGACTTCCCATCCGACGACACACGCTGAACCGGTTTATACCGTCGACGGCATCGTGCACTACTGTGTGGCAAACATTCCGGGTGCTGTGCCAAACACCTCGACAATGGCACTGACCAATGCTACATTGAAATACGCTTTGCAGCTGGCCGACAAGGGATGGCGCAAAGCATGCGAAGACAATCCGGCCCTGCGCAAAGGCTTGAACATCGTTGAAGGCAAGGTGGTGTTTAAACCTGTCGCTGATGTGTGGGGACTCAAATACGAAGAACTCGCCTAATTGGAACTAATTATAATCCTATTTTTCGAAAGGAATCTATGCTGTTGCTCCTTCGGGGGCTTCAGTTGTGCTTAGACATAAAGAGTTATGTCGGCAAGGAATTCCTAATAAGCAATTTTAAGTAAGTAATTGAGAAGGAGTGACGACGTGATGTCGTTGCTCCTTTTTTAGTGTTTCCTTTTTACGGACGCGGTTGACGCTGGTTGCTGTTATAAATAAAAAAGCAGTGACCATCGAAGGATGATCACTGCTTTATAGCGAATACCTATCAAGACTCTTGGGTCTTGCTAAGGTTGTTATTGCTTAGAAGTTCTCAGCCTTGAGCTCGAAGAAGCTCTGCGGATGCTTGCAGACAGGGCATACTTCGGGAGCCTTAGGACCGACAACAACGTGTCCGCAGTTGCGGCAAACCCAGATAGCGTCTCCGTCACGGCTGAAGACGAGGGCATCCTCGATGTTTTTCAACAGCTTGCGATAGCGCTCCTCGTGTGTCTTCTCGATGGCAGCGACAGCGCGGAACTTGTAGGCGATCTCTGTGAAGCCTTCCTCCTCAGCTTCCTTAGCCATGTGGGCGTACATGTCAGTCCACTCGTAGTTCTCGCCGTCAGCGGCAGCCTTGAGGTTCTCGCGTGTGCTCTTGAGATCACCGCCCTCAAGATACTTGAACCACAGCTTAGCGTGCTCCTTCTCGTTCTGAGCGGTCTCCTCGAAGATAGCAGCGATCTGCTCGTAGCCATCCTTACGTGCCTTGGATGCGAAGTAAGTGTATTTGTTACGTGCCTGGCTCTCACCAGCAAAAGCCTCCTGGAGGTTCTTCTCTGTCTTTGTTCCTTTCAGTTCTTTCATAATGTTTTTGATGTTAATGGTTGTGTGGCATTGCCACGTGTTGTGTTTATATTGTTACGATGCAAAGTTAAGCGTCTTTTTCGGAATAGCCAAATAATATGCGACTAACCTTTCATAACTATTGTTAATGACTATTATGTGTTACTGCTCGAGAAACCTCTTCAGCACATCGCAGTGCGAGACGTAAGGGTTTGACTGATAGTCAGGATTGAAGGTGAGGAATCTGTAGAGTTTCGCCAATGCCTTGTATTGTCTCGTATCCTTCCGGAAGTTGACGGTTTCGTCTGAAAAGACGTATGGATAGCCATCTATGGCGTTGTCTCGACGGATGAACGCCAGGGCGTAGAGGCTCTTGAACTGGATATTTTTGTCGCCTTTGAGTGAGCACTCGTCCAGATAGTTGATGGCATCGAGGATCAGGTCACGGTCGCCGGTGCGCACCGTGTCTGCGCAGCTCCAGTCGTAGTGGGTGAGATACCAGCAGTCTCCTTCGTAGCTGGCCTGATAGAGCAGGGAGGCAAGGACGTAACCGACCTGGGTACGCAGCGAGTCACTGCCAGCGTTTTGATAGAGGTGCTGCAGTTTGGTGACGTCCTGGCAGAAGTTGAGCTTCTGATTACCGGTGATGTCGACAGATCGTGGCCCGGTTTCCTGCGTGTTGTCGATGATCTGATGCACGAACCAGCGTGGTCGCTGATAGTTACGTCGCCCGATGTATCCACAGATATTCGAGTTGTAGATGAAGTCGGTGCTTACCTTTTTAAGATATGGTATCGCTTCTTCAAAATGGCCAGCAGCCATGAGACGTGTACCAATGAGATCGTTGTAGTAATCGTCATTCAAGTAACTGCTCTTGCAGGCAGCCTCAGCGAGCGGACTGTCGGTATGCGTTGCGTGGAGGTAAGCGACGTACTGTTTGAGTGAGTCGACGGTGAGATGTTGCAAAGCATCGTAGTAATCTCCTCTCCAGTCCGGCAGGTCGTTGTAGCTGTTAGCCGGTTGATAGTAAGTGGGCACATGCTTTCTTATGCTCGGCAGCGTGCCGTCATTGTCGTGGTTGTCCATATTGGCGAGCATGGCGAGGGCGAGGAATCCATTGCCCTGCTTTTGCAGTTCGGGCACGAGATGGTTGTAGACCATGCGTTGCAGCATGTTGGCGAAATAGGGATCCGCCACATAGGTGATGCCCTGATCGTCCTTTGTTTCTGTCAGCTTGCTCATGCTGCGCATCCATTCGATTTCTTTGATAAGATGGTTTTGCTGCTGTTCATCCATCTTCTCGGTGTAGACGCTGTTGATGTCCGCGATGGCGCGGGCGTTGTCGTGCATGCGTTGTGTGCCTTCGGCGGTGATGGCCTGTGCAAGCGCAGTCTTTGCGGCACTGTAGTTGCCGAGGAGCAGTTGCAGTGCTCCGGTGGCCTCGTGCCAGAGAGCCGGCGTAGTGGTTTTGCCCTCTTTCAGTACTTGTGCGGCGAAGGCGATGAAGGCTTGTGCCTCATCTTGATAGATCGCGCGGGCACCGACTTCCTCGATGGCCTCGGTATATTCCTTTTTTGTCCACTGGGCCTTGTCGGCATCTGGGATGAAAGCCGACGGACGGGTATATACATCCTGCGTTTCCTGCACGTTGTTGACAAAGTCCTGTACGAGATAGGGTAGAACACGGCTGTTGGCATCGCGGGCATAGATGGCCTTGATACCACTGAGATTGCGGTAGTGGCGCACGCACCATCGCATGCTCTGATGGTCGTTTTGACGGGCATAGATCTCCAGCGCGTCACGCTGCTTGCCGGTCTTGAGTAGTGCGCGTGCATAGATGTTCTCCATCATGTCGCGGTAGACGCTCTGTGGCATGCGGCTGGCCGTGGTCTTCCAGTAGTTGATATTCTGGATGTTGTAGCCCAAGAGCATGTTGGCGCGCATGGCGAGCAGACGGTATTGGGCGAGCAATTTGCGTCCACGATAAGCCTTGGCGGCAGCGAGCATCTGCGTGAGTCCCTGCTTGCGCTGCAGCAGTTGCTTGCGGGTGGGATATTCCCAGGTGTCGCCGAGATCACGGCTGATCTTGAGATATTTATTGAGCCAGCCGAGATAGCGCACCATCTCATAGTCCTTCTTCTGCCGTGCCAGCTTCATGATGAAGGTGGGCGCGTCGGTATTGGTCTTTCTGTCCCAACCGTCGACATAGCCGTCAACACGTCCGTTGGTGTACTGTTTCCAAAAGTCGTTGATGGCTTTGAGCTGTTTGCTGTCAGTCTGTTGCTGTGTCGGCTCCACGCATATGAGGTAATAGTTATAGGTGGGTTTCTCCGACACGCAAGCCATCGACCTGCCAAAAGTCATCAGCAGGAGGCTAACGATGATAAATCTTCTCATAATCAGAAACTTGGAATCTTTTTATGTTGTTGGTTTGCAAATCATAGAGTATAATCTCGTCGTGAGCATCGGGACGCAGCTCGCTGATCGTCTGATGCGCTTCGAGAATGTGCCGCAGGTCGGTGTCGCGCGTGATGATCTTGTCGCCCGGCAATATCGGATAGTCGTCGTCGCTGTGGAGAATGCCGACGAAGTGGTCGCCACGGAAGAGCACACGCCAGGAGAAGATAGGGTAAGCTGTGGACAGAGACAGCTTATAAGTAGCGAGAAAGCGCAGGTAGGACTTCACATCAGCGATGTTGAGGATGGGGTATCGGTTGTTGATGTCGCGCACGTCGCCGGTGTTATATGCCATCAGCACGCCGCGGTCGGCAGGCGGCACGGGCTGTGTGAGCTGATGAAAGCGGATGGTGGTCGACAGCTGCAAGTGTTGCTCGTGTGCCAAGTTCCGCAGGACAGAGAGAAAATCGAAGTAGGTGCGTCGTGTGCTGATGGTCCAGTCGCAGTCGATCTGCAGTTCGTTGACAGGTCCGAGCTGTAGCGTGCTTGTCATCTGTCCGACGCGTCTGAGGATCTTGTTGGCCAAGTCCGTAGCCTCGGTATAGTTTTGTCCGATTGCCTTCATGCAGTCGTTGGTGATGTAGACCACCGGTGTCACCGTCACTCCTTTGGGCACGCGCCCCACCACATTGACACTGGCGTTGGGCATCGGCGTGCCGTTGGTCATTACCACGTCGAAGTATCGCAGATAGATATGTGTGATGCGTTGGTGACGGATGAAGGCCGCCACAGTCGAGTCGTTGGGAGCGAATGTCGTCTGCCAGCAATAGACGGAGCGCCGGGGCTGTGCTGTGTGCCCCTCTCGTCGGCATCCAGCCAGCATCACGATCAAAAGCGACGCAAGCAGAAGCGTACAGAAACCGGACTGTCTTTTCTCATTCATATATCATTACTTTACCGGCGCAAAGATATAACAAAGAGATGAGTTAGCAAAGAATGGCGAAGCTTATTTTTCCGTATTGCTAACGTTGCGGTAAATCTTAAAGCCGAGGGCAGCGATCGTCATGCTCATCAGCGGACAGAGATAGCAGAAAACGGTGTATGGCAGATAGGTCAGCGTCGGCACATTGAGCACCGATGACTGTGTCATGCCGCAAGTACTCCAGGGCACGAGCACCGAGGTCACCGTACTGGAGTCCTCGATACTGCGGCTGAGCAGCCGCGGCTCGAAGCCCTCTTTCTCATAGATGCTCTTGTACATGCTGGCGCTGAGCATGATAGAGAGATACTGGTCGGCGACGGTGGTGTTGAAGAAAATACCCGAGATGACGGTGGAGGCAACCAGTCCGAAACGTGTACGCGTTAGGGGCAGGAGCAGGTGCATGATGTTGGCAAGCATGCCGCTGGCCTTCAAGACGCCGCCAAAGCAGATGGCACAGAGGATCAGCCATACTGTGCCCATCATGCCCTGCATGCCGCGAGTGGCCAAGAGGGCATCGCAAGCTGAGTTGCCGGTGTGTACGGCAGTAGCACCGAAACCACTGAGCATGACGCCTTTGAAGAGTGTCAGTGCGGTGGTGTCGTGGGCACCGATGACCTCAGCGAGAATATGAGGTTGGAAGAAGATGGCAAAGAGTCCGGCCAGAACAGAGGAGGCAAAGAGCACGATGATCGCGGGAAGCTTGCGGGCGATCATCAGTGCGGTGGCTACAGGTACGATGAGCAGCCATGGCGAGAGATTGTATTTGCCTTGCAGGGCCAGGGTGAAAGCAGAGGTGTCGATGGCAGAATGACCGGCTACGAAGAGTCCGGCGACGGCATATACGATCAGCGCGATGACGACGGCAGGCACAGTGGTAATGGTCATGTAGCGTATATGCGTGAACAGTGGTGTGCCCACCACACTGGATGCCAGCACAGTGGTGTCGGAGAGTGGCGACATCTTATCACCGAAATAGGCACCGGAGAGTATGGCTCCGGCAGTCCAGCCATCGCTGAATCCAAGTGCCTTGCCAATGCCCATGAGAGCAATGCCAATGGTTGCCACGGTGGTCCAGGAGCTGCCCGTCATCACAGAGACAAAGCCGCTGATGACACAACAGCACAGCAGGAAGACATAGGGATTGATGATCTTCATGCCCCAGTAGATCAGCGTGGGGACCACACCGCTGACAGTCCATGTGCCGGAGAGCAGGCCGATGAGCAGCAGGATGACGATAGCTGTTCCCACGCTGCCGATGGACTTGTTGATCTCTGTCTCCAATGTCTTCCATGGAATATGGAAGCCTAATACTGCGATCAGGCCGCAGACTCCCGTAGAGAGTATCAGTGCCAGCTGACTGCCGCCGGAGAGCGCGTCTGTTCCGTAGACGTGAATGACAATGCCAAGAAACGCCATCAGGAAGACAACGGGGGCAAGAGAGAGTACATACCTCATAAGGTGTAGCGTGTTTTGTAGTGAACGATGAATAGCATCAGTGCTGTGTGCAGGATCAAGAGTTGGCTTGCCATCAACATTTCTCCATGTGGTAGCCCAAAGACTTCAGTTCCATGGCTGCCCCCATCAAGTACATCTCATGGAGCGCGGCAATGAAGACCCGAAAAGCGTCCGGCGTGCCGGGCTCCACATGCAGGTGGCTGATCGTGTTGTAGGTGCGGGCGGCGCACTCGCCGACGGTTTGCTGTAGCTTCTCGCCTTGTTCGGGCGTGAGATGAAGAACCTGCTGGCGGATGTAGTCGTCGAGATGATCAAAGTCAGTGTTGAGGATCATCATCTTGTAAAGGTCGGGAACATGGCTGTAGCGTTCCCAATCCTCGTCCCAATAGTAGGCAATCGCCATGCCGATATACATCATCCATCCGAGTGCCACGGTGGGGTAGTGGTTCCATTCGCGCAGTGCGTCGGGCAGATAACTCTCGCCGATGGTAGCCCACAGTGCCTCGATGTCCGGAGCTTCGGGAAAGTGCTTGTCGATGAGATCGTGGGCCTCCAGATACGAGGCGAGGTCTTTATGAAAGGTATCCTCAAATTCTTTTGTTCTGTTCTCTTCCATTGTCTTGCAACCTTTCTTTGTTGTATAGAAACAAATATCGGGAGGGTAAGTTCCCTCCCGTTGCTTTGTTTAGGCTTCAGAGCCTAAGATCTGTTGTGCATGTTCCTTCACCTTGATTTGCTTCGGCCGGAAGATCTCGGTGATCACACCGTTCTCGTCGGTCACGAAAGTTGTGCGGAACGTACCCATGGTGGTTTTTCCGTACATCTTCTTCTCACCGTAGGCACCGAGCGTCTCCACGAGTTTCTTGTCCGTGTCAGCGATGAGGGGGAAGGGCAGGCTATATTTAGCGATGAACTTCTTGTGGCTCTCCGCACTCTGAATGCTCACGCCGACGACGGCATAGCCTTTTGCGAGCATCGACTGATAGTTGTCCCGCAAGTTGCAGGCCTCGTTGGTGCATCCCGGCGTGGAGTCGCGCGGATAGATATAGAGTACGAGCTTTTTGCCTTGGAAGTCGCTCAGCTTCACTTCGTTGCCGTCCTGGTCAAGTCCCAGGAACTCCGGCAGTTTGTCTCCTATTTCCATAATAATAATGTGTTATTGTGTTATTGTAAACTTCATAACCGAAGTCTGTTATTTCATAAACACGAAGTACACCGCCGCTATCAGGCAGGCGAAGGCCGCGAGATGGTTCCAGTGAAGGCTCTGCCCTTGGAAGAGTATGTTCGCAATAACGGCAAAGACGATCAGCGAGACACACTCCTGGATCACTTTCAGCTGTATGAGCGAGAAAGGTCCGCCGTCGCCTTGGAAGCCAATACGGTTGGCGGGTACCTGACAACAATACTCGAAGAAGGCGATGCACCACGAAAAGACGATGACGCCGATCAGTGGCCAGTGGTTACTGATGTGTGCCTGTTGCAGTTTCAGATGGCCATACCATGCCAAGGTCATAAAGACATTGCTGCACAAAAGCAATGCGATAGTAGATAATCCCCGATACACTTTCTTTATCGTTTACTTGTTGTTTGTGGCACTCTTGGCGTCACTGATGACAGAGAGTACCACGTACCATGCGATGATAATGGCGAAAGCGTATTCCTGGAAGATGATCAGCAGCGGCACACAAGTGATGAGGAAAGAGTAGCGAAGCTCGTTGCCCTTCCATCCCCAGTGCTTAAATTTCAGTGCGAACATCGGTATCTCGGCGATGAGCAGCCATGAGCTGACGAGCATGAGGGCGATGAGAGCCACGGACATATAAGGCGACAGCGTCTCCCAATACTTGGCACTGAGGATCAGCGACCCCCAGAAGAGAGCGTTGGCAGGCGTTGGCAGTCCGATGAATCCCATGGTCTGACGCTCATCAAGATTGAACTTGGCGAGACGAAGTGCCGAAAAGGCTGCCATGACATAAGCCACGAAAGCCACATAGTCGCTCACTGGCTGAAGCCAAGAGGGATAGTCCATCACGAGCAACTGGGAGAACAGCATCGTAGAGGGAGCCACGCCGAAGGTGACATCGTCGGCCAATGAGTCCAACTCCTTACCGATTGGTGAGGGCACATGCAGCAGACGCGCGCTCATACCATCGAAGAAATCAAAAACGGCCCCGATGATAATCCACAGCAATGCCAGTTCCGGGTCGTGGAAAAAAGCAAAGCACGTAGCGATGCAGCCCGAGATGAGGTTGCAACAAGTCAGCGTGTTGGGGATATGTTTCTTGATATTCATAGTGAATACTGATTATAATCCTATTGAAGTTCCTGAATATTTTTCGATGCTCAAAGCGTGTCGCACACGATCCATATACCTTCATACATGGAGGCAATGGCTTTCAGCGACATACAGGCAAAGGGCAGAGAGTGCACGATCCTCGTGATGGTTCGTACACAGTGCATGGCTCGTTATTTACGCGAGTGTCGCGAGGATCGTCTGGTCGCCCGTTGTCTTCTGTCCCATCTTCACCATCACTTTGCTGTCCAATGGCAGGAAGACATCCACACGTGAGCCGAGCTTGATGAATCCCAAGTGCTCGTCGATATAGCAGTCTTCCCCCTCTTTGGCGTAGGTGACGATGCGGCGGGCCACAGCACCGGCAATTTGGCGGCACAGCACGTCGACACCGTGCTCTGTCGTGATCATTGTGTCAGCGCGCTCGTTCTCTTCGCTGGCCTTTGGCAGCCAAGCCTTGTGGTAGTTGCCGTTCTGATGCTTGACAAACTTCACCTTCCCGTCGACTGGGAACCAGTTGGCGTGTACGTTGAAGAGGCTCATGAAGATACTGATCATCAACCGCTTGTCATGGAAATACTCATTCTCCTCTACCTCTTCGATCACCACGATCTTACCGTCAGCAGGCGCCACGACGATCTTGTCGGTGTCTTCCACGTTGAGGTATCTCACCGGACACTGGTAGAAATTAAAGACGATGCCATAGACAACACCAAAGACGAGGATGAACAGCCAAAACGGCCATTTCGTGTCGAAGCCGTACCACAGGGCGGCACCGGCGGCAATGATGAAGATGAGTCCGTAGAGCAATGTGTCATTGCCCTCACGGTGTATGCGTATTTTCTTTAGTTTCTGTATCTTTTTTCCCATGGTTGCTCTAAGAGAGTTTTCGGTTTTTCTTTTCAGTTGCTTGCAAAGTTAATTCTTTTTTATCACTCCTACAAATTTTTTATACGCTACTTTTGGCTGTCTCGCTTTTTAGGCGTAACTTTACACTCGGATTAAGCACATGATAAGCTTTTTTACTTTCAAAGAGAAGAATTGATGGAAGATTTCGTTCATTTGCACGTACATACTCATTATTCTATACTTGACGGTCAGTCCAAGGTGCCTCACCTGGTCGACAAAGCCATCAAGGACGGCATGAAGGGCATGGCCATTACCGACCACGGCGTGATGTATGGCATCAAGGAGTTCTCGGACTATTGTGCCGGTGTCAACAAGCAGCGCAAGGCCGACGGACTGGAGCCGTTCAAGCCTATCTTTGGCTGTGAGATGTATGTGGCGCACCATCACAAGGAGGACAAGAACAAGGAGGCTGGTGACAAATCGGGCTATCACCTCATCGTCTTGGCAAAGAACTACCACGGATATAAGAATCTCATCAAGCTCGTCAGCCGTGCCTGGACCGACGGATACTATTACCGGCCACGTACCGACCGCTACGACTTGGAGAAATACCACGAGGATCTGATCGTCTGCTCGGCGTGTATTGCCGGCGAGGTGCCTGCCAAGATACTCAAAGGCGACATCGAGGGGGCCAAGGAAGCTGCCCGCTGGTACCACCGGGTCTTTGGTGATGACTACTATCTCGAGTTGCAGCGCCATGAGGTTAAAGACCCTAACATCCGTGCCAACCGCGATACCTTCCCCTTGCAGCAGCGTGCCAATGCCGTGCTGATGAAGATCGCAAAGGAAGAAGGCATCAAGCTCGTATGTACCAACGACTGTCACTTCGAGGACAAAGACACCGCTGAGGCCCACGACCACCTGCTCTGTCTGGCCACCGGAAAGGATCTTGATGATCCCACCCGTATGCTCTATACCAAGCAGGAGTGGTTTAAGACACAGCAGGAGATGAACGACATCTTCAGCGATGTGCCCGAGGCGTTGCGCAACACGCAGGAGATTCTCAATAAGGTAGAGATCTACAGTATCGACCACGGACCCATCATGCCGTTCTTCCCCATCCCTGAGAGCTTCGGTACGGAAGAGGAATGGCACAAGAAATTCACCGAGGAGCAACTCTTCAAAGAGTTCACTACCGATGAGCACGGCGAGAATCCTCTGCCTCCCGACAAGGCGCAGGCCGTCATCGACCGACTCGGCGGCTACGACAAGATCTACCGCATCAAGTTCGAGGCCGACTATCTGGCCAAGCTCGCCTACGACGGTGCGAAGAAACGCTACGGCGATCCGCTGCCCGACAACGTCAAGGAGCATATCAACTTCGAGTTGCATGTGATGAAGACGATGGGTTTCCCGGGCTACTTCCTCATCGTGCAGGACTTCATCAATGCCGCCCGCAACGAGCTCGGCGTGTGGGTGGGACCGGGACGTGGCTCTGCCGCCGGCTCTGTTGTCGCCTATTGTCTGGGTATCACCAAGATAGACCCGCTGAAATACGACTTGCTGTTTGAGCGTTTCCTCAACCCCGATCGTGTCAACCTACCGGATATTGATACCGACTTCGACGACGACGGGCGTGGCAAGGTGCTCCGTTGGGTCATGGACAAATACGGGCACGAGAACTGTGCCCACATCATCACCTATGGCAGTATGGCCACGAAGAACTCACTCGCCGACGTGGCGCGTGTGGAGAAACTCCCCTTGGAGAAGGCCAACGCATTGAAGAAAGCTATCCCCGACCGACTGCCCGACGGCATGAAGATGAACCTCGAGAATGCCATCAAGTGCACGCCGGAGCTGCGCGAGGCAATGGCTTCGCCCGATCCCCGTGAGCGCAACACCATCAAATATGCCCGTCAGCTCGAGGGTACCATCCGTGGCACGGGTCTTCACGCCTGTGGTTTCATCATCTGCCGGGACCCGATCAGCGACTGGGTCCCCGTGTCCACGGCCGACGACCCTGACTTCCCGGGACTGAAATGTGCCGTCACGCAATACGACGGACACGTCATCGAGTCCACGGGACTCATCAAGATGGACTTCCTCGGACTCAAGACGCTCTCTGAGTTGAAGGAGGCTTGCAAGGTCATCAAGCAGACGACAGGTGATGTCATCGACCTCGACAACATCCCGATCGACGATGATCTCACCTATAAACTCTATCAGCAGGGACGCACCATCGGTACTTTCCAGTTTGAGTCGCCAGGTATGCAGAAATACCTGCGTGAGCTTAAGCCGACGGTTTTTGAGGACTTGATCGCTATGAACGCCCTTTATCGTCCGGGACCAATGGACTATATCCCCTCGTTCATTGCCCGCAAGAACGGACAGGAACCGATCACCTACGACATTCCGTGCATGGAGAAATACCTCAAGGACACCTATGGTATCACCGTCTATCAGGAGCAGGTGATGCTTCTCTCGCGTCAGCTGGCCAACTTCACGCGTGGACAGAGCGATGCCCTGCGTAAGGCCATGGGTAAGAAAAAGAAAAAGATCGTCGACCAGATGAAGCCGCTCTTTCTCGAAGGCGGTCAGAAGAACGGTCACGACCCGAAGGTGCTTGAGAAGATATGGTCGGATTGGGAGAAGTTCGCTTCCTATGCTTTCAACAAGTCTCACGCTACCTGCTACTCCTGGGTGGCCTACCAGACCGCCTATCTCAAGGCTCACTACCCGGCAGAATACATGGCTGCCCTGATGACACGCCGCCACAGCGACATCGGCGAGATCACCAAGCTCATGGAGGAATGCAAGTCGATGAACATCCCGACGCTGGGACCTGATGTCAACGAGAGCTATGTGCAGTTTGGTGTGAACAAAAATGGTGAGATCCGTTTTGGCCTCTCTGCCATCAAGGGCATGGGCGCCGGCGCTGCCGCCGCCATCGTCAGGGAACGGGAAGCCAACGGACCTTATAAGGATATCTACGACTTTGCCGAGCGTGTCAGCCTGAAGGATGTCAACCGCAAGGCTTTTGAGAGTCTGGCGCTCAGCGGTGGCTTCGACTGTTTCGGCAATCAGCGTGAGCAGTATCTGGCACCCAACGCCAAAGGAGAGATTTTCCTCGACCTCATCGTGCGCTTCGGCCAGCAATACCAGGAGGATAAGAGTCAGGCTGCCAACTCGCTCTTCGGGGCCATGGCCGGCGATATTGCCGTGGCCACGCCGCCGTTGCCCAAGGCAGAGCCGTGGAGCTCTATCGAGCGCTTGGGCAAGGAGAAGGAGCTCGTCGGCATCTATCTCAGTGCACATCCGCTGGATGAGTACGCCATCGTACTGCGCCATCTGTGCAATACCAGTTGCGCCGAAGTCGGCAACCGCGACAACCGTGAGGAACTCTCACAGCGGGGTGAACTGACTTTCGGTGGAATGGTCACTAAAGTCAACACGCGCTACAACAAGCGTGGCGAGCCTTTCGGCATAGTAACTATAGAAGATTTCGAGGGGCCGGGAGAGCTTGCTCTCTTCGGCGACGATTGGGCGCGCTGGCAAGGATGGTTCAAGGAGGGCTCGCCGGTGTATGTCATTGCCAAGTGTTTCAAGCGTTTCCCGACAAGTCAATACTACAGTTTCAACGTGATCAGCGTGGAGTTTCTCGCTAAAGTCAAGGACACGCGCATCAACCGGCTGACGATCTCGGTCAAGAGCAAGGCACTCGACGAGGCAACGGTCAGCGACCTGCTCTCGCTGGTCGAGGAGAAACCGGGCAGGACAGAGCTCTACTTCAATGTCGACGACGAGGAGACGGGCACCAAGTTGCTCCTTCGCGCTACCACCAAGCGCGTGGAAGTGGGCAAGCAACTCGTGGAGTACGTCGACGGGCGGCAGGACATGACGCTGGTGCTTAACTGAGGAATGTATAATGTAGAGTGTATAAATAATAATGTATAAATGTTAGCGCATACCTAATACATACCGGGTAACTTATCAATACATGCGGAATACCTTATACATATATATGATATAACAAAGAAAAGAACATAGATTTATCATTATGGAGATAAAGATTCAATCACTGGACACGATCCGCGAGGCGGCTCGTGAGTTTATCAAAGCCATGGGCGAGCACACTGTGTTTGCCTTCTACGGCAAGATGGGAGCGGGAAAGACCACTTTCATCAAAGCCATCTGTGAAGAGTTGGGTGTAGAGGACGTCATCACTTCCCCCACATTCGCCATTGTCAACGAGTATCGTTCTTCCACGACCGACGAGCTCATCTACCATTTCGACTTCTACCGTATCAAGAAGTTGGAGGAGGTCTACGACATGGGCTACGAAGATTACTTCTATAGTGGTGCGCTCTGCTTCCTGGAGTGGCCGGAGCTCATCGAGGACATCCTGCCCGGCGATGCCGTGAAAGTCACGATTGCTGAGCAACCCGACGGCTCACGTCTCGTCACCTTCTAAGTGTGCGCTTGCACGGCCACTGCTGTCATCTCTGCGTGGGCTTGGACGTAGAGATGGCAGCTGTCACTGCCGCGTCAGCCTTCTTTCGTGTCGCGTCAGTCTTCTTCCGTGCAGTGTCTGTCGGATTCTTTGCCCGCATGTGCCTTTTAAGGTTTTTAGAGCCGTTTTATCTTTTGTTTGAAAAGTTTGGGATTCTCAACTTTATTGCTTAATTTTGCAAACAGAAATTAATCACGTTACAAAATAGAAAGGTAAAGCAATGGAAGTAGAAATTACAACCAAGAATTTCGAGACTTATAAAAATGGCGAGCTGCCATTGGTAGTAGATCTCTGGGCAACATGGTGCGGTCCCTGCCGTATGGTGGCTCCGATCATCTCTGAGCTGGCACAGGAGTACGACGGCAAGCTTGTTGTCGGCAAGTGCGACGTAGAGGAGAACGACGACATCGCCATGGAGTTTGGCGTGCGCAACATCCCTACCGTGCTGTTCTTCAAGGGCGGTCAGCTCGTCGACAAGTTTGTCGGTGCAGCCTCCAAGGATAAGTTCGAGGAGAAGTTCAAGGCACTGTTGGAGAAGTAAACGATTGGCGGTAAGCCAAAGAAAAGAGATAGAGGAGAGCAGCCCACGGGTTACTCTCCTCTTTTCGTTCATCCCCTGTATAGTCCACGAACATCACTTGGGCTTATAACGCTCCTTCTTCGATGGACTAAAGAATATAATCGAATATAAAGAATAGTGTTGATAGATTTAGAATCGCACAGAGAGTTACCTATAATATATTCTTTATACCTCAAATCCGCAACCGCCCTCATAAGATGACACAGAGGTCAAAAAGGTAGCGACACTGTGGCAAAAGAGGGTGCAACGCAGCAAAAATCGCCACAAAGACGCATAAAATCCCCTTACCCCACCATGCGACTTGAGGCAATACGCAAAATCACGACCATAAGTTGTCGGTGTCATCCGAAGTCGGTCTGGAAAACCTCAGCATAAGCGTTGTTACATGTGTAGATATTCAACACATACTGCCTTGATGTCTTAATCCACTTGGCTGGTACAGAAATAAACCTGAAGACAAACGCCTTGATGCGACTTGTTACCTTTAGCCCGAACTTCGTCACGTCAAGCCTCTCCATGATGAATCTGTAGAAGTTGCGGATAAGTGCTGTAAGAAGAAGGAACACCGTGTTCTCCGCCATAAATGATTTAGGGAGCCTGTCCCATCCGAAACCATTGTTCATATCGTCAAAGATGCGCTCCTTCCCTCCGCGAAGATTGTAGAACTCCACAATCTCTCGCATGGAAGACTCGTAGTCATTAGTCAGGATGCAGCGGTAGGTGTATTCGCCTTCCCAAAGGTCAAGCACACCGTCCATTCGCTTCTGTCTTTGAATCACAAGACGGTACGCCTTCCCTTTCCACTTCTCTGCAAGAATGGAATTAAGTTCAAACTCAATACCATTAATCTCCTCCGTCTTCCAGCCTCTGAGAGCAAAGATGTTATTATAGAGCGAAGTGCAGCGGTTGGCACGGATATAGAAGGTCTTGCAGTGTTTTTCAACTTCTTCCACAATATCGTCCGAGCATGAACCGCAGTCTGCCCTGAAACGATTGACGGCCAGCCCTTTCCGTTCAAGTCTCTCAAAGAATCTGCTCAGCGTGTCCTTCTGGTGGAAACGCACGTTTGTGTTGCCGTCACTGTTCTCTATGCCGACAATCAAGTCTCCGACGACTGCCACGCCTGGACGATAGCCAAGGAACTTCTTGTATGTAGGCTTTGCATCATACTTCTCTGTCTCTATGAACTGGTGGTCGAAGTCAACATCATACATTTCTCCTTCCTTCAACTGCCCCGTTGCAAACAGACAGTTCAGGAGCAACGTGTTCAGGTTGTCTGCCGTGTTGAAGTCATAGGTCTTGCCTGTATCTGATGTATATGATATGTTTTCTTGAGTCAGTTCCTTTATGGCTCTGAGAATCGTGTCGGCACTACAGGTGCGAAGTGTCGGGTGAAGCGAGAGATGGCTCATCAAATGAGTAGTTACATCCTCAATACATGAGCCGCCACAGAAGTACACACACATTAGCGAACGAATGATTTCGCTGTATTGATAACCGATAAGTTTGCTTCTTAAACCGAGAGTCGAGTCAACAACTCCGCTTAAAACTCGGTCAAATGAGTCCATAATTGGAAAAAATCCACCAAAAGGTGTGATTTTCTCAGATTTTATTTGTATCTTTCAGATTTTATTTGTATCTTTGCCATGTTAATGCAGATTTTTATCTTGTTTGTTTTGCAGCACTAAGATAAGTGAAAAATCTGACATGGCAAAATCCTGAGCAACTTTTTGTTGCTCGGATATTAAAATATGTTTAATGTTATAGTGCTGCGGAATTAAGGATTCCCAATTTCCCAAAAATGCTTTTCCCTAAAACTACAAGACCACAAGGCAGCACATCAGGAAGGATTCTGATGCTGTCGGCACTGTTCGCCATTCACTTGGTTGGTGTGTTTGTCGAACCATCACTATTCACTCGCGAAGCGTCTGCTCAAGGCTATCGCAATCCGATTATCTATGCCGACGTGCCAGACAACACCATCTGCCGGGTTGGAGACTATTACTATATGATATCCACAACCATGCACCTCATGCCCGGCGCACCCATGATGCGAAGCAAGGACCTGAAACACTGGGAGACAGTCAGCTATGTGTTCGACCGAATTGAAGACGGCGACCGCTACAACCTCGTAGATGGCAAGACTGTATATGGACAAGGACAATGGGCCGCCAGCCTCCGCCACTACTTCGGAAAGTTCTACGTCTGGTTCACTACCAACGGAGAGCCATACCAGGGATTTCTCTATACCGCCGACAAGGCAGAGGGACCATGGAAACTCGTCAGTCGCCCACCCCACTTCCACGACGGCAGTTTCTTCATCGACGATGACGGCAGAGTGTATATCTTCTACAATTCGGGAGAAGCAGTGGAACTGACACGCGCCATCCTCGACGAGACAGGCAAGACATGGGGACAGGAAGCCGTACTGCGCAGATTCTCCATCCCAGTCCGCGACGGCATAGAAAATGCACTTCTTGAAGGAAACAACATGATGAAAATCAACGGCAGATACTACCTTCTGATGATTTCATGGCCCCGCGACAATATCCGTCGTGAAGTATGCTATCGCGCAGAGAGCCTCGATGGCCCGTGGGAGAAGAAGATAATACTCAATCACGCCCTGCCACCATTTCCCACCGCAGGTGTAGCACAAGGCGGTATAGTAGACTCCCCTACAGGAGAATGGTATGGCATCTTCTTTCAGGACAGGAACGGAGTGGGTCGCACCCCATGTCTCCTGCCATGCAGATGGGAAGACGGGTGGCCAGTCCTTGGCAATGCTGAAGGAAAAGTGCCAGACGACACCTCCGCCAAGTACATCCACCAGACAGGCATTCTCGGCAACGACGAATTCAGTTCCGACAGACTCTCGCTCTACTGGCAGTGGAACCACAACCCAGTCAACGAAGCCTGGAGCCTTACAGAACGCCATGGATATCTGCGCATGAAGACCAGCCGCGTAGTCGACAACCTGTTCGTAGCGCCAAATACCATCACACAACGCATGGAGGGACCGAAATGTGTAGGTACCGTATGCCTTGACATCAGCAAGATGCAAGATGGCGACAAGTGCGGACTGTCAGCTTTCTGCGGAACCAGCGGAGTACTCTGCATCTCCAGGAACGGCAAGTCGTCCGTCCTGTCCATGGAGGTACAGAACATCGAACTGGACAAGCAGCATACAGTAAGCAAGGTAAGAGTCGAGCAGAAAGCCAAAGTCAGGATTCCAGGAACAAAACGGCCTGTCTACCTCCGCGTATATGGTGACTTTACCAACGGACGCGACATCGCAACATTTGCCTACAGCCTGGATGGAAAGGATTTCATCCCTATTGGCAGCGACATGAAGATGATATTCGACGGGAACACATTCTTCATGGGCACCAAGTTTGCCATTTTCAACTACGCCACCAAGCAGAAAGGCGGCTACATCGACATCGACTGGTTCCACATCGACCACGAAGGGTAAGAGCCATCAGATTCAGCCCACCAAGCACATTGACAGACCACCCTGTAGCAGGAAGCGGATAGCAGAACCGTTCCACGAAAATCGCATCTGATCCAGAAATTTTTCTCTCTGGCAGCTTTCTCTACTTCTTCAAGGAAGCTTGATTTTGTAAAGCTGCCTTGCTGTTGTTTATTTGTTCCTGAAGTTCTTCTGGCGATAGAGGATGCTCTCTGGAGTACTCTATATCCCTTTTGCATCCTTCCTGATTGTCCCACCAGGCTTGTGGCAAGCCCAATTTCTTCTGTTCTTCTGTGAGTTCCATTTTTATCTAATTTACGACATTCCATGATATATTTGTAAATCTATCTTGAATTCCCCAATCCCCAGACCGATTCTTGATGGCTTTTATTCTAACCTGATACTCTGCTGGGCACAAATTCGGAAGTGGTCCCTCTGAAAGTGCCCTGACAACTTCCTTGTAGCTGACGCTGTCCGTGTTTGACACATAATTGCTCAGGCGGATGTTACACCGCTGCATCACGCCGTCAAGCTTGGAGAGCTTGCGCACGATTTCCGTGTCAAGGTCAAATATGCGCCTGTCGTATTGGCGAAGCTGCTGGATTATCTCCGGCGGCACGAAGCTCTTGGAGATGAGATCCTTCATCACGCACTCTGCAATCCACTGGGCATCCTTCACGTCGCTTTTCCTTCCGGGAAGCTGGCGGATGAAATAGGGATTGACAAGCTTGAGGTCAAAGTCTGCCTCAAGCACTCTCCTCACAGGTATCCAATACAAGCTCGTGCTTTCCATTGCTACCTCGCCAACGTCATGTGAAACCATCATATCGCGCATGGCGTCAAGCTCTGGTGTTAAAACTCCGAACACTTTCTCAATTTTTTTCTCCATTTTCGCGGAGGATACAAAGAAATACGCTATCTTTGTGCACGTCAAGGCCGCATACTGCTCTCATAAGCCTGCAATTTAAGGGTTAAACAATTAAAATATCGCCCCAAATATACAAAACAATTGTGACATAGAGCACGTTTCTGGCAGGATTGAGCGTATGTGGGCCTTGACTCATTGCAAAAACACCCCGAATGGGTGCGGTGGATAGACAATTTCTTCGTTTTTTATCTACGTTGTTGTGTAAACCGAAGTTTTTATCTAAATTTGCCATGTCAATGCAGATTTTTATCTTGTTTGTTTTGCAGCACTAAGATAAGTGAAAAATCTGACATGGCAAAATCCTGAGCAACTTTTTGTTGCTCAGGTACTTAAAAAGTTATATTTGTAATAGTGTTGCGGAATTAAGGTTATATTCGTTGGTTCTTCTTTATTTTGCGTAGCGGAGCTTTAAACTCCAAGACAGCGTATGCTCGTAAATGGGATCACTCAGCATTCTTTTTGTACTTTGAAGGCAGGTAGCCATAGAGATCCTTGAAACAGCGTGAGAAGTAGCGGGTGGAAGAGAAGCCCACCTTGTAGCTGATCTCAGCGATGCTCAACTGGCTTTGCACCAGCAATCGTTCAGCATGGCGCAGTCGTACGAGGCGTATGAATTCGCTTGGTGTCTTGCCCGTCACGCCGACCAGTCGCCGATAGAGTTGCACACGGCTCATGGCCAGGTCATCACTCATCTGCTCCACGGTGAGTTCCGGGTCGCTGAGATGTTCCTCGACGTAGAGTGTCGCCTTGTCGATAAAAACCTCATCCTGTGGTGTGATCGTTGGTTTGCTGATCTTTGGATCTACTTTGCCGTTGTCGACGATGCGTCCTTGTTTGAGCAACTGGTCGATGTGCAGTTTGAAGAGGTCCATGCTGAATGGCTTCTTGATATAGTCGTCGGCCCCGCATTCGCGGCTCTCGATTTCATTCTCATCGGCCAGTCTTGCGGTGAGCATCATCACGGGCAGATGATGTGTCCGGTCGTTTCCCTTAATTTGCCGGCACAGTTCGTTACCATCCATCTCCGGCATCATCACATCGGTGATCACCAGGTCGGGTATCTCATGATGGATGACATCGAGTGCCAGCTTGCCGTTTTCTGAGCAGAGAATCCGATAGGAGGCTTGCAGTTCTGTTTTGAGAAAGTTGAGAAAGTCGGGATTGTCGTCGACGAGTAGCAGTGTGGGCTGATGCTCATTAGTGTCAGATCGTTCACCGTCGGCCGTGTTGCAAACAGCAAAAGAGTCTTGCGCCATGCCGGCGTTGCCCAAGGCCTGGACATATCCGTCTCCCTCCACTTGCAAATCTTTTGCCGGCAGCACGATGGTGAAGCGTGCGCCCCCTCCCTTGTTGTCCTCTACCTTGATGGTTCCGCCAAGCATTTTGGCATATTCCCATGACAGGTTGAGTCCGATGCCGCTACCCATCTGTTCCTTGCCGTCCTCTCCTTGATAGAAGCGCTCAAAGAGATGAGCCTTGTCCTGGTCGCTGATTCCCGGCCCGTTGTCCGCCACGCTGATGAGCACCTGGCGATGGTCCTCAAGGCTGACGGTGACGTCGACGCGCCCACCTTGTGGTGTGAACTTATAGGCATTTGACAGCAGGTTGGTGACCATCCTGTCTACTTTACCTTTGTCAAATGCCAGTGTGAGTCGGGCCACGTCGGTATGGAACGTCAGCGTGATGGCTTTCTCTGACAGCGAGGCAAACGGTTCGCACAGCTCATGCACGAAAGTGATCAGGTCGCCCGTGCTGAGAGCAATCTTTTCTTTTCCTCGCATGATGCGTCTGAGGTCCAGCATTTTGTTGACCATCATCAGCAGTTGGTGTGCATTGCGGTTGATGAGGTGAAGCTTATGGAGCGTTGCCGTGTCGTAGTTTTGCTTCATCATGCTCTCTATGGGCGCAATGATGAGAGTCAGTGGAGTGCGCAGCTCGTGGCTGATATTGGTGAAGAAGACCATCTTGGCCTCTTCGATCTCTTTTTGCTTCTTGAGTTCCATTTTCTCCAACTCATTCGTTCTGCGTAGTCTCCACCTTCTGCGTCCGTTCCAAACAGCCAAGGCTGCCAACGTCAGATAGATGAGCAGTGCCCATGGCTGCAGGTAAAATGGTTGTCGGATCACAATGCTCATCTGTTCAATCTGCTGTGAGGGCAGGCCGTTGGCATCGGTCAGTCTGACTTCCAAGGTGTATTTTCCTGGAGAGAGATTGGTCAGATGCACACAGGGATCATTGCCGGATGCGACAGACCACTGTTTTTCCTCACCACGAAGGCGATAGAGTATCTGTGGCTGAGTCTGCTGTCCTGCGAGCGTCGTGGCCAGTTGTATGGTAAATGTGTTTTCGTCGTGGTTGAGTACCAGCTTGCGCAGGCTGTTGAGCGACTGCGTGAGGACTACGTGTCCATTGATTGAGTCACCCACGCCCACTACATGGTCAAAGAGCGTCAGACCACTGAAGATCAGATGCGCTTTGCTTTGTTGCTGTCGGGCTTTCCAGGGCAGTACGATGTTGATGCCGTCGATGCCACCCACAAGTACGCGGCCGTCGCGCAGGCAGAGAATTGACCGTTTGTTGAACAATCGGTTTTGCAAGCCACCTGCATGACCGTAAGGTGTGACAAGGTACCGGCTGCCGTCTTTACTTTGTTGGACCGAGATGCGCATGAGGCCGTTACTCGTGCTGGCCCAGATGTTATGGTAGTGGTCCTCGGCGAGTGCACAGACCTCGGTATGGGAATTTTGGTTTTGCAGGTTCACCTCGTTGAGCTGTTGTCCGTTGGGCTCAAGGACGTTCAGTCCGGAAGTGTTGGCAATCCACAGTCGGGCATGGGTGTCGTAGAGTACTTGGTTGACAGACAGACTTGTGAGTTTGTTGCCTTTCGGGTCTCCAGACTGTCCAATGTTCTGAAATCTGTGCTTTCCCGGGCGGAGCAGCGAGATGCCCTGTGAGTGTCCGATGGCCAGGGTGCCGTCGGCAGCCACCGACAGACTGGAGAGGTAGTCAGAGGTGATGTTGCTGTTGCGGGTGTTGTAGGTGGTGAACTTACCGCTTTGGCAGTCCAGGATCTGTAGTCCGCCACCGAGTGTGGCGATGGCGATACTTCCATCATGCAGTTGTGCCAGCGCCCATACGCTGTTGATGGCAAGCTGGGAGTTGTGTTGCCGGTAGGTGGTCCATCTGCCGTCTTTGAGGTGGGCGAGTCCGCCCTGATAGGATCCGAACCATAGGCTGCCGTCCTTGTCAGTCAGGGCTGCGACGATGACCTCGGATGAGAGTCCGCTTTGTGCGGGAGAGATGTGCCGGAGGTTTTTCTTCAGATCATATCTCCAGATGCCGTTGTCGTTGGTGCCGAGCCAGATATATCCGTCGCGTCCCTGTGTCATCGTGCAGATGTCGCCCAGGGGAATGAGTTTAAAGAGACTGTGCTGTGTGGCGCGCACGGCCATGCCCATGCGGTAGAAGCCGATCCACAGGGCGTCGTGATCGTCGACATAGAGGCATTGCAGCGTGTTGTCCGACAACGAGCGGGAGTCGGTAGGGAGGTTGAGCCAATGATTCAGCTCCTTTCCCTTCTTGTCGAGCATGACCAGTCCGTTGTGGTCTGTGGCGAGCAGCACATGCCCCCCGTGGTCCAAGGCCACGTCGTTGACTGGTCTGTCGTAGATGAGCCGCCAGGCGTGGATGCTGCGCTGATAGCAGTAGGCCTTGTTTTCTGCCCAAGCCCATCGGTTGCCCTGCCGGTCGATGATGGTGTGATAATGCTGGTTGGGTGTGGCGTCGTGGTTGGGAATGTAGTGGTCAGTCCACGCTATCGTGCCGCTATTGCGGTCGACCCACGCCATGGCGCCGCGGTTGTAGACCAGACATAGTCCTTTCTCCTCGGCATGGATGGAGGTGACATTGTTGAGCTGTCGTGGGCTCACCTTCATCACTGTCGCGTGACGGCGCTGAAAATCATAGTAGTAGAGCTTGTTAGGACTGACCGCCAAAATCCAGAGATTATGTTTTTTGTCAGTGTCCATCATCAGCAAATGCCCGCTGACATGGTGCTGATGCAACCATTGGTCAGTGTTTCTGTTGACTTGTTCTGTCTTAGGATTGAAGCGGCAGTGTCCTGCTGGCGTGTTGACCCACAGTTGCCCCTCAGCATCCTCGTAGAGGTTGAGAATGTTGTTGTCGGGTAGCGTATGGGGTGCACGGGGGTTGGCGTAAAAGACTCGTATGCGAAAGCCGTCATAGCGGTTGAGGCCTTGTGGCGTGCCTGCCCAAATGTATCCTTCGTGACTTTTAATGATACAGTTGACCTTGTTGTCCGACAGTCCGTTGTTGTAGGTCAGTCGGAAGAAGTGTGGCACCTCGTCCTGCGCGTGCGCAGTGAGGAAGCCGGCCAGCAATAGCGTTAAAATCCATATAGTTCTCAGTTGTTGGTAACAGTTCATGTAATGGGATCTTTACGTTTGTAAAGTTACAAAAATAAATGGAATTGACAAAATCTATACTGGTGAACGAGACGAAAAAGAGTAGCTATTCAACAATTTTGTTTCGAAAGACAGAAAAATAAAAAGACAACGCTGCAAAAGTTTACTTCTAACGAATAACTACTTACGGACTTCTCCAGTGGTCGTGACATTGTCTGCTCCAACGGTCTCACCGCATACGGTACTGTTAACAAGGTAATACCACCAAAACAAAGTGGATGCTATCAACCGAAAAGAATTCGGTGAATCGTTACGAAAAGGAAAGGTTGGGGAAAACTTGGACAAAAGCGATCACCTGATCCAAATGAAGTCGGATGGTATGGATTGTTGTATAAACTGACAATTTTCCGCCTGCGTGGCTGCGATTTTCTGAAGCAAACCATACCTTGCTCTGATTTGCGCGATTTTTAGACAGTTTTCTGTAAAGCCTTGATTTGTAGCAAGTTATACATACTTTGTATTTCTCTACCATGAAAAAAAGTACTTTGACGATGGAATTCTCATATAGAATTCGCGTCAAAGTACCTTTTTCTTGCTGTCATCTCAGTTGTTTGACCCGCTCATCTCAGTTGTTTCATCTGGTCAAACAACCGAGATGACAAGGTCAAACCAGTGTTCTGACAAAGGAAAATCGTTTTTTTGCTTGGATGAAGCCGATTTTCCCGTGTACAGTGCGTAGGGACTTCTCTAGAATGAAACTACGCGGTGATGTGTTTTTGTCAATATCTTTAATCTTGCTTTACTTCACTGTTAGTTGAAGAAGTTCCAGCTGATGCCAAAGCGGAGCACGCTGCCGTTGAGCGGATAGTGGGGAGCGAAGAAATAGTTTTTCTTGCCTATGCTGGCATTGACGTGGCTCATCATCACGAAGAAACGGGTGTGCTGGAGGTGGAAATTGGCATAGACGTTGATGATCGGGCAGTTGCCGATTTTCACCTTGCTGTCGTTGGCCTGTACGGCGTACTGTCCGATGCCCGGCACATATTCCGGTGCGTTGTACTCGGTGAAGTAGCGGAGGTCACCGCCTAAGTCGCATTTCAGCACGTGGGCAATCTTGAACTTCAGATAGAGATTGGTGTAGACATTCAGCAATGGCAGGGGCAGTGCGTCTTCATCCGTCGATTTCTGCACGGTGGCCACGGTTTCCCAGTTGAGGAGTCCAAAGGTGATGTTCTGTCGTGCTTCGGCTGTGAACACGCTGATGGGCGAGCTGGCTTGGTTGACCGACATCTTATTATATATGCGTTGATCGTTCTCGGTGGTGTAACCCGTGGAGAAATAGGTGTAGTTGTGTAGCTCGTCGAAGGCAAAGCGCAGTTGCGTGCGTGTCTTCTGGTAGTTGAGCAGTCCTTGCAGATGGAGGTGATCGATCATGCTCATGTCCTCATCGTCCCACCAGTAGTGTCGACTCTGATAGTGGCGATAGTAGAATGAGGGTTTCTCGTGGGCGTAGAATCCTGAGGCGGCGAGCGTCATCGTGTCCTTGAAAAGCGGGAAGTTGAGGTCCACGCCGCCGTTGATGTGTATCTCACCGGCGTTGATACCTGCCACGCCGAGCTGTCCGGTCACGTTGTAGTGGAGCGTCTGTCCCTGCGTCTTGCTGAGTTGCGCGCCAATGCTCAGTGCGTTCTCGTTCCAAGAACTGACGCCGGCTGAGTCGGGAAGCGTGAAATGGCGCAGCTCGTGCTCGGCAAAGATCTTTGCCCCCGTCTTGACCCATTTGTTGAACCCTTCGAGCAGCGAGATGGCAAATGTGTTGCGCAATGTCCAACTCTTGGTCTGGTCATAGATAGAGTCGCCGGAGAGCTTCTCGGCTACTGTGTATTTGTCGAGATAATAGTTTCCGGGAGTCTGATAAGCCTCGTAGATGCGTCGGTAGTTGTCAAAGGCGATGGTATGGATGAAGCTGGTGACCGGCACGTATTCGTTTTTGAGCCACGAGGTGTCGGCCTTGGCTTTTTTCTCGGCAGCGATGAGGCTGTCGGCAACTGCCTTGCTGCTGACGCTGATGCGTCCGCCTTTGGCGATGGAGTCGTTCTTGGCAGGACCTTCAGCGATCTTGGCGTCGTCGGGTCTTCCGGCAAACGTCTTCTTGTTCTTGAGATCCTTCTCAGAGAGTTTTGCGCCACGTTTTGCGGCCTCTTTCTCGAGTTTTTCCTTGTCCTTCTTTTCCTGTTCTTCTTTCTTGGACGCCATGGCAAACTTCTTCGCCTTAATCTCTTCGGCGGTCATAGGCACTTTGCGGTTGAATCCGATGCTGTAGCGCTGGGAGAAGAAGACGTGCTGGTTGTCGTTGCGGTTCCAGTTTTGCGTGAGCATCGTCGGGATCTCGTTTTCGGCATAGTTGTCGGTGAAGGCCTCGGGATGCGTGATATAGTCGTCGTTGGTGATACCGCCGTTCTCAGTCACCTTCTCGTGGTTGGTAGAAGCGAGAAGGTGGGCCTGGTATCGCTCTCCAAGGTAGGAGCCGTACATGGTATAGTTGAAATGCGATGCCGCCTGACTGTCGTAATAGCCACGCGCGTAGATATAGTCGAAGTTGAATCCGACGCCGAGTTTCTTGCCAGCGTTGACGCCGAACTTCGCCGTGAAGTGATCTTCACCATTGGTGCGGTCGCCGCAATTGTTGTACGTCAGGTTGGTGAAGGGAGAAAGCGTGTTGGTGAAGTGAAACTCGCTGACGGGCTTTACAAAATAGTCGTAGGGTTGGGTGAAGATAAACTGTCCCTGGCTGTTTCGGTCGATGAAGATGCGTGCCTGCCGTGCCGATCCGAGGTTGCCCGTGGTGTTGTATTCACCACGAAGTCCCGTGGCGAAGACAGTGTTTGGAAACATGTGCGACATGGTGTCGAGGGGTGCGGGCGTGCGGTCGCCAAAGCGTTCGTCAATGGTCCAGACATAGATTCCCTTTGGAATCTCTTTGTCCGATCCGAGCGAGTCGGTGTTGTTTCTTCCGCTTCTGCGGCTGATGTCTCCGTTCTCGTTGATTTGGTTGAAGTTGTCATTGTCTAAGGTGTTTTGCGCCATAGACAGTGAGAAATGGATAGCGAGAAGGAAGAGCAGCGAGAGTATCTTCTTCATTTCAGGAATCTTAAACCGCATTCGATGATTTTGAAAACCATGGAAGCGAGAATGATGATCGTGCCGACGGTATCGTCGGACCAATAGAACACGGCAACGCCGATAATTGCGCCAATCATAAAGATGGCGTTGAGCCAGTTGCGCAACACGGGATATTGTCCCTTTTGTTTGATAGGTTCGAGCCTGCTGCGGTGTTCGATTTGTGAGTTGTCGTCCATCTGTCAATCTTTTGTTTTATGGTTGCCAACCTGTGGAAGGGTAAGTGGCATGGGGGGTGACGCGCGGGTATATTGGGTGAGGAGGGATCAGTATTTGATCTGCAGGGCTTGGCAGAGCTTTCCGAAGATGTTGTCCTTGCGGTCGATGGTCTTTCGGCGGAACTTGCCGCTGCCTTTGAGCAGTTTGGTCTTTTTCTTGTTCAGCGCATATTTGTCCGTGATCCAGTCTTCAGCCTTGACCGACATGCCCTCGGAATCACCGCGGTCCATCTCATACTGATAGGAGATGCGCTCCAGCGTGCAGTGAATGTGGCCGTCGGTAGCCTTGGCGATGATCGTATAGTTAAACACGGTGCGGTCGAGCGAGAGGAAGGTACTCTGAAACACCAGCCACTCCTTGTATCGTGCTGCAATGGTGTGCTCGCCTTTGTTGACCACGGATATCTTGCTGTTGGGGAACTCGCATTGCTCTTGTGTGAGTGCCTGCAGGGCAGCAAAGACGGCGGAATAGATTTGGTCAGCGGTCTTTCCGGGCACATCGCGGTCGAGGGTGAAGACTACTTTCCCGTCTGTTTCGGGTACGGCCCCGGCGAGATATTTGGCATTTTCCAATTTCTTCTGTGCTTCAGCCTTTGCCTTTTGGGCTTGCTCAGCCTTGATCTGTGTAGAGTCTACAGTAGGGGCTTCCCACGTGTTTTGGGCCATGCAAGTCAGGGGCAGGAAGGCCAACAACGCTATGATGATTTTTTTCATAATCCAATGTTTGTCTATATTATTGCAAAGTTACGAAATAATGTGGTATTACAAAGCCGGGGTGTGGGTTTTAACGTTTGTTTGGTATAGAAGAAAGAGAGATGAAAGAAGCTATAGATGCCATAGAAGTTATAGGGCCTCGGATGTTTCCATGATCTTATCCCCGATGATAGAAGCATTAGAAGTCATAGAATTTATAGAGAGGATAGGGCGTTTGAGAGAAGCGACAGGGCGTTTTAGCCCCTGTCTCTCTCATTATTTTTTCAGCTCCAACTCCTTTTCGAGCCTTACGATCTCGTCGCGATATTGTGCGGCTTGTATGAAGTCGAGATCTTTGGCAGCCTGCTCCATGAGCGCCTTGGTGTTGGCGATGCTCTTCTCCAACTCCGGTCTTGTCATGCGCAGGATGATTGGGTCGGCAGCCACTTCAGTGGTTTCTTCCGGTCCGCTGTACGCAATCGGCTTGTCTGTGGCTCGGCGCATGCTCGTCTCCTCGCTCTTGGCCTGTGGCATGGAGCTTTTGATGGCCTTGACGATCTGCTTGGGCGTGATGTGATGTTCCTCGTTGTATTTGAGCTGGATGCTTCTTCTTCGAGCTGTCTCGTCGATGGTTTTCTGCATGCTTTCGGTGATGGTGTCGGCATACATGATCACCTTGCCGTTGACATTACGTGCGGCACGACCGGCAGTCTGCGTCAGTGAGCGGTGGGAACGCAGGAATCCTTCCTTGTCGGCATCGAGGATGGCGACAAGAGAAACCTCCGGCAGGTCGAGACCTTCACGCAGAAGGTTCACGCCGACAAGTACGTCATAGACACCGGCGCGCAGGTCGTTCATGATCTGCACACGGTCGAGCGTGGCCACGTCGCTATGGATGTAGTTGGCCTTCACGCCGTGGTTGAGCAGGTATTCGGTGAGTTCCTCGGCCATGCGTTTGGTCAGTGTGGTGACGAGCACGCGCTCGTCGCGGTGGCTGCGTGTAAGGATCTCGTCGAGCAGATCGTCGATTTGGTTTTCCGAGGGGCGTACCTCTATCTCTGGGTCGAGCAGTCCCGTGGGTCGGATGAGCTGTTCCACGACGACGCCGTCAGCCTCCTGAAGTTCATAGTCGGCCGGTGTGGCAGAGACATAGATGACCTGGTGGATCATCTCGTGGAACTCCTCGAAGCGCAGCGGACGGTTGTCGAAGGCTGCCGGAAGGCGGAAACCATATTGCACGAGGTTTTGCTTGCGGGCACGGTCGCCGCCGTACATCGCACTGATCTGCGGTACGCTGACGTGACTCTCGTCGATGACCATCAGATAGTCTTTGGGGAAGAAGTCGAGCAGACAGTAAGGACGCTGTCCCGGTTCACGGCCGTCGAAGTAGCGGGAATAGTTCTCGATGCCCGAGCAATGCCCGAGTTCCTTGATCATCTCCAGGTCGTACTCCACGCGTTCCTTGATGCGTTGCGCCTTCAGATCATCGCCCATCTCCTTGAAGTAGTCGACCTGCTTGGCGAGATCGTCCTGGATATGACTCACGGCACTGTTGGTTTGCTCCTGCGTGGTGACAAAGAGGTTGGCGGGATAGATGTGATAGTCTTCGAAGCGCTGAAGCGTGTGCATGGTCACAGCGTCGCATTCTTCGATGCTGTCGATCTCGTCGTCCCACCAAGTCACGCGCAGGATGTTGTCGCTATAGGCCATGGCGATGTTTACCGTGTCGCCCTTCACCGAGAAGCAACCACGCTGCAGGTCGATATCGTTGCGGACATAGAGTGCGGTGACGAGCTTGCGCAGAAACACGTTTCGGTCGATTTTCTGTCCTTTTTTGATGTCGATGATGCTTTCCTGCATGGCGACGGGACCGCCCATGCCATAGATACACGACACCGACGACACCACGATGACATCCTGACGACCCGAGAGCAGATCACTGACAGCGGCGAGGCGCAACTTGTCGATTTCCTCGTTGATGGCCAGATCCTTCTCGATATACAGATCCGTAGCCGGAAGGTAAGCCTCGGGCTGGTAGTAGTCGTAGTACGAGACATAGTAGTCCACGGCATTGTTGGGGAAGAATCCTTTCATCTCCTCATAGAGTTGTGCGGCCAGCGTCTTGTTGTGGCTGAGCACCAGCGTGGGCTTGTTGACGTTGGCGATGACGTTGGCGACAGTGAAAGTCTTGCCTGACCCGGTGACGCCGAGCAACACTTGTGCGGGATCGCCGTGCTCGATGCCCTCTGTCAGTTGGCGTATGGCCTGAGGCTGATCGCCTGTTGGCTTGTATTTTGAAGTTAGTTGGAAGTTCATAAGTGCAAATATACGACTTTTATAGCATAGGACGTACATTTTATGCTAAAAAATGTTCTATGCCTTTGTGAATAAAATATTTATATGTAAATTTGCAGTTCAAAAGTGTAGATATGAAGAAAACGTGTCTCCTGACATTGGGTTTTGCCTTGTTGTTCACCAGTTGCGCGCAAGAGTTCAACCGAGTGTATAAGTCAACAGACTATCGCTATAAGTACGAATACGCCAAGGAGTGCTTTGCTGAGGGCAAGTACATGCGTGCCACGACACTTCTCCAGGATCTCATCGTCCCGGAAAAGGGTAGCCGCGACGCTCAGGAATGTCTCTATATGTTGGGCATGGCTGAGTATTGCAGCCGTGACTACGTGACTGCGTCTGAGACATTCAGCAAGTACACCAAGAGCTATCCCCGTGGCTACTTTGCCGAGATGGCTTACTTCTACGTCGGTCAAAGTCTCTACATGTCTACGCCCGAGCCCCGTCTCGACCAGAGCCAGACGGTGCAGGCCATATCGGCTTTTCAGACCTATCTCGATCTCTTTCCCGACGCCAAGATGAAGGAGACAGCTCAGAAACGCCTCTTCGACTTGCAGGATAAGCTGGTGGAGAAGGAGTTCTATTCTGCCCGGCTGTATTACAACCTCGGAACCTATTTCGGCAACTGCTCCGACGGAGGCAACAACTACGAGGCTTGTATCGTCACGGCAGAGAACGCCTTGAAGGACTATCCTTATACCAAGCGGCGCGAGGACTTCGCCCTGCTGATCATGAAGAGCAAGTACGAGCTGGCACAGCAGAGCGTGGAGGCGAAGAAGATGGAGCGTTTCCAGGATGCAGAAGATGAAGCCTACGGCTTTGTCAACGAGTATCCCGATTCGAAGGATCGCAAGCTGGCAGAAGAATATATTGCCAAGTGCAAGAAGATAACCAGTACGGCGAAGGACTGAAGCCCGTCCGCCTATTGACGTCAATACAAGATAATCAACTAAAGATAATACAATAGATAGAATGGATTATAGAAAATCAAATGCTCCGGTTAACACCGTCACCCGCAATGTGATGGACTTGTGCAAAGAGACTGGTAACATCTACGAGAGTGTGGTCATCATTTCGAAGCGTGCCAACCAGATTTCTGTTCAGATCAAGGAAGACCTGAGCAAGAAGCTCTCGGAGTTCGCTTCCTACAACGATTCTTTGGAGGAGGTCTTTGAGAACCGCGAGCAGATTGAAATCAGCCGCTATTACGAGAAGTTGCCCAAGCCGTCGTTGCTGGCAACACAGGAGTTTATCGAAGGTAAGATCTACTGGAGAAATCCAGCTGACGAGGTGCCCGCCGACAGCGAGCGTAAAGATGATCTGATCTGATGATACAACGCAAGCAAACTGTTTTCCTGCTGTTGGCATTGGCAGCCATCATTGTCTGCCTCTGCCTGCCGTTGGGAGCCATCGAGCCTAAGGGTATGGGCGTTCCTGCACTGTTCTATAATGTAGGACTTTACGCCAACGGTGGCTATCAGATTCATCCGCTTCTTTTCGTCGACTTGGTGATCACGGGTGCGCTGACACTGGCTTGCATCCCTCTGTTTAAGAAACGTAAGATGCAGATGAAGATTTGCGTGGCCAACATCGTGCTGACATTGGTGTGGTATGGCTATTACGCTTTCTGTGTCCTTCACCTTTTCAAGGGTATGGGCACGTTCCATCCGCGCTTTGCCGGATGTCTGCCGTTTGTGGCTTTGATTCTTTTCGTTCTGGCTTATCGAGGCATTAAGGCTGACGAGGATCTTGTCCGTTCGATGGACAGAATCCGATAAGCGACGACACATTATTATATATATAACCAACAAGCCCCCTTGCCGCATGGTTGCGGAAAGGGGGCTTGTCGGTTCTGTGGCGCGTAAAGATGGAGCAATGATTACAGCCCCAGTCCTTTCAGAGCCTTTCCTGCAGCCTTGTTGACGGCATCATTAGCCTTAGACGCCGCTTTGTTGACCTTTTCAGCAGCCTTGTTCTGTGCTTTTGTCACAGCTTCATTGGCTTTGGAAGCTGCTTTGTTAGCCTCTTCGTTGACTTTGTTCTCGGCAGCCGTCTTGGCGTTGTTGACGGCTTGGTTGGCAGCCTGCTCAGCGGCAGCCTTGGCAGTGGCGGGAGCAGCCTCGATAGCGGCTTTGGCAGCGGCGGGTGCATTCTTCAACACGGCGGCGGCAGCTTCAGCGGTGGCAGCAGCGGCAGCGCCCTTCTGCAGGTATGGAGAAGCGAGGTTCACGACATCTTGGGCGACAGCCTTCTTGGCTTCGTCAGCGGTAGTGGCTGCTGTCGTCGGCAGGTTCTCGATGTTGTTGATCAGGTCGGCGATGGTGGTGTTGTTAGTGGCTACGCTCTTCAGCGTCTGCTCATTGTCCTTGACGAATTTCTTGATGGCGGCACCGTAAGTCTTTGCTTCATCGAGTTTGCCGGCGTTGACCAGTGTCTTATAGGTGGTAGCCAGGTCTGCCAGTGCTGTGGTCACCTGTTTGGGATCTTTCTTCTCAATGGCGCTTGTGGCCTGAGCGGTCAGCGCGTTGAGTGTGGACTTGATCTCAGGAGCAAGAGCTGTGGTGTCTATCTGTTCCGTGCTGTCGGCTGTTGCCGTTGAGTCTGTAGCCTCGGCAGCAGACTTTGTCTTGCTTCCTCCGCAGCTGGCAAACAGCATTGCAGCTACGGCCATGACTAACATAATGTTCTTTTTCATGATTTTGATGGTTGAAAAGTGATTAGTATTTTATGTTTAAGACTCGCTATTCCTCGTAGTCATCAAGTACCTTCTTCATCCTTGCACGTCCGATGGCGATGAGACGCTCGGATTTGTCATAGTCGGAGCCGCTGAACCTGCGCATGGGGATGTCCAGGAGAATATCAGGCGGACAAAGTCTGAGCATGAGCTGTGCGTTTTGGTGAATCATGATGCTGGCGGTACGGTTCAACAATGTAAAGTAGTTGAAGTCGAGTTTCAAGCCTCCTGGTACGATACGGTTGAGCAGTTGCAGTGTACGGGAGGATGCCATGCGCTGGCGTTCGGCGGTGCGCTTCAGTTCCAATTCCCCTTCATAGTCATGTCCGCAGACGTTGACGGCCACGAGCAGGTCGCTTTTATGTCGCTCCACGCGGTTGAGAGGCAGAGGATTGGTCGTGCCTCCGTCGATGAGCAACTTGTTGCCAAGGTGCATGGGCTCGAAATAAGCAGGCAGAGAGATGCTTGCACGGATGGCCTCATAGAGGGAGCCGTGGCGGAAGACCACCTCATGGCCGCTTTCCCAGTCTGTGGAGATGGCGGCATAAGGAATGGGCAGTGTGTCGATGTCGGTGTCGGGAACAATGGTTTTAAGCGTGTCGATGATGCGTTTGCCTTTGACCAGATGATCCAGGCTGGGGGAGTAGTCTGTCAATTCCCGAATCTTCCGCTTGTCTATACTCTTCATCCATTCCCTGAAGGTCTCGAGGTTTCCGGTCGCATACATGCCGGCGACGAGAGCACCCATCGACGTCCCGGCAATGGAGCGGATGTGGTATCCGCGGTCAAGAAGCTCTTCGATGGCACCGATATGAGCCAGTCCTCGTGCGCCTCCACTGGAGAGCACAAGTGCCACATCCTTCTTCCGGCCACGTATGCGGCGGATGACGGTATCCTTCACTTCTGTGAATAAATTGAGCAGGTTGCTGCTTTCTGTACTCTCTGTCATGCTTTCTGTTGTTTCTTCTTGGGGCTTTATGGTGCCCAAATCATTTGTTTGACTCTATTCCTTGATCTTCCACTCATCGATACAGCGGTGCTCCCGTGAGAAGTTGACACCGATCTTCACGATCTTGCGGCCATCGGTGGCAAAGGGCTTGGCGTAGCCTTTGTCCTCAATCTGCTGTAAGGCGGTGTCCGCACTTTGGTCGTATTTGAACTCGAAGATGTAGATATAGTCCTTTGTTTTCACGATCATGTCGATGCGACCGTCGGAAATCGTGCGCTCCACCACGGTGTAGAAGCCAAGTAACTTCGTGACGATGTAGAACGCATTTTGGAAATACAGTTCAGCGTTGCCTACGATCTTGTAGTCCGTGTCGGCGAAGAGCACCTGCATGCGCTTCATAAATTCTTCAGGCTTGCCGTTGCGCAGAGCAAGCACAAAGTTGCGGACATACATCGGTGCTCCCTCGCTGCCGGTATGAGCATAGTAAGGTAGGAGATAGTTGGCGAAGCCCTCTTCCACCTCTTCATTGGGAAAGCCGAGCGTATAGACCTTGAACTCCTCGTCGTAATCCTTGATCGTCAGGTAGCCGCTTTGGTAGATGACTGGAATCGGATTGCGGTCCATGGCATCGATGGAGTTGAGCATGTCCGCAGATACCTGTTGCTGCGTGAGGTCAGGAAGATAGAAATTCTCTCGTTGCAACAGTTGTACGAGGAATGTCGGCGTGCCTGTCTCAAACCAAAAGCTGCCGAATTTATTGGCGCGGAAGGTACTCAGAAGACTGAAGGGATTGTAGACGCCCGTGCCATATTCTACGAAATGATAGCCGTCATAGCGTTTTTTCAGTCGTGCGCAAGCCTCCTCGTAGCTGATGTCGTAGCGGTCGGCGAGCTTCTGAATGCCCTCTTCGAAATAGCGGTGCATCTCTTCCTCGGTGATTCCGCAGAGCGTGTCGTAGCTCTCGTCCATGGAGATGTCGGTCAGATTGTTCAAGTCTGAGAACACGCTGACCTTTCCGAACTTCGTCACTCCGGTCAGAAGAGCGAAACGGATGTATCTGTCCTGCGTCTTCAGCGCGCCATAGAAGGCTTTCAAGGTATTGCGATAGGCTGTTTGTAACTTGTCGTTGTTGATAGCCTGCAACATAGGCTTGTCATATTCATCGACAAGGATCACGACTGCTTTCCCCTCTTTTGTGGCTACTCGGCTGATGATGCCTTCAAAGCGCTGGGCAAACGTGACCTCATTGGGATTTCTTCCATATTGCTGTTCCCAATGCGAGAGGAAGAGGTTCAAACGGCTTTCCAATACTTCCTGTGAATCATATTTGTCGGTGTTGAGATCAAGATGCAGCACAGGATAAACCGTCCAGTCCTTCTCAAGTTTATCGATAGCTAAACCATGAAACAACTCCCGCTTGCCGCTAAAGTAGGCTGCAAGTGTGGACATGAGCAGTGATTTCCCGAATCGGCGAGGACGGCTTAGAAAATAATAAGTCCCCTCTTGCACGAGCTTGTATATGAGTTCTGTCTTGTCGACATACTCATATCCATTGTTTCGTAGGCTTTCAAAGTCTTGTATTCCTATGGGATATTTCATGGTTTAAATCTCTTTGTTGATGACTCAAGACATTCTCGTCCTTGCAAAGCTACAAAAAATATTTTATGTAGCAAACGTTTCGTACTGCTTTTAGAATAATAAAAGTAATGATGGCAAATATGAAATACACCAAAAGAATAAGCGGAGAATAAAAAAGCATGGAACTTGCAGATGACAGCAAGTCCCATGCTTCTAATAGAATGACTTACGACTCCTTATAGAGTGTGGTCGAAGTTTATTTCTTGATGTTGGCGTCCTGTAGTCCGTAGTGCTTCTTCTTGTCTACGGCGATCAGCAGGAGCGAGATGACGACAGCTGCCACACCGAAACCGCAGAAGATGCTCATACTCGTGGTGTAGCTCGGATCTGCGCCGTTGACCTTACCGATGAACATAGGTACGAGAGCCAATCCAATGTTCTGAATGTAGAAGATGATGGCGTAGGCAGACCCCAAAAGCTTCATCGGGATGATCTTTGGCACGCTCGGCCACATGGCAGATGGCACCAAGGAGAAGGCGACACCCAAGATGATCATGATGATCACGGCAAACCAACCATAGGGCAGGATGTGGATAGCAAAGATAAAGTGCACGGCAGCCAACATGGCCGAGCCGATGAGCATCAGCGTGGCGCCCTTGCCAATACGGTCGTAGAGTGAGCCGAAGAGCGGTGTAAGCAAGAGGGTACCGAAGGGAATCAGACTCGGGATACTACCGGCCATATCCTCAGAAACACCGTAGTTGGCAATCATCAGTTTGGTTGCGAACTTCAAGAAGGGGAAGACACCGCTGTAGAACAGCAGGCAGAGGAGACAGATGCACCAGAAGCCTGGGTTGGAGAAGATGTACTTCAGATCGCGGAAGTGGAAGTCGTCGTCAGTCTCCTCGTCGAGTGTTTCTTTCTCTTTCTCGAACTCTTTTTCACCTTTGGCTTCCTCTACGCTCTTGTCAAGCTTCTTGTCCATGACCGTGTAAACGATGAAGGACAGGAAGCCGATCACCAGCAGCACTAGGCCGAGGAGCACCGGAGCACCAACCTTACCGCCGAAAGCTTTGGCAAAGGGCAGTGCGCCCATCATGGCACCCGCCGTTCCCAATCGGGCGAGGGCTACTTGAATGCCCATGGCGAGCGCAAGCTCGTGACCGGTGAACCACTTGGTGATGATCTTCGACACGGTGATACCGCAGATCTCGCAGCCCACGCCAAAGATGGCAAAGCCCAGAGAGGCTACTGCCGCAGACATGGGCAGGGAGAAGTTGACAAAGCTCAGGGTGAAGCGACTGTCGCCGAAGTCACCCGTCACACCATAGTATTTGATGAAAACACCAATCACCATCAGACCGCAAGCCATGATTCCTGTGAAGCGGATACCCATCTTGTCAAGGATGATTCCGCCGAAGAACAGCATGAGCAGGAATACGTTGATGAGACCGTAACTGCCGGCGAAGAAGCCATAGTCGTCTGAGGTCCATCCCAGACCACCGGCTGCTACGGGCTTGTCAAGAAGTACTTCCAGTGGCGACATCACGTCGGTGATGAAGTAACCGGTCATCATGGTGAATGCGACAATGAACAGGGCTGTCCACCGGGCGCCCTTGCTGTCGCTGAGGATACGTTGAATTTTCTCTGTCATAATAGAATTCTCTCTGTTTCTGAATCCGTGAGAGAACCCTCCTTGCTTCTCTCACGGATGTCGTTTGATATGTCTTTTAATTGATTGCGATTTATTTCTTGTCTTTCAGCCAGCGGTCGAGCCAGTTGAAGAAGGTGCGTTGCCACAAAATACCATTCTGTGGTTTGAGTACCCAGTGGTTCTCGTCGGGGAAGATGAGTAGCTCGGCGGGAATGCCACGCATGCGTGCGGCGTTGAAGGCTCCCATGCCTTGGTTGGCATTGATGCGGTAGTCCTTCTCGCCATGGATGCAGAGAATCGGCGTGTCCCACTTGTCGACGAACTTATGCGGACTGTTTTCGTAGGTGCGCTTAGCGTTGGCAGTCATGTCCTTATTCCAGTAAGCGTCGTCATACTCCCAGTTGGAGAACCAGTCTTCCTCTGTGTCGGTGTACATCGACTCGAGGTTGAAAGCACCGTCGTGAGCGATGAAGCACTTGAAGCGCTTGTCGTGATGACCGGCAAGATAGTACACGGAGAAGCCACCGAAAGAGGCGCCTACACAGCCCAGACGGTCTTTGTCGACATAAGGCAAGTTGGCTGTTGCGTCGTCGATGGCGCTGAGATAGTCGTTCATACACTGGCCTGTCCAGTCGCCGCTAATCTCTTCGTTCCACTCAGAACCGAAGCCGGGAAGGCCACGGCGGTTAGGTGCTACGACGACATAGCCGTGAGCGGCCATAATGGAGAAGTTCCAGCGATAGCTCCAGAACTGTGAGACGGGACTCTGAGGACCGCCCTCGCAGTAGAGCAGGGTAGGATATTTCTTGGTAGCGTCGAAGTGTGGCGGCAGGATAATCCAAACGAGTTCCTGTTTGCCGTCGGTTGTCTTCACCCAGCGCTGCTGTATGGTCGGTTTGGCAAGCTGGTCGAGGATGTGATCGTTCTCAGCAGTGAGACGGATCGCAACGCTCTTCTTTTCAGTCTTGTTGATGTTGACCTGATAGATGTCGTCAGGGTCTGCCATGGAGTGACGCGTAGCGATGAGCTTACCAGGAGCCAAGAGTTTCAGTGAGCCGAAGTCGTGCCAGCCGTCAGTGAGCTGCTTGACGTTGCCACCGAGATCGGTCTGATAGATATTCACGCAGGCGTGCCAGCAGCCCAGGAAGTAGAGCGTGCGGCTGTCGCTGTTCCAGATATAGTCATCGACATTGGAGTCGAACTTCTCCGTGACGTAGCTTTTCTTGCCTGTGGCAAGTTCCATGACACAGAGACGGTTGCGGTCGCTCTCATAGCCGTCGTTTTTCATGCTCTGCCAGGCAATGTATTTGCCGTCGGGAGAGAACTTCGGGTTGACATCGTAACCTACCTGCATATCACCAGTCTGATGGTTGACGGCTTGGTTGCGCATGGTCTTTGTCGGGTCGATCTTCGGTTCTTTGTATCCTTCCGGCTTGCAGAGGTTGCGGGTCGCGCGCGTATCTATATTATATAGGTATATGTCGGCATCGGTAGAGATGGCGTATTCCACACCCTCTTTCTTACGGCAGGTGTAGGCCACCTGCTTGGAGTCGGGGCTCCATGCCAACTGCTCGATACCGCCGAAAGGAGCCATTGGGCACTCGTAGGGCTGCCCCTCAAGGATGTCAACACCGTCGTCAGCCTTGTCGCCATTGACGTTGGCTACGAACGGATGCGGCATGCTCTCGACGTAGTGATCCCAGTGACGATAGTTCAGATCCGTGACGAGACGCCCGGTAGCCTTTGGCAGGTCATCAGGATTCTTCTGGATGCTGCCGTGATAAGGGAGACTCTTGATGAGGATCACCTTGCTGCCGTCGGGCGAGAAAAGGAATCCCTCGATGTCGATCTTGCTGTCGGTCATCTTCACGCGGTCGGTACCGTCGGCGTTCATCTTCCACAGCTGTCCGTCGCGAAGGAAGGCGATCTTCTTTCCGCCCTCAATCCATGCGGCGTCTGTCTCGCTTTTGCTGTCCTTGGTCAGGGCTGTTGCCTTGGCAATCCTCTTGCCGGCTTTCAGCGGCTGCACGAAGAGCATCGTATGGCTTTTGTTTTCCTTGACACTATAGTAGCTCACCTGGTAGACCAGCGTCTTGCCGTCGGGCGAGACAGCATAGGCACCGATGCGCCCCATGGCCCACAGGGCCTCTGGCGTCATCTGGTCGCTGGCGAGCGTGATGTTGTTTTTCTCAATCATCGTCTGTGCTTTCATCGTTGGGGTACCAAGAAGCATGGCACCCAGCACCATTGCTATTGCTTTATTCATGGGAGTAAGTTGTATGTAGGAAAGAAGTAGTTTCCTGCTTTTCTCAAGTCAGTATATGATTTCCAAGCAGCAGGCTGCTTCGTGAAAAATGAGTAACGATATCGGACGCCGGCCTCATGCCGGGATCTTCTTCGTTACTCATTATTATATATAGCGGCACTATTTCTTTCCGTTTCTTTTGTTTTTCAGTTCTTCCTGGCGGCGGCGGTTCTCCTCCATCTGCTTTTGCTGCATTTCCTGGAGAGCCTGCATACGTGCCATCATACCCTTCATCTTCTTCTGTGGGTTAGCCTGGTTCTCTTTGTAGCGAGCCTCAAGGATAGCCAGCAGCTTCTCGTCGTTGGTGGTCTTGCGCAGCACGAACATGATGCCGGCCGACATGATCAGCGAGACGAAATAGTAGAAGTTCAGACCTGAAGAGTAGTCGTTGAACATAAAGAAGAACATCAGTGGCATGAGATACATCATCCATTGCATGGCCTTCATCTGTTCGGCTTGCTGACCGACCATCTGATCTTTCTGCAACTGCATGGTAAACCAAGAGTAGATGATCTGGGCACCGCAGAAGAGAATACAGGTCAGACTCAGGTGATCGCCGATGAGCCAAATGTTGCTGTGCCATTGGATGATCGGGTCATACGTCGAGAGGTCGTGCATCCAAAGGAAGCTCTGACCACGCAACTCTATGGCGTTAGGCACAAAGTTGAACATTGCAATCCAGATCGGCATCTGTATGAGCATCGGCAGACAGCCGGAGAGTGGGGATACACCGTACTTGGCGTACTCTGCCATCATAGCCTGTTGCTTCTGCATAGCATCCTCGGGCTTATCGTATTGCTTGGTTGCCTCGTCGAGCTTCGGCTTGAGCACGCGCATCTTGGCGGAACTCATATAGCTCTTTTTCACCATCGGATAGGTGATCACCTTCAGGAGCAGGGTGATGAGAATCAGCACTACGCCCATGGGGAACCATTTGCTCAGCCAGCTGAACACGTAGATTGTGAACCAGCGGTTGATGATCCGGAAGAGCGGCCATCCCAAGTAGACGAGACGCTGCATCTGCAGATCGTGGCCAAAAGTACTTTCCTTCTCCACCTTTTGCAGCAGGCGGAAGTCGTTAGGACCGAAGTAAAACTCGAACTCCGACGGTGTCTTACCACTCGGGTCGAAGAAAGTCTTCATCTTAGCCTCGTATTGCTTGAGGTATCCAGAGCCTTTCTCCTGCGGGATGGACGTCATCAGGGAGTGACCCTGGAAGTTGTTCTTGGCAATCATCACGGCGGAGAAGAACTGATTTTTAAAGGCCACCCAGTCTATGCTGTCCTCGATGTCCTCGTCGATCTTCTGCGATGTCTCGCTCAGCTTGTCGGTACCACCTTCCACATTATGGTAGGTGAGGGTAGCGTAGCGGTTCTCGAAGTTGAAGCCTTTCTCCTGCTGACGGCACTTGTCTTTCCAGTTCACGTCCATTGTGCTGGTGCCTGGCGCGAAGAGTCCCTCCATGCCTTTGACAGCCATCTGCATGTGGAGCATATAGTCTTTGCCGAGGCGGTATGCCAGCGTGACGGTCTTGCCTGGAGCAGCGGTAGCTGTGAAGGTGACAGTAGAGTCTGTCACATTGGAAGGCACGAAGTAGAGGTCGGCAGTGGAGATGTTGATCTCCTTGGCAGCCATGGTGTAGGTGAGGCTCTGATCCTTGCCCTGGAAGAGGGTGACGTGGTTTGCCTCAGTGATGTTGTCCTTATAGTTGTTGATGATCGCCTTGGTGACAGTGGCACCTTTGGTAGACAGCGTGACAGCGACTTTGCTGTTTTTCAGCACGATGTCCTTGGCTTGTCCGGTCAGGGCAGCGTGGAAGAGGGCTGTGGTGTCCGCCGCGATCTTCTGCTTGGCAGCCTGCTGGCGGTTGAAGGCAGCCGTCTTGGCGTTCTGCTCAGCCTGCTGTCGCTTGGCCTGTGCGATGGAGTCTTGCACAAATTGTGCACGCTCCTGCTCTTTAGATGGCTTCGCGTACCAGCTGTAGCCGATAAGCACAAGCGCGATGAGCACGAAGCCGATAATGTTGTTCTTATCCATAAATCTATTCTCTCGGGTTTTGACCCGAATCATGTTTAGTTCAAAAGGAGATCAAGAATTAGAGAATTATAGAACCATCTTCTGATTCTCTCCTTCTCTAATTCTTGATGTATGAAGTGTTACACGCACTTCTTCTCAGTACTTATTTCTTCTTTTGGTTGGCGATGGCCGTCTTGACGAAGTCGACAAAGAGCGGATGTGGCTTGAGCACAGTGCTCTGATACTCGGGGTGGAACTGGGTGCCGATATACCATTTCAACTTAGGTATTTCCACGATCTCGACGAGATCGCTGTCCGGGTTACGGCCCACGCACATCATTCCCTTGTCTTCGTATTCCTTCTGATAGTCGTTGTTGAACTCATAGCGGTGGCGGTGACGCTCACGTATATTCTCCTGCTTGTAGATAGAGTATACTTTCGAGTCTTTGCGGAGCACGCAGTCGTAGGCACCGAGACGCATAGTACCACCCATATTGGTGATGTTTTTCTGCTCCTCCATGATGTCAATGACGTTGTGCGGTGTCTTTTCGTCCATCTCGCGCGAGTTGGCGTCGGCATAGCCGAGCACGTTGCGTGCAAACTCGATGACCATCATCTGCATACCCAGGCAGATGCCGAATGTCGGCACATCATGGGTACGGCAGTATTTGGCAGCCACGATCTTACCCTCAATACCACGCTGTCCGAATCCCGGGCAGATGACGATGCCGTCCTGTCCTGCCAGTTTCTCAGCGACATTGTCGGAAGTGATATACTCCGAATTGATGAAGGTGATGACCGTCTTATGGTCGTTGTAGGTACCGGCCTGTGATAGGCTCTCGCGGATACTCTTATAAGCATCCTGCAAGTCATACTTTCCGACGAGTCCGATGTGCACTTCCTCTGTGGCCTTCTTGCGTCGCTCGAGGAAGGAACGCCAGGGACCGAGTCCTGGTTTCTCGCCGATGGGCTCACCGACTTTGCGCAGGATGGCAGCGTCGAGGCCTTGGTTCTGCATGTTCACCGGCACCTCGTAGATGCTGGGGAGATCTTCGCTCTGGATGACGCAGTCGAGGTCGACGTTGCAAAAAGCAGCCACCTTTTTGCGAACCTGGTCAGGCAGATGTTTCTCAGTGCGCAGCACGAGGATGTCGGGCTGGATACCTACGCTCTGGAGTTCCTTGACGGAGTGCTGTGTCGGCTTGGTCTTCAACTCGCCGGCGGCTTTGAGGTAGGGCACGTAAGTAAGGTGCACGCAGACGGCACGCTTGCCGAGTTCCCATTTCAACTGTCGGATAGCCTCCATGAATGGCGCGCTCTCGATGTCACCAATGGTACCTCCGATTTCGGTAATGACGAAGTCGTAGTGGTTTTTCTGTCCGAGGAGCTTTACATTGCGCTTGATCTCGTCAGTGATATGTGGCACGACCTGGATGGTTTTGCCAAGATAGTCGCCGCGGCGCTCCTTGTCGATGACGCTCTTATAGATGCGCCCTGTTGTCAGAGAGTTGGCCTTGGTAGTCTGAATGCCTGTGAATCGCTCATAGTGTCCAAGGTCGAGGTCGGTCTCCATACCGTCGACAGTCACATAGCATTCGCCGTGCTCATAGGGATTGAGCGTACCTGGGTCGATGTTGATGTAAGGATCGAATTTCTGGATGGTGATGTTGTAGCCTCTTGCTTGTAGAAGCTTACCTATTGAAGACGAGATGATGCCTTTTCCTAACGAGGAAACCACACCGCCTGTGACGAAGATGTACTTTGTTTCTGCCACCATTGTCAATATTTTGTTGGATTTAATTGTTGAATACGAAAGAGTTACTCGATCTATAAAAGATGTTGCAAAGTTAGCATATTTTTATGAGATGTACAACAAAAACAAAAATTATTGTTATCTTTGCAACGTTAAGACAATATAACGAATCATTAAAGAAAGAAGGAGTTGAAGAAACGATGTCGCATAGAGAAAGTCATAATCTGTTCCGCCCGGCGGTTTGCTTGTTGATAATCGCTCTGATACTGTCGTCTGCCATGCCGGCGGCTGCGCGTTCAGTGGCCTATCGTCATGCGCTGTTGCAGGGTCGAGGCAAGTTGGTGACGGTCTATATGGACTCTTTGCGTTTGTTTTCTGACTCACTCTTTCGCGACAGTGTGAAGGCTTCGCGGCCCTTGTATGAGAGCACCACTGCACCGTTGTTTCTCCCGATGACATTCTATCGAGGTGTTGCTCATCGCGCTTTCTCTCTCGACGGGACGCTGACGCCTACCGACGCGTCGCTGCTCTGGGTTTATCTTCATCGTCCGGGAGCGGTGAAGACAACGCAGCGCGACTTGGAAAAAACAGGTCCCGTGCTCAGACCCACGACGATTACGGAGCATCCGGCAACTGTTGTCAAGCCTACCAAACCGGAGGAACCGGAGTATGTGCCCATGGATATGGTGGTGTTTAAACCCAATTTCTGGACTTTCGGCGGCGATTATTACTTACAGTTTCTTCAGAGCTATATCTCACCCAACTGGTATAAAGGGGGCGAGGGAAACTATTCCGCTGTGGGCTCACTGACGCTTGAGGCACATTACGACAACAAGCAGAAGTTGCGTTGGGACAATAAGTTGGAGATGAAGTTAGGTATACAGACGACTAAAGGAGACTCGCTCCACAAGGCCAAGAGTACAGAGGATCTTCTTCGATATACCGGTAAGCTCGGCTTGCAAGCCACGAAGCACTGGTACTATACTTTCCAAGTGATCGCCACAACACAGTTTCTGCGGAAGTACGATACCAATTCTCCGAGGGTGAAATCTGACTTTATGAGTCCTTTCAACTTCAATGTCTCGCTCGGTATGGACTATAATGTCAGTGCTTTGAAGAACCGTCTGACGGGTTCCATCCACTTGGCTCCAATCGCTTATAACCTCAAGTATGTAGGTCGCCAAAGCCTTGCCCAGGCCAATGGACTTGAGGAAGGGCACCACACTCTTCACGACTATGGCTCGCAGTTTACGTGTGACTTGAAGTGGAAGATTTGGGACAACTTCATGTGGCAGACCCGTCTCTACGGCTATACCACGTATAAGCGTTCAGAGCTGGAGTGGGAGAACACGTTCACCTTCTCGTTCAACCGCTATATCTCGGCCAAGGTCTATGCCTATCCCCGCTTCGACGACGGTGTGAATCGCGACAAGAGTTTTGGCTATTGGATGCTCAACGAGTTTGTGTCCTTCGGCTTTTCCTATGATTTCTAATCGATTTATCGAAAGGATGCTTTGCTGAAGCAGCAGTCGGCTTTTACCCTTTCGTTATCAATAAGCATCGGGTGAGCAGCAATGATGGCGGCTCACCCGATGTTTGTTTTCAGGCCTTTGCTCTTCTGCTAAAATCTGTAGAGCAGTCCCAGTCTGGTTTCGAAGGTATGAGCCCTGACGCTGGGGTGATAGCTATAATAGGTATATCTGCCATAGTAAGCCCCTTGCCACTCGATGCCGAAGTTGTTTCTCAGTTGGAATACAAAGCGAGGGTTGAAGACCAGCAACTGCGCGTCGCCTTTGTCGCCTTGCGCGTTGAGGTAGAGAGGATTGGTGTGCTCCAGGTCTTTACCCTCATATCCTTTCCATGTATAGATGTGGTAATAGTCCACAAGCAGCGAGAAGTAGCCGAGGCGAGGGAAGACCATTTGGGTCTTGGACTTGAGACTGAATCCCGATCCCATGTTATAGTCGCGGTCGATCACGTTGTAGTAGTCGCTCTTCGTACCGCCGAGTAGGATGAGATCGGCAAAGACAGCCTGTTCCAACCGCTTGAGATTACCCACTTGCGGGAATTGCCACATCATACCGGGACCGAAGGAAGCTGCTTCTGATATGCGGTAAGGGGTCTTGTCGCTGCCGTTTTTTACGGGTTTCGAGTCGTAATAGTTGAAGTGCTGAAATATTCCGACGATCGTCTTTCCTTGTTTTCCGTCATATACGGTGTGGCTCCAGAGTTTACCGAGCAGGTGAAGGTTGTTGATGAGCGGCTGATTGCCGGTGAATCCCGCGCAGGCGTTCAGGGTGAAGAAGTCGTAGGGCTGCGTGTTGCTGTCGTCGAAGGCATCGCCATAGTGCAGGTCGAACATCAGGTAAGGCTGGTTTTCTCCTCGGAAGATACCGCCTTGGTCAGCGAGATAGCGGTCGCCGACGGTCATGGCAAACTCCACGGGGATGCGGCTGAAGTCGTGGTACATGTACTTGTCCTGCCGCACGTTCCACGCGTCACCGTCGATGATTCTGTTGAGCCCTTGCATGGGGTTGGTGACGAAAGCAACCGCCTCTCGTAGGAAGCGACGGAAGCCACGTGAGCGATCGTTGAGTACGAGTGCCGATACGCGGTGCATGACTTCACCGATGCAAATGCCGCCGAAGGTGGTAGCCAGCACATCGTTGATGGCCGGTGGCTCCACTTCACCGCAGAACTCCCACATCAGACTTCCTCCAAGAGCGTAAGGCGCACTCTGCCAGAAGTTCAGTCCGTTGCTGCGAGCCGAGTTGAAATAGAGGTTGCCGTGGTAAGGATGTGCAAAGAGGTTCGTCGAGAACTGATCGTTGTCCCACACGAAGGCGTGGTGCCAGTTGTGTGCGATGCTTTTGAAAGTAACCTGCGCAAAGTCTTCGTCCATGACGAATCGGTCGAAGCAATGCACGAAGACGTTGATGCCAACCGCCTCTGCCGCCGCGCGCAGCCATCTTTTCTTGGTATAGTCAGGGTCGCTCCATCGGTAGAGGCTGTCTTCCGGTGTCAGTGCCAGCTTGCCGAGCATAAACTCCCGGTCGCGCTTTCTTTCCTCGTCCCAAAGAGCCTGATGGTCGGGATCGTGGTGATAGCGCAGTGCCAGTCCTGCCTCGATGATCGGGCGTGAACGGAAGTTGGTGTGCGATCCATAGTGTCTTGTGGTGCCGTATCCGGCGGCGACAAAGGCACCGAGATTGTCGTTGATGGCATAGTCGGCCGTCAGGCGTGCCTGTAGCGAGTACATACGCCGTGGCGTGTCGCCTTTGTTTTGAAAAGTTTCCACGTGTCCGAATCCTATGTCTCCACCGAGTGTCCATCGTGGTGCAATGCCCCAGTATCGTCCCATGCGGTAGAAGAGCTCGCCCGAGAAGTCCTCGTCGAGTCCCAGGAAGTGAGAGCCTATGCCGACCATCGTGTAGGTGTGGGGATTGCGGAAGCGCAGGGCGAGGTTCAGACGGGTGGAGGTTCCGACATACGGCATCACGTCGATGCGTGTCTGTGGGTTGATGTTGATGAGTCCGATCTTGCGTGCTTCCGGGTCTCGCGTGTAGTTGAACAGTCCTATCTGTACGCCCCTCGGATGGCTCTGCGCCACGTTGAGGATACCGATTTGCGTTCCCCGCAGCGTGTCGGCATAGTTATAGGTGCTGAGTTGCAGTCCTCTCATCTTTCCGGAGCTGATGTTTGCGATGGAAGAGAACTGCATTCCTTGTCTGACGCCCATGGCGATGTTGGTGATGGGGCTGATCTGAATGCCTTTCATCGGCGTGAAGACGATGTTGTTGAAACTGGCGATCTGTACCCCATTGAAGGCGTGAGCCACATTGGCAAGGGTTGCGAGCATGAAACCGTCGGCCCGCCCGCGCACAGCACCGAGAAACATGCCGTATTGGAAACCGTGAAGCGTGTCGACCTCGCTGAGAAGTCCTATATTCAGCGGGGAGCAGAGTGTAGAGTCGGGATGATGGTGGTGAATGCCGACAGCCACGTTAGGCAGCCGGTGACCTTTGGGCGTCTGAGCCTGTGAGGGACAGATCCAGACCCATCCGATGGCCAACAAAAGTCCCCATAACGCATGGTGGACCAGTTGCTTTTTCTCTTTTCCGTAATCCATCTCTTATATTCTTTTATCTTATAATACAAATGTCGAAACCATCAAATCTTACCATATTCAATATTGTATCATTGCAAAGATACGTTTTTTTGTTGTAATCAACGGGTGTTGCAAGCGTTTTCTCGTATAAATTTTGCCGTGAGCGTTTTTTTTTGTACTTTTGCCCCAAATAAGGAAATATAATCAATAAACAGCTATATGCTTACACTTAAACTCATCAGTGAGGAAACTGAACGCGTGATCAAGGGCTTGGAGAAGAAACATTTCGCCGGAGCCCGCGAAGCTATTGAAAAAGTATTGGAGTATGACAAGCTGCGCCGCGAGAGCCAGCAGAAGCTGGACAGCAACAAGCAGCACCAGAATCAGCTGTCAAAGCAGATCGGCGGCCTGATGATGGAAGGCAAGAAGGACGAGGCCGAGAAGGTCAAAGCAGAGGTGGCTGAGCTCAAGGCTGCCGACAAGGCACTGCAGGAGATCATGGACAAGGCTCAGGCCGACATGACCAACGAACTGCTCCAGATCCCAAATATCCCCAACGATCTTGTACCTGAAGGCAAGGATGCCAACGACAATGTTGTCGTCAAGGAGGGCGGTCCAATGCCAAATCTCGGCGACGACGCACTGTGCCACTGGGATCTGCTCAAGAAATATCACCTTGTAGACTTCGACATGGGTGTGAAGATCACGGGTGCCGGCTTCCCGATCTATGTGGGCAAGATGGCCCGCTTCCAGCGTGCTTTGGAGGCTTTCTTCCTCGATGAGGCCCGCAAGGCCGGCTATCTCGAGGTCCAGCCGCCGTATGTTGTCAACGAGGCATCCGGTTACGGCACGGGTCAGCTGCCTGATAAGGAGGGACAGATGTACCACTGCAATCTCGACAACCTCTATCTCATTCCTACTGCCGAAGTGCCTGTGACCAACATCTTCCGCGATGAGATCCTCGACGAAAAGGATCTGCCTATCAAGCGTTGCGCTTATTCTGCCTGCTTCCGCCGTGAGGCTGGCTCCTATGGCAAGGATGTTCGTGGCTTGAACCGCCTGCATCAGTTCGACAAGGTTGAGATCGTTCGCATCGACACGCCGGAGCACTCTTACCAGAGTCTTGACGAGATGCTCGCTCATGTCGAGGGTCTTGTACAGAAACTCGAACTGCCTTATCACATCCTCCGCCTGTGCGGTGGTGACATGAGTTTCACTTCCTCTATCTGCTACGACTTTGAAGTATGGAGTGGCGCACAGAAGCGTTGGCTCGAGGTCAGCTCTGTTTCAAACTTCGAGAGCTATCAGGCCAACCGTCTGCACTGCCGTTTCCGTCGTGCCGACACCAAGAAGACGGAGCTCTGCCACACGCTCAACGGTTCTGCTTTGGCACTGCCGCGTATCGTTGCCGCCATCATTGAGAACAATCAGACGCCCGAGGGCATCCGCGTGCCGAAAGCACTCGTGCCTTACTGCGGCTTTGAGATGCTCGACGATAAGAACTTCGAGTAAAAGAACAGGCTCACCAGCTTACACTACAGCCTCACCCCCCTCACCCCCTCTCCAAGGGGAGAGGGGGAGTGAAATGCTGGATAAACAATTCTAATACACCCGTTTTGTAGATGACAGTGTAGGGACGGCTCGCCCCTACACTGTCATCTTTTTCCTGTTTTCCACGTTAATAGCCGTTAACGGCCGTAAATCATTAAAAATCAATAAAGTGACACTTTGTATTTGGATTTTTGGGTGGCGCAAGCTATCTTTGCATCATGTTCGTACACAAGAAACG
>NZ_VUNG01000016.1 GCF_009695775.1 Hallella mizrahii | reverse complement strand
TGTGGGGGACCTTCCTCTCAGAACCCCTACTGATCGTAGACTTGGTGGGCCGTTGCCCCGCCAACAATCTAATCAGACGCATCCCCATCCATAACCGATAAATCTTTATTCCAATTCAGATGTCTTCCTCGGAACACATAAGGTATTAGACCGCATTTCTACGGATTATCCCTTAGTTATGGGCAGGTTGGATACGCGTTACTCACCCGTGCGCCGGTCGTCGCCCAGCAAAAGCAAGCTTTCGCTGTCGTTACCCCTCGACTTGCATGTGTTAAGCCTGTAGCTAGCGTTCATCCTGAGCCAGGATCAAACTCTCCATTGTAAAATATCATGGTTCCTTCATCAGCCTTGCGGCCGAATCGGAAAAAGTTTCTCTGTCACAGGACGCGATGGTTTATTGAAGTCTTCCTGTTTTCAATATAAAATTGAACGGTTCGTTTCTTCTACCCAATTCCTTACATCCTATATATAATAAGGTGTAGGAATCGCTTCTTGTACTACTCTCTGTTGTATGTAATCTTCTCAAAGAACTCTTTCTCGTTGCTCTCAGTGTTTGGCGTTTGCCGTAGTTCTGAAAAGCGAGTGCAAAGGTACAGCTTTTACCAATACCCTCCAAACTTTTCCCGAGTTTTTTTGAAGAAAATACGCAAGTTTTCGTTTTGTTTGACAAAAAGAGAGGCGGTCACCTTATTAAATATTATAGGGGAGGACGGAAGAAAGCAAAGACCAGGTGTCGCTGCAAAGCAGCAACCTACAGAACCCAGCACAACAAAAAAGAGAATCTGAGACAATGATACCGAGAAGCTGAGACAATGATACACAGAGGAACAGAGACAGTGATACACAGAGAAACTGAGACAGTGATACACAGAGAAGCTGAGACAGTGATACACAGAGAAGCGAAGGAGATAAAGACACGTTTAAAACATTAAGACACGTTTAAAACATAAAGACAGAAAGAACATATTTATGAAGCAAATAGAAAAATATATGTCCTTTATGCCAAAAACAAGAAAGGAGAATATATGTCTTTGATGTCTTTATCTCTAAATCTGAAGAAATATATCCTTCAGTTGCTCTGTCTTTATCATCTCACTCTTTTATCACCCGCTCTTTTGTCTTAACTTATGACAATAAACCACGGCTGAGAATCGATTCTTTTGAACGAAGGCCTGTGTCTGTCGGATTTTCGCCCAAAATGAGTCAAAATTATAAGTCGCTAACAATCAATACTTTATATTGTATATACTTTTTAGACTCCCCAAAACTTCATGATTTTGTCTGTCAAACAACTGAGATGACCTGCACAAACAACTGAGATGACACGCACAAACAACTGAGATGACACGCACAAACAACTGAGATGACCTGCACAAACAACTGAGATGACACGCACAAACAACCGAGATGACAGCAAACGTGCACTTTCGAGGGCGAAAAAGCTTTGTTTTTTGCAGGAAGGAAACAAAAAAATAGTCCGCTCAACTCTAGATTGAGAGTTGAAGCGGACAAGCTTTTGTAAAAAGAAAATCCAATATCTTTTATTCTGCCGATGGCGTTACTTGAGCCAGCAACATCCGGAGCTCATCAAACGTGTTGGCCACCTGTATATATTGTGTATAGTTGCCTCGGATCATTCCCTTTGCCTGCAAATCATCGAGCAGTGCTACGAGCGAGTCCCAAAATCCGCCGATATTGTAGAGAATCACCATTTTGCGATGATAACCGATGGTGTGGGAGGCAGCTACAGTAAAGAGTTCATCAAGCGTGCCGATACCCCCGGGCAGCGCCACAGCCACGTCGCACTGCACCAGCATAAGGTGTTTCCGGTCATCAAGGTTGTCGCAGGGGATCTCAACGTCGACATATTGGCTTTGCCGCCCGCCTTGCTCCACGAGGGCAGGAACGACGCCGATCGTCAATCCCCCAGCCTCGTGCACGGCGCGTCCGATGCTTTCCATCAGTCCACTGTTGCATCCTCCATAGACAAGGGTGTGGCCCTCAGCCGCCATCCATTGTCCAAGTTCATCAGCCTTTTGGAAATAGGCAGGGGCTATGTTGTTATTAGCAGAACAAAAAACGGCTATTTTCATTTTATTTACTTATTATCCGAGATATTGTCTGAGCGTTACCGCATACCTGCTATTGCGGATCTTGCGCAGCGCCTTTTCCCTGACCTGTCGTATACGTTCACGGGTCATACCCATCTCGTCGGCGATTTCCTCAAGACTTTTCTCCATGCGTCCGATGCCAAAGGACTCAGTGATGATGCGTCGCTCACGGTCGTTGAGTACTTCCTTGAGCAAGTCATTGATGAAGAGATTCATCGACTCTCGGTCGAGCGAGCTGTCGGAGCGTGAGTCAGCGTCGTCGGAGGAGAGCGTGTCAGCCAGCGAGTTGTCGTCGTCGTCGCTGATCGGAGCATCGATGCTCGTTGAGCGTCCGTTAGCTTCGAAGGCGGAGATCACCAAATCCTCGTCGATACCCGTCATCGCGGCGAGCTCATGGGTAGACGGCACGCGTCCATGCTCCTGAAGGAACTGCTCTGTGGCTCTATTGACCTTCCCGGCGATGCCCACTTGGTTAAGCGGTACGCGTACGATGCGACTCTTGACAGCCAAGGCCTCCATGATGCTTTGGCGTATCCACCACACAGCGTAAGAGATGAACTTGAAGCCACGCGTCTCATCGAACTTTTCAGCGGCTTTGACGAGTCCCACATTTCCTTCGTTGATCAAATCAGTAAGTGATATGCCTTGATGCTGGTACTGCTTAGCTACAGAAACGACAAATCGCAGATTGGCGCTGACGAGTCTGTCGCGTGCGCGCTCCCCGGCGGGTCCGCCTTGGTGGATGGTATGTGCCAACGTGGCTTCCTCGTCGGGAGTCAACATCGGCTCGCGGGCAATCTCAGTGAGGTATCGGTCAAGTGCCTCGCTGTTTCGGCTCGTGATGTTCTTTGTGATCTTGAGTTGTCTCATCATAGAGGTTCTGGCTAGTTATGTATTATTTATAGTTTGCCCGCAAAGTTACTATATTTTTCTCAAAACGATGCAAAAAGATAAATAAATCATCATGAAATATGATAATCGTGCAAAAAAAGAAAGTTTCTACCTGTTATTTTTGCACGACAAACTCAGTTTGACAAACAGATTGCAATAGAGATCTTTTCTATTCTTTGGTTTGCCTGTACATATCCCTCAGTTGACCTCTTGAGACGCCAAGCGCAACCAAGCGGTCGAGGTCTTTTCTGGCTTCATTATAGCGGTGCAGGGCAATGAGCAGATCGGCGCGCGCCAAGAGCCAGTCACGGTTGTCTGGCTCACGACGCAGGGCTTCACCATAGTCATATACCGCCAATTCCTTCATATCGCGTTCCTTCTCAATACCGGCACGTGCCGCCCAGGCTGTCGCCGAGTCGGGATAGGAAGCAATCAGCAAATTCACGCCGTCCATGGCCTCGGTATAGTGATGATCCTTTTGATTGAGCAATGCCAGCCCCAGACGCGCGTCGAAGTTGCCGGGCACCACGCGTAACACATTTTCGTAATCAAGTCGCGCAAAGTTGTAGCGCCGCAACTGCGTGTTGGCATAAGCGCGATAATAGCGGGCGGCCAGATGATCGGGATGACGGCTGATCACCCAATCGTATTCGTCCTTGGCATACTGCCATTCGCCCAACTGCATGTTCCACGCCGCCTTGCGAAGTCTCAGATCGACAGAATCGGGATGATAAGCCAGTGCTTCCACAGCCAGCTTCAGACTGTCGCGCAAAGCCTTACGGTCTTGTTGCGCATGAGCAGACAAGCTCAGCAACAGACTCAACACCAGAGATACGAATGTTTTATTCATCATGGATATGAAAATATTTCCGGCAAAGATAGGGCTTTTTTGTTTTTTTGGCATCAATTCCGAGGCTAATAATGAATAAAAAAGAGAAAAAACAAGTAACTTTGCACAATATATACAAAAAGAGCCCCTATGGGACACACATATATTAAACGCATTAAAGTAAAAAGATGAAATCGGATATTGAAATTGCACAATCGACAGTTCTCCGTCCCATCAACGACATCGTCCGGCAACTGGGTATCGATCCAGAGAAGACTGAAGGCTACGGTAAGTACATCGCCAAGGTGGACATCAGTGCCATCAAGGAAGAAGCCGTGCGCAAACATCACCTCATCCTTGTGACCGCCATCAGTCCTACCAAGGCGGGCATCGGCAAGACAACGGTCAGCGTGGGTCTGGCTCTCGGCATGAATGCCATCGGAAAGAATGCTGTGGTGGCACTGCGTGAGCCTTCCCTCGGTCCTTGTTTTGGCCAGAAAGGCGGTGCCGCCGGCGGTGGTTATGCACAAGTACTGCCGATGGACAAGATCAATCTCCACTTCACAGGCGACTTCCATGCCATCACCTCGGCTAATAATATGATTGCCGCTCTGCTCGACAACTATATCTATCAGCATGCTGCCGACGGATTCGCACTGAAAGAAGTACTGTGGAAGCGTGTCCTGGACATCAACGACCGTGCACTCCGACATATCGTCACCGGTCTCGGCCCCCGCACCAACGGCATGATCGCCGAGACGGGCTTCGATATCACGCCCGCATCCGAGATCATGGCGATCATGTGCTTCGCTACCAGCGTGGAGGATCTGCGCCGCCGCATCGGCAACATCCTGCTCGGCATACAGTACGACGGCACACCGTTCTATGTCAAGGATATGGGCGTGGAAGGTGCCATCACCGTACTTCTCAAGGATGCTCTCAACCCCAACCTGGTGCAGACCACTGAAGGCACGCCGGCTATGGTGCACTGCGGACCTTTCGCAAACATTGCCCACGGATGCAACTCGGTGGTTGCCACGCGCTGTGCGCTGACCTACGGCGACTACGCCATTACGGAGGCAGGATTCGGTGCTGACTTAGGAGCAGAGAAATTCTACGATATCAAATGCCGTAAGGCGGGGTTGCAACCGGATCTCACCGTGCTCGTGGTGACGCTCAAGGCCCTGAAAATGCACGGCGGTGCCTGCTATGACAAGATCAACGAAAGCAACATCGATTGCGTGAAGAAGGGCATGTGGAACCTCGACAAGCACGTGGAGAACTTGCGCCGCTTCGGCCAGACAGTAGTCGTTGCCTTTAACCGCTATGCCGACGACTCGTATGAAGAGATGGAGGCTGTGCGCCGCCACTGCGAGGAGGATCTGCACGTGATGTTTGCTGTCAACGACGCTTACGCTGAGGGCGGAAAAGGTGCGGCAGCACTGGCCCGCATGGTCGTCGGTGCTGTGGAGAAAGAGCCGTCCAAGCCTTTACAGCTGCTCTATAAAGACGAGGACAGCGTGGAAGACAAGATCACTGCCGTGGCCAAGAAGATCTATGGTGCCGGCAAGATTGTCTACAGCAAAAAAGCCAAGCAACAACTGCAACTGATCGAGCAACTGGGTATCAGCCGTTATCCGGTCTGTATTGCCAAGACGCAATACAGTTTCTCTACCGACGCAAAAGCCTACGGCCCCACCGACGGCTTCACGATGGAGATCGACGACATCGTCATCAACAATGGCGCTGAAATGCTCGTGCCCGTAGCCGGCAGCATGATGCGTATGCCGGGCTTGCCGAAAGATCCGCAAGCCAACCACATCGACATCGTCGACGGCAACATCGTGGGATTGTCGTAATACTGATAAAAATAGAAACTATATAAAAAGAATAGGAGAAGAGTCAGCCCCCTTCTCCTATTCTTTTTTTATATTTATTTCCTGTTGATATTCTTAGCCACATAGTTACAAGCCAGCTCCACCGCACGGTAGAGATCCTGACCGAAGCCGTGGTCAAAGCCCGGGAGCTCGTCGTATTCACTACCCTTCCATATATTGTGGAATCGCTCACCGTAGGTATAGGGTACGATGCGGTCGCCGGTACCATGTACGATACAGGCCGGACCATGATACTTGGCTGCCGTCTCGTAGATCGGTAAGCGGAAAGCCGTGCGCACATAGTTGCCGCCCAACTTCACATGTCCGCCCATCATAGGAATCACGGCTGGAGGATCCAGCGGATCATACACCGAGCCAAAGGTGTTGCCACGAATGGCATCATCGCGCAACACAGCAGCCGGGGCCATCAGTGCTACGGCGGCGACACGTTTCTCGCCAAGCTCGCCTGCTGTCATGCTGGCAACGACGCCACCCTGAGAATGGCCGATCAGTGCCACGCGTGTGCTGTCAGCCCAAGGCTGCGAGCAGACATAAGCATAGACCTTCTTCGCATCTTCTATTTCGTTGGGCACGGTCATCTCCTCAAATTTCCCTTCGCTCTCTCCATGGCCGTTGAAGTCGAAACGCACCGTGGCGATCCCATGGCGCAGCAAAGAGTCGGAGAGCAGTGTCATCAGCTGGGCGTTTTTGTTGCCGCCGAAGCCGTGCATGAGTATTGTCACCGGCATCCGCCCTGTCACACCTTCCGGACGGCTGACAATAGCAGACAGTTTGCCTTTGCTGCCCTCAATGGCGACTTTCTCATCGATAGCCTTTGCCTTGCCCTCAGGAAAGAGTTCGGTCAGCGTTCGTTCCAGCTTCGGCCACAGCACAGTGCTCAGCACCACCTTGCCCTGTGGGTCGATGAGCACCATCGAGGGAATCCATTTCACGCCATAGGTCTTGGAGATCTGGGCATCGTGGAACTTCACAAGCTCGCTGACCTGCGTCCAGCGAATGCCATACTTCAGCAAGGCTTTCTTCCAGTTCTGTGCATCGGTATCGAACGACACCCCGACAAATTCCACTCCTTTGCCATGGAAATGGTCATACATCCTGAGCATCTCAGGGATGTCGCGACGGCAGTCGGGACACCAGGAAGCCCAGAAGTCGAGGACAACATATTTTCCACGCAACTTCGAGAGCTTGAAAGTCTTGCCATCCACGGTCTTCATCTTGAAGTCGGGAGCCTCGGTGCCTGCCTTCACTAAATCGGTGGCATACTTACTGTCGAAATCCTGCGGCATCATCATGGCTGCATTGTGCCGCTGATCTTGCCCCTGTGCGGAAGTCCGCACAGAGGACAGTGGCGACAACAGCAACAGCAAGGCACAGAGTCCCTGCGTGATCATTCTCTTTTTGTTTCTTGTCATTGTCTTTTTGTCTGATTCTATATCTGATTTGTTGTTAGCAATAATGGATCTGACAGAAGCGTCACATCCGTCAGACAAAAATAAGCAAAAAAGCAGGGACTGCCAACGCAATCCCTGCTTTTTTATTATTCTTTATCCTTTTCGTAACTCTTGAGCACATTCATGAACTCATCGCCCGTGATCGTCTCCTTGCTCAGCAAGATCTTGGCAGCAGCGTTCATCTCCGGCTCATGGGCTTTGATGATGCCGACAGCCTTGTCATGAGCCTGTCGGATGATGTCACGCACCTCAGTATCGATGTCCTTGGCTGTCTGCTGCGAACAAGTCAGACTGCTGGCACCGCCAAGATACTTATAGCGTTGCTGCTCGAGTTGCATCATGCCGAACGTGTCACTCATGCCATAGGTCGTGATCATGGCACGAGCCAACTGTGTAGCCTTCTCGATGTCGTTGGAAGCACCTGTCGTACATGTGTGGCACATCACCTCCTCAGCGGCACGCCCTCCGGTGAGTGTGGCAATTTGGTTGAGCATCTCGGTCTTGCTCATCAGATGCTTCTCTCCACTGTCGACCTGCATGGTATAGCCCAGTGCGCCACTCGTACGCGGCACAATGGTGATCTTTTGCACCGGTGCGGAATGGGTCTGCATGGCTGCCACCATGGCATGTCCAAGCTCATGATAGGAGATGATGCGCTTCTCCTCAGGCGAGATGACGGCACCCTTCTTCTGTTCACCGGCAATGACCGTCTCCACACTCTCCTCGATGTCATCGGTCTCGACCTCGCTCTTACCAAGTCTCACGGCACGCAGAGCAGCCTCGTTGACGATGTTGGCGATGTCGGCGCCACTGGATCCGGCAGTAGCGCGACCGACTACATCCAAGTCGATATTTCCGTGTTTTACCTTCTTCAGATGTACTTGGAAGATTGCCTTACGCCCTTCCAGATCCGGCAGCTCCATGATAATGCGGCGATCGAAACGTCCGGGACGCAACAGTGCCTTGTCCAAGCTCTCCGGCCGGTTGGTGGCGGCAAGGATCACCACGCCTTTGGTGGCATCGAAACCGTCCATCTCAGTGAGCAGCTGGTTGAGCGTCTGCTCACGCTCATCATTGCCCATGGCTTGGTCACGGCTCTTGCCGATGGCATCGATCTCGTCGATGAAGATGATACACGGTGCCTTCTGTGCAGCCTGACGGAACAGATCTCGCACCTTGGCAGCACCCATACCGACGAACATCTGTACAAACTCGGAACCGGAAATCGAGAAGAATGGCACGTGAGCCTCACCGGCCACAGCACGCGCGATCAGCGTCTTGCCTGTTCCCGGCGGGCCAACGAGCAGTGCGCCTTTGGGCAGACGGGCACCCAAAGCTGTATATTTCCGCGGATTGTGGAGAAAGTCGACGAGTTCCTTGAGCGTTGCCTTGGCCTCGTCCTGCCCGGCGACATCGGCAAAGCGCGTCTTTACGTCACTCTCGGCATAGACTTTCGCACCGGAGTTTCCCAAAGAGAGAAAACCTCCGCTGGCACCTTTCACCATCTTATTGGCTCCCGCACGCCAGATCCAATAGAAAATCAGACCCGGCAGGATCCACCAAAGAAAGAAGTCAACAATGGGAGAATTCTTCTGTGGCAACTGCTTAGTAAAAACGATGTGACCACCTTTGGCAGGGCTCTTCGCCTTGAGCAACCGGTCTACCAACTGGGGATCGTTGACCTCGGTGGTACGGAAATACTGCTTGCCTTTCCTTCCTGCCACCTCATAATAGATGCGGCCCTCCTTGATGTTGACGCTCGTGACCGTTCCTTTGTCCACAGCTGTGACAAAAGTGTTGTAGTCAGCATCCTTCACGGGCTGGTTACCGACGTAGGGGAAAAGCAGACTGTTGAGAAGAATCAAGACCAACAGTCCCACAAAAATACCACTCCAACCGATATTGGGTTGGGGTTTGTTGTTATTGTTCAACTTACTCTGCTTCATGGCATAACGAACTTTGTTTCTACTCCGCCCTCTGCAAAGTATATGCCAAACAGGCAGTTAGCTTTTTTTAAAGCTTTTCTCTTTCAAAGTCTTCTCCATGACTTGTCGCCCATAAGCAATGATCTCGTCGGCACGCGTAAAGTCGAAGAGACCAAAGGCGTCCATCGGTATGTCAGCAAGGATGTCGGGAGGTGTCAGCCGCTCAGCCATCATCGTATTGTTTTGTACCGACAGGCAGGCTACCCGCACAGCCATTCTGACATAATTGCTCGACAATCCTGACTTCATGACTGGTATCCATCGCATCCAAAAGCTACTATTCTCACGCGTTGTCGCAGGTGCGCCATTGCTCTGTGGATATGCGTCGGGTGCACTCGCATTGACGGCGACAAGCAGATCCCCTTTCTTTCTGCTCACCACGTCCAAGGGCAGCGTGTCGTGTACACTGCCGTCGACATAGAGTGCGCCGCCTATCTCTACAGGTTTAAAAAAGCAAGGGATAGACACCGAAGCACGTATGGCCTGCGCCAGTTCGCCCTCTCGGAATACATATGGCTGTCCACTGATGATATCAGAAGCCACACAAGCATAGGGTATCGGGAGATCCTCAATACGCACCTCTCCCACTATCTGACGCAACTCCTTGAGCAGCCGCTCACCGCTGGCCAGATGATCCAAGCCGGGAGAAACATCCATTATCTTGAGCATCTGCATCTTTGTCAAACGATGCGCAATCGTTTTGAGCTCCTCCATCTTGCCGGCAACAAAGAGTCCACCCACCAGTGCGCCCATCGATGTTCCCGCCACAGAAGTGATATGATAGCCATGCGCTTGCAAGGCCTCAATGGCTCCGATATGTGCAAAGCCGCGCGCGCCGCCACCGCCAAGGACGAGAGCGACATCCATGGAAGATCTTCTGAAACGCTGAAGGAAAGAGTGGAATGTATCGAGAATGTTCATAAGCTAAAGAGGAAGAAGACCGATGTCCTTATTAGAAATCGAGTCCTATATATATAATAAGGTGTAGAAACAAAGAATCCTTCCCCGTGAGGAAGGATTTTTGATGAGCCTCTTGTCGGATTCGAACCAACGACCCCGAGATTACAAATCACGTGCTCTGGCCAACTGAGCTAAAGAGGCAGGTGGGCAAGCGGTTCTTATCGCGTCGCTACAACCAAGTACCCTTGCTACGTTCCCGTCCTGGGGGATTCCAAGGGAGCTGACCGTAAGAGACTTGCCCATGTTGATCGCATCTGTTTTCGCAAATGCGGGGGCAAAGTTACAATTTTTTCGTCAATCAACGAAGGATAAGTGTCAAAACTTACCATCATTTAATATTGATTAACAACACGCCCTCACCCATCCAACCTTGTCAGACGCCAACATCTTCACTCGCTTCTTTCCACATTCCCAAGAGCAACGGATTCATAGAGAAAATCATGGGCATACAGCTATGAAACGATGGATATATGAGAAAAAAACTATAACTTTGCAGAGAAAAGTTAGAATCAATCGTGTTGAGTCATGGGAAACGAGAAAAGCAAGGACAGCAAGATGATGGACATGCTCCACGGACCTCTCTTAGGCAAAATGCTGCAAGTGGCTATGCCTTTCGCAGTGAGCAGCATTCTGCAACAGCTGTTTATCTCGATCGACGTGGCTGTGGTAGGGCGCTTTGCGTCGAGTGAGGCACTGGCAGCCGTCGGTGCAAACACCTTTCTCATCAACCTGCTCATCAATCTCTTTGTCGGCATATCGGTCGGTGCCAACGCCGTCATAGCCATGGCCATTGGCGCCCGAGACCGTCACCGTGTGCGCAACGCCGTAGGAACCACATGTGTCATTGCCATAGTATGCAGCTTGCTGCTATTGATCATAGGGCTGACCTTTGCACCTACGATACTTCGCTGGATGGCGACGCCGCAAGAGATTCTTTCCGACGCAACGACCTATCTACGCGTTTACTTTCTGGGTGTACCTTTCTTTATCGTCTTCAACTTTGGCGCCGCCATTCTGCGCAGTAAAGGCGACACACGCCGCCCGCTGTATATGTTGCTTGCCGCCGGCGTGGTCAATACGCTCTGCTGTCTGCTCTTCGTCATCGTCCTTCACTGGAGCGTGGCGGGCGTGGCGGCGGCTACGGGGTTGGCCAATGTGTTCAGTGCCTCGTGCATGATATGCGTATTGCGCCATGAGAGTGGGCCTTTCCGTCTACAAGCCACTCGACTGCACGTAGACCGTCAGTCACTGCGCCGCATTCTGGTCATCGGCATCCCCACCGGCGTGCAGAGCATGCTCTTCTCCTTCAGCAACGTGTTTGTTCAAACCGGCATCAACAGCTACGGTGCCGCGGCCATCGCAGGATCGTCAGTGGAACAGAACTTTGAATACTACTGCTATTTTCTGATGAGTGCCTTCACGGGCACCGCCGTCACCTTTGTCGGACAAAACTATGGTGCCGGCCTCATCGACCGTTGTAAGCGTGTGTTTTGGTTGAGCATGGCCTGCGGTGCGCTGTTCTGTTTGGCCGGCAACCTGCTGTTCTACAGCGGGCGCGGTTTTTTCCTCTGGCTGTTCACCGCCGATCCCGATGTCACCGCCTTTGCCCGTGAGCGACTGTCCGATGTGCTCATCTTCCAATGGATCGCGGCGAGTTACGAGATTTCGGCAGCATGTCTTCGTGGATTGGGGCATTCGCTGGAGCCTACGCTGATTGCTATCTTTGGCACCTGCGTGTTTCGACTGGGTTGGATCTTCTTCTATTGCCCGTCGCATCCCGGCTTCAACCATCTCATGGCCGTGTATCCCATCTCGTGGATACTCACCGGCGTGCTAATGCTCACCGCCTATGCCATCACCCTCCGACAGGTGGCAGCACAACATCGGGCGTAGGTAAAATATATAATAGTGTAAGATTATATGACAATGGTATAGAGTTGTATATATAATAAGGTGTAACTATCTAAAAAATAAGGGATCGATTCACGCAAGGTTCTGAACATATCTGCATTTATCAAGCAAAAGATCAGGATCATAACAAGACATTAACACCATAGGAGTGTTGCCATCATGAAGGTCATCGACAAGGAACAACAGATCGCAGAAGCCTTTCGCCGGGGAGAAACCTCGGCGATGGACGACCTGTTCGCACTGTTCAGCGGGTATCTCATGGGTGTGGGTATGCGCTATATCGCTGACGACGACGAAGTGAAAGACGTGTTGCAAGAGGCTTTCATCAAGATCTTCACACAGTTCCACACGTTTCAGTACCGCGGCAAAGGCAGTCTGAAGGCATGGGTGACGCGCATTATGGTCAACGAATGTCTGACAACGCTCCGCCAGAAGCAAAAGATCGATGTCGTCGACGGGGAGCAAGTCCCCGACCTGCCCGACGAGGAGCCAGACACAGAAGGGCTCGACGGTAATGTGCTCATGGAAATGATCCGACGTCTGCCCGAAGGCTACCGCCAAGTGCTCAACCTCTACGTCGTAGAAGGCCTGAGCCATAAGGAGATCGGACAAATGCTACACATCAAACCCGACAGTTCGGCTTCGCAGCTACACCGTGCGAAGACGATGCTTGCCAAGATGATCAACGACTACAAAAGGAGGTTAAGATGAACGACAAATGGATAACAGACATCAAGCGGAAGGCCGACAGCTATGAGCGGAAGGCCCCCGATGATATGCTTGACAACATCAAGCAAGAGATGGCACGCCGTGGTCTGACGATGACGCCACCGCGCCCCATTGCCCAGACACGCCGTCTGACGTGGCAACGATGGGCTGTCGCCGCCTCACTGGCAGTGGCCGTTGGAGGTACAGCCGTATATCTGGCTTTGCTACAACCCGATAGCGACACAATGCTATCGCAACAGCTACAGCACCGAGAACCTGCAACACAAGTGCAACGGCAAGCTTCGGCAAACGTCGAGCAGCATACGGCACAACCAGCAAGCATCCCTACTTCAAGTCTGATCGTCCAAGTCTTAAGTAAAAACCATGGTAAGAGGACAATGCCATCTGCTTCGATGATAACAGAAGAATACAAAGCGAAGAATGTCTCGAACCCTCAGTCTGCTTCTGTCGAGAACAACACTGTAGAGACGAAAGACGCGAATACGGTGGTAGAGATTGAGACGCGCAAAGCGGCAGAGCAACAGCGGACTTCGGCAAATCAATCTCAAAACAGTTACAAGGATCACTGGGACAGCAGTGACCGACTCTTAGCATACAATAATGAAAGCCCTCACCATACAATACATGTGGGTGCTTACTACCAGGGGGTTGGCGGCTTTCAGAGAAATGGCAACAGTAATGGGCAAGTCATGACGATGAGCGACCCGATGGTGGCCAGTGTACCCGTACTCTACGCCTACCCCTCTCTGCTCACCAAGGTTCTTCAAGAAACTCCCATGCATAGTGAGAAGCATCATCATCTGCCAGTCCGTGCAGGGCTTTCCGTGTCGATACCTCTCAACGGGCAATGGGGCGTGACCACGGGACTGACCTACAGTACGATGAGCTCCGACTTTGAGGATCTCTATGCCAACCACCGTGAGAGCAGTACACAGCGACTCCACTATCTCGGCATTCCAGTGAGCGTTCACTACAATGTATGGCAGCAGAGCAAGGTGAAAGTCTACGCCAGTGCAGGCGGTGAAATCGAAAAACTGGTGTATGGCAAGAAGAAGACACACTATGCCGACATGACCACCAACGAGACGATAACGACAACGATCAGCGAGCACCGGCCTGTGCTGAGCACACACGTCCACGCTGGCATCTCCTACTCGGTATTGCCGAGCCTCAGCCTCTTCGCCGAGCCCGGCCTGTCGTACCACTTCAAGAATGGCAGTGGCGTGAAGTCAGCCTACACCGACAAGCAGTTGCTCTTCAACGTCAACGTGGGAGTGAGGTTCGGAAAATAAATGGAACTCTATTAATATTTCGAAAAAGAGAGGGAAAGATTTGGCACTTCACACAGTGTTTCGTAAATTTGCGGCACTCAACACATTAAACACTAAAGATTATGGCAAAAGTTAGTTTATTAGGCAATGCGATGAACACCATCGGCACTCTGCCCGCAAAAGGAAGTATCGCACCTGATTTCGAGGCTACCAAAGGTGACCTCAGTACACTGAAACTCAGTGACCTGCGCGGCAAGCGCGTAGTGCTCAATATATTCCCCAGCCTCGACACGGCCACCTGTGCCGCCTCCGTACGTCACTTCAACGCTGACGCTTCGAAGATGGACAACACCGTGGTGCTCTGCATCTCTGAGGATCTGCCTTTCGCTCAAGGCCGCTTCTGCACGACAGAGGGCTTGAAAAACGTGGTTCCCGTGTCGCTGTTCCGCTCTCCCGAGTTCGGTAAGGCTTATGGCACCGTGATCGTCGACGGTCCGATGCGTGGTCTGCAGTCCCGTGCCGTCGTCGTCGTTGACGAGGAAGGTAAGGTCGTCTACACCCAACAGGTGGAGAAGATCGAGGATGAGCCGGACTATAAGAGTGCGCTGGAAGCGCTGAAATAACAAAAAGTCCCGCGGCTGTTGCCGCGGGACTTTTTGTTTCTTACCATTTTTTCTATCCTCTGATGCTATCTATAAACAGCAATAAGCGGTTGGTAACGTTCACGGCAGAGACGCCGGAATCGAAGTCAAGCGATACCAGGTTGAGTTGCGGATACATCTTCTTGAGTTTTTTCTCAATACCTTTCGAGACGATGTGATTGGCGATACAGCCAAAGGGCTGTAGGCTTGCCACATTGTTCACCCCTTGTCTGACCAGGCTGATGATGTCGCTCGGCAAGAGCCAGCCCTCACCAAACTGTGCCGCCAGGCTTACCACGCCGTTGACCTCCTTGGCATCGTCGAAGATGTTGGTAAACGGACGGTAATAGCGGAAGCGTGAGGCAAGGCGGTTGATTTTCTTCTCGCGCCGCCAGATCAGACTGTAGATGCTCTTCACCAGGAAGTCGGGCACGTTGCTGCATTTCAGTCCGAGATGCTTAGAGGCAATCACGTTGACAAACTCCTGCAAGAAGAAAGGAGAGAGCAACGGCGGAACGACCTCACATCCCTTGGCGATGATCTTGCGCGCCAGGAACTGATGGGCAAAGGGATTGAACTTCAGGAAGATCTCTCCCACGATGCCCACGGCAGGCACCTCCTTGTCCTCCACGATGCTGTCGAACTCCTGGGCGGCTTGTGCGATAAGGTCCATCAGTCCCTTGGGGCTGTTACGGAGTATCGGCTCAGCGGCCAAAGCGAGATATTTGTCACGCAGCAGCTCAGCGTCGTTCGTTGCCCCTTGTGGTCCCACATGATAAGCATCCTTGCGCAGACGACACACAGCGCCGTGATAGAATTTAGAGATGGTGTCGCCATAGAGAAACATTGTCGTGATGATCGGAGCCAGACGCATCCATGGCACATCGAGTGCCGCGCTCTGGTTCTCGTCTTCGTCCTCGGCACTCGTCGACACGCCCAAGGTGATCAACGGCACACGCTTGAAACCGTTGGCATCGAGAGCACGACGGATCAGCGCGGCATAGTTCGTCGCACGGCACTGTCCACCGGTCTGACTCATCACCACCGACACCTTGTCGGGATCATATTTCCCCGACCGCAGTGCCTTGACAAAGTCACCGACGATCAATGTCGCCGGATAGCACACCTCATTATTGGCGTACTTCAGTCCATACTCCGCACTCTCGGCATCGCTGGGCGGCAAGACTTCCACATCCCAACCGATCAAACGGCAGATCGGAGGCAGCAACGGTGTGAGATATTCCGTAAAGTAAGGAGCCAGGATATGGCGGGTGATCGGTGGGAGCGAGTTCTCGTCATCAGTCTTGTCTGCTGTCTGCGAGTCTGCATCGCAGGTTGTTTTCTGCACTTCCGTTTCGTTCTTCTGTCCTCTCAGCGACTCGATGAGTGAACGGACACGCAACTTCAAGCTGCCAAGATTGCTCACATCGTCGATCTTCAACAGCGTGTAGGGCTTGCCATGCTCACGGAGAATATGCCGCACCTCGTCCTGGATGAACGAGTCAGGCCCACAGCCGAAGGATGTCATCTGCACGAAATGCACATCGTCGGGCTCTTCAGCGCACCACTGTCCCGACTTGATGATGCGGTTCATATAAGCCCACTGTTTCACCAGACAGGTATCGCCGGAAGGCGTCTGCTCGTCAGTTCTGACAATGTCGTCGGAGATCACGTTCACGCCAAGTGCCGCGATCATCTCCGAGAGCTTGTGCTGGATGAGCGGATCGGTATGGTAAGGACGTCCCGCCAAGAGGATGGTCAGCTTGCCCTCCTTGCGGCTTTGCACCAGAATATCCTTGCAGCGCTGCTTGACCAGGGAAGTATATTGTCGCTCAGCCTCCAAAGCCGCGCTCAGCGCAGCCTCGGCAGTATGCTTGCCGACACCGTGTTTCTTGAGGAAGGCAAGGATCTGCTTGCGCAGCAGAGGCTCATCGCGGAAGTTGATCACGGGCGACTCTACACGGTGCTGCAGTGTCATGGCACTGCGGATCACGTCGGAGTAGGCCGTGACAATGGGACAGTTATAGCTGTTGATGGTGCGGTCATCGTCTTGATGCTCAAAGACCACATACGGCATAAAGATAAATCCCGTTCTTCCCTCAGGCAGTTCACCGAGCCGTTCGTCGAGTTCCATGACATGCGCATGGGTGAGTTTCGCCGGGAAACAGATGTTGTCGCTCATCACCGTGCTCAGCGTGCGCTCGTATTTCTTGAATGTAGACTCCGAGCTGAGCATCACCTCAAAGCCAGCACTGGTGAAGAGTGTATGCCAGAACGGAAACTCCTCATACATGTTCAGCACACGCGGAATGGCGACAACCTCGGTCTGCTGCGCCAAGGAGGGTTGCTCGGCGCGACCAAAGAGCAGCTCGTATTTCTCGCGATAGATGTTCTCTCCCTTGTCGTGGTTCTTTCCCTGGTTGTTGAATACCCGCTCACACTTGTTGCCGGAGTAATAGCGGCGACCACTGCCAAAGCGATACATCGTCACGAGACATTGGTTTTCGCAACCCTTGCAGTTGAGCAGACGAGTCTCGCACGCCGACTGCCGGAGCAGATCGTCAAGCGAGGCATGATGCAGTTGGGTTGAGGACTGGCAAGCGGCAATGGCGTGCAGGGCACAACCGTAGGCACCCATCATCTCGGGAATGTTGCTGCGTGCCACCTGCGTATGCGAAAGGAGCTCAAAAGCGCGCACGACAGCATCGTTCTTCATCGTGCCGCCTTGCACGACGATATGCTTTCCGAGATCATCATTGCCTCTGAGCTTCAACACCTTATAAAGGCAGTTGCGCACCACAGAGTATGCCAGTCCGGCCGCGATGTCTGCCACCGTAGCGCCTTCGCGCAGCACCTGCTTCACCTTGGAATTCATAAACACCGTACAGCGCGTACCGAGGTCACAGGGGCGGTCTGCCTGACAAGCCAAGGCGGCAAAGTCCTGCACCCGATAGCCCAGGCTTTGGGCGAAGGTCTGGATAAACGTTCCACAACCCGAAGAGCAGGCTTCGTTGAGTTCCATACGCACCACAGCGCCATGATCGACAAAGATCGCCTTCATGTCCTGCCCACCGATATCGAGGATAAACGACACGTCGGGCAACAGCCGTGCCGCCGCGCGCTCATGCGCCATCGTCTCGATGATGCCGTCGTCGAGGTTGAAAGCAGCCTTGATCAGTTCCTCGCCATAGCCCGTAGAGCAGGAGCCCACGATGTCGAGCGTGGTTCCGCTCTCTTCTGCCTTTTGCTTCAAGCGTTTCAGAGCTTGCTCCACGGCATGGATCGGATTACCAAGATTCATGCTGTAGTCGCTGAAGATGATCTCGCCCTGGTGGTCTTTGTCAGCCCGCACCACGATGAGCTTTGTCGTCGTGGAACCCGAGTCGATGCCGATGACCACCTCTTCGCGCCCGCTGTGCATGGGATAGAGAGGGGTGGCATAACGCTGTTTGTCGTGCAACCATGCTGTATATTCAGCCTCAGAGTGGAAGAGTGGCTGCAACTCGTCGGCGTCAGCGACAGCTGTGCATCCACACTTCTGTTGGTGGCGGCATGCTTCGGGATGTGCGATACGGTCGAGAAGTTCGTCGATGTCTACCGCCTCAGCTTCCTTCCCGGCACGGATGGCACAGCCGAGTGCCGGGATGAGGTTGCCCTCCCGGAGTACGATGAAGTCGCTGGCTTCGAGATGGAGATAGTCGGCAAACGCCTTGCGCAGGGCAGGAAGGAATGTCAGCGGGCCACCGCAAAGGAGGATCGGCGGCGTGAAGTCGATGCCGTGGCTGAGCGTGGTGACGGTCTGCACGGCGATGCTGTGGAAGATGCTGGCGGCGATGTCGCTCTCCGGCAGGTTGCGCGACATGAGGTTCTGCACGTCGGTCTTGGCAAAGACACCACAGCGTGCGGCCATCGGATAGACATGGGTGGAGGTCATGGCCAGCTCGCTCATGCGCTGGTTGTCGCAGCCGAGCAGCAAAGCCATCTGATCGATAAACGCCCCGGTGCCTCCCGCGCAGTTGCCGTTCATGCGCAGCTCCGTACTCTGCCCATTGAAGAAGACCACCTTGGCATCCTCACCGCCGATGTCCACGAGTGCACGCGCCTCGGGATAGCGGTTGCGGGCAAACACCGTGGCTGCCACCACCTCCTGGACAAACTCCGCACGGAGCTCGTCGGCAGTGGCCATACCCACCGATCCGGTCACGCAAAGACGCAGTGACGGATCGCCGAGCTGATGCTTGATCTCGTTGAGATAGGTCGTGGTCAGTTCACGCACTTGGGCGTTGTGTCGCCGATACTGTGAATAAACGATATGATCTTCGTCATCAAGAACAACGATCTTAGCCGTCGTGGATCCGACATCCAGTCCGGCTCTGTATTCTTTTCCCATATCTTTATTGGCGTATTCCTATATTTCTTTATCTATGCAAAGTTACTAAAAAAACATTACGTTTTCACCGGGGAATTAGTTTTTTTAGCTTATTTATCCCAAATTACGAGGGTTATTTCCCAAATAATTCATATCTTTGTACGAAATAGAAACGTCACCACTATGGAGCAGACTTTAGACAACATTTCCGCCGCCAACGGCAAAGAGGCCATCGCCGCCTATCGCGAGCGCATCGTCGCAGCCATCTGTCTGGTCAAAGACAAGGACGGCAACACACGATATACCGAGGAGCAGGCCAGAGGACTCTCGGAGGAACTCTCCGACGAAGACCTCGCCTTCGGCATGGACTACAACACACCGGAAGAGGTAGCAGAGCTGCTGGTCGACAGCGGACTCGACTAAGCAGAAAGAAACAAGCCCGTCCGCTCTACCACACAATACTCACGAAAGGATATCAACATGAACGAAGAACTCAACGACGCTTACATACAGGAAGTAGGAAAGCAAAAATTACTCAGCGACGCCGAGGAGCAGCAGCTCGCCGAGAAGATTGCCCAAGGCAACAAACGGGCTTTGGACAAACTGGTGGCTGCCAACCTGAGCTATGTCATCAGCGTCGCCAACCAATACAAAAACCGAGGGCTCAGCATGGACGACCTGGTTAGCGAGGGCAACATCGGCATGCTCAAAGCTGCCACACACTTCGACGGCAAGCACGGCAAGCGATTTGTCACCTATGCCGCACCTTACATCCGCGAGGCCATCGAGCAGGCTATCGAGCAGCAGGCAGGACTCTACCGTGTGCCGCGCAACGCCAAGGACCCCGCATGGGAGAAGAAACGCAGCCATCCGCTGTCGATCGACGCACCCATCGGCGGAAGCAATGAGCTGAGCCTGGGGCATGTCATACCCGACAAAGACGCCACGCAGCCCGACAACGCTCTGGAAGACGAGACCGCCACTGCCGAACTGTTGCAGATCATCGACAAGCTCGACGCCCGCAGCCGGCAGGTGATACAGCGCTTCTACGGCATCGGCGCTGAGCACCGCACGCTCGCCGAGACGGCACAGGAGATGGGGCTGAAGCGTGAACGCGTCAGACAGATCCGCAACCAAGCCGTCAGAAAGCTCTGCAAACTCTCGAAAAACAAAAACATCAAATCGTTTCTTCTCAAATAACACACCGCCGACATCACCATGCGCTATCTGATCATCTCTGACATCCACGGCAGTCTGCCCCGGCTGCAACGTGCACTGGACTTTTACCGCCAACAGCAGTGCGACATGCTCCTCATCCTCGGCGACATCCTCAACTATGGGCCGCGCAACAGCATCCCCGAAGGCATCGACACCAAGGGCATCGTCGCGGCACTGAACCCGCTGGCCGATGATATCGTCGCCGTACGCGGCAACTGCGATGCCGAGGTCGACCAGATGCTGCTCCGCTTCCCAATGATGAGCGACTATGTGCTGCTCGTCGACGAGGGCCGCCGCATCCTGCTCACTCACGGCCACGTCTACAATCCCGACCATCTGCCCGTCGGCCACTACGACACCGTCTTTTTCGGTCATACCCATCTCTGGCAGCTCGAGCACAATGCCGACGGCACGCTCATCTGCAACACGGGTTCCATCACCTTTCCCAAGGGTGGCAACGAACCCACCATGGCCGTGATGGACAAAGACCATGTCGCCATTTACAACCTCGACGGCAAGATGCTAAAAGAAGAAAGAATATAACCGAGAAAGAATATAACCGAACATCAAGATAAGATATTCTCGATATTCGGTTATATTCTTTATTCCGCAGAGCGGAGCGTTAACTAAAAAGCAGTTGTAATCAGGAGTTGAAACAACTTGGCATAAGGAATTAAATTCTCACTATTAATGTTCCCCTGGGGAGACATAAGCAAGCCCAAACGATTTTGCTTTCAGTTCAATGCAAGGATAAGCCTTTTCTTATTGCCCAAGTTTCAATGAAGTAAGCTTCACTTGCGGTTTAAGTACGTTGTGGACCTTCTTTATTTGTTTCTTAACGGCCAACGTGGCATTTCCCTTTATATCACGACTTGACGAACCCACTCGGAAAGTGTAAACACCCGGATCAACGACCCAAGCACTCTTGCTCTCATAGAAGCTGGCCAAATCAATTTTGTCGATATTCATCACCAGCGTCTGGCTCTCGCCGGGCTGCAAGGTGCGTGTCTTTGCAAAAGCCTTGAGTTCCTGTGCGGGCTTGTCTTCCTTACCCTTTGGTGCTGTCACATAGACTTGCGCCACTTCCTTACCCGGGCGCTTACCCGTATTGGTAATCGTCACAGACAGGCTGATGCTCTTTCCCTGATCCTTTACATACGGTTTGCCAAACGAGAAAGTCGTATAGCTTAAGCCAAAGCCGAAAGGATAGGACACCTCTTTCTTGAACGTATCGTAATAGCGATAGCCCACGTAGATACCTTCTTCATAGTTGGTGTAACCGACGTTTTTCACTTGTGCCATCTTTGAGGCATCCTTAAACATACTCGACAGATCAAGAGACTCATCCTTCACATCAGACGGGAAATTCTTTGTTGAAGGATCATCATTGATACTCACCGGCCATGTCATTGGCAGTTTACCAGATGGTGTAGACTTACCCATGAGCAGGTCAGCGATGGAGTTGCCGATCTCCTGCCCACACTGCCATGGTAACAGAATGGCATCAGGCAGATCCTTCCAAGAGGCAGTCTCCATGACGCCGCCCACATTGAGCACCACCACCACTTTCTTTCCAGCCTGGTGATAAGCCGCGCAGACGCGATGCAGCAGCTCCCTTTCCTGAGTACTGAGGTTATAGTTCTCTGCCGTGCGGTCTTGTCCTTCTCCCGAAATACGACTCAAGGTGATGATTGCCACATCGTTGTTGCTCACCTCCTCACTGGTGACCTCAGCCTCCAACTCATCAGGAAGTTTTGGAACCTCAAGTACGTTGGCGTTGAGCTTACCGTGCTTGCGTGTCCACTCTTCCAAATAGGCAGCATAGCGGTTGGTCAGGGTTTCATCGACATGACAACCAGCATTACGCAAGCCCTCAACAAGAGAAATTGTATAAGCCCGATTGACATTGCCAGAACCTGTACCGCCTGCTATCAGACTGTAGCTGGCATTGCCATAAAGCGCAACATTGCGCACGGATGTCAACGGCAATGTGCCATTGTTCTTCAACAGAACAGTTCCTTCCGCAGCAGCCTGACGGGTTACTTGGGCATGAGCTTCAAGATCAGGATGATTGCTATAGTGATAACCGGCAAAGCGCTTGGTACGCACCACCAGGTCGAGCACATTACGCACACACTGATTGAGATACTTCACATCGAGTTTACCACTCTTCACCGCATCCACAATCTCCTTCACATCCTTGTCCATCCCCGGTTCAATAAGGTCGTTGCCAGCCCAGATGTTAGCACCACGATCGGTATGCCCACCGCGCCACACGGGATCGGTACCACCAAACCAATCTGTCATCACAAGGCCTTTGTATCCCCACTCATCACGCAGGATGGTTGTCAGCAAATCGTGACTTTCAGAGGTCATGACACCATTGACACGGTTATAGCTCGACATGATAGTCCAAGGATGGGACTTCTCAATGCATATCTGGAAGTTCTTAAGATAGAGCTCACGAGCCGCACGCTGACTGACACGGGCATCGTTGCCCATACGCATTGTCTCTTGATTGTTGAAAGCAAAGTGCTTCACAGACGTGCCGACGCCCTGACTCTGAATGCCATTGACATAGGCAGCAGCTATATTGCCCGAGAGCACCGGGTCCTCGGAGTAATACTCAAAGTTGCGGCCGCACAGCGGATTGCGTTGCAGACAAAGAGCAGGAGCTAACAACACCTCCACACCATACTCTCTCACTTCTTGTCCCATAGCTTTAGTGACATCTTCGACGAGTGCCGTATTCCAAGAGCTGGCCAAGGACGTGCCAATAGGGAAATGAGTAGCATAGTATTTATTGTGATCAAACGGTCTGTCGACATTGATGCGCAATCCCGCAGGGCCGTCGCTGAGCACCACAGAAGGGATACCAAGACGTGGAATAGCCTTTGTCGTACCGGCCGCTCCAGGCACGATACTTGAAGAAGAGCCTATTACAGGTCGTGCAGAAAAGCCCCCCATACCATCACCGACTACAAGATTAGCTTTCTCTTCCAAAGTCATAGCAGCAATGACAGCATCTATATTATCGGCACGCAATTGAGGCGCAGGCTGTGCGGCCGCCGGCAGTGAGGCGAACGCCGTGAGCGCAGAAAATAACAACGCTTTGATTTTCATAGAACCGTAATTATTCATGAAGGAACCTTTCCCTCCTATTTAAACAGTTTCTGAGCAAACTCGGTGAGATAGATGCGCCAATTGCGCCAGATGTGTCCGCCCTCGGTTTCCATATAGGTGAAAGGATACCCTTTTGCGGTGAGCTTCGCACGAAAGTCTGCATTGTCCTTATAGAGGAAATCGGTCTTGCCGATGCCGATCCAGTACAGCTTAGGTTTAGCAGCAAACAGTTTGGCGAGTTTCCCGTAAAGATCATCATAAACGCGTTCGCTTTCCACACCACTTGTCTGCTGCTTGTTGATTGCGGCAGAGAAAAGACCGACATAGCCAAAAGTATCAGGATTGTTGGCAGAGATATACAGCGAATGGAAACCACCCATGGACAGACCGGCTATGGCACGGTCGTTTTTGTCGGCCTTGACACGATAGTTGCTTTCTACAAACTTGATCACATCAGGGAAAGCCAACTCAAAGTTACCGTCCATAGTCTTAGGAAGCATCAGTGTTGGCACGGTGAAGCCATTAGGAGTTTCACCCGGTGCGGCTTCTTGCGATATGTTGCCATTGGTCATCACCACGATCATTGGTTTTGCCTTACCGGCGGCGATCAAATTATCAAGGATCTGAGCCGCCCTTCCCAGTTCCGACCAAGCATTCTCATCACCACCAATGCCATGAAGCAGATAGAGCACAGGATACTTTTCCTTGCTGGTCTCATAGCCGGCAGGCGTATACACCGTGAGGCGACGTTTCAGGCCTGCAGTAGGACTGTTGTACCAGATCTTTGACACGGTACCATGAGGCACTTCCTTCACACGGTACCAGTCTCCCTGCCCGCCGCCGATGAGCAGCATACTGAAGAGGTTGGTCACGTCGCGTACACAATACACATTGCTTGGGTCAAGTGTACGTACGCCATCGACCACCACATTATATGTATAGAGTTCCGAGGGGAGTTTACCCGTCTTGAACGACCACACGCCCTTGTCGTCCTTCACGAGATCTGCCACACCCGGTGCATCGTACTTACCCATCGGCGTGTCGATCTTACGGGTAGGAAGCATATCGCCGGTAATCTGTACTTTCTGAGCCTGAGGCGCTAACACGCGGAAGGTGACACTGTTGTCGGCATTGACTTCGGGCGACACCACTGGCATCTGAGCCCAAGAGAGATTTTGCTGTGCATAAAGGCCCATTGCCATGAGAGCACCAAGAGCCAAAGTTGAAATACGTTTAAGATTCATAGTTTAGGAATATTTCTTGATGATTATATGTTATAAATTTTACCAATTGACGTTTTGCTTGATATTTGGATTCAGTTCTTTCTCCTTTAAAGGAATTGGCAGAAGCATGTTTTTCTCCTTGAAGCCATAGTCTGTGTTCTTAAAGTCCCAGCTGACTCCCTTAGCCGTCAAGGAAGGAATCTGCTCACCTTGTTTGCCCAATACCTTCATTGCATCGCCCCATCTGACAAGGTCTTGATAGCGTGTGCATTCAAGCCAAAGCTCCAGCCGCTTCTCCGTTTTGATGTTGTCGAGTGTGACAGTAGTCAGCGGAGTGAGACGAGCACGTGAGCGAATCAGATTGATGTCTTTGAGAGCCTCCTCTGCATTTCCATTCTGCAGATTAGCCTCAGCAGCCAGCAAGAGCACCTCGGCATAGCGCATGATGCGCAAGTCGATGTATTGCAAAGCCTGGAAGTAGGAAGCATCAGTGATGCAGTCCTCTTTGAGTGCTCGGTTCTTCCAGTTGAAATAGCCCTCATTGCCATAATAAGAAGCACCGGCCTGCAATGTCACGCCATAATCCTGCATCTGCTGATAGGTACGGATGGTGTTGTTGAGTCGGTATCCGTCCTTACCCTCGTCAGCGACAAAGGCATCATAGACCTCTTTGCGAGGATTCATAAAGCCGTAGGTACCAGTAGCAATCTCAGAGGCGGCCTTACCGGTAAGAATAAGATGATCGGTACGCCAGCCAATCATCAGGAACTGCATGGTCAGTTGCGACCATTGCTGGCTAGGGTCATTGCGCATCTGAATCTCAAGCATCGACTCACAGCAGTTGTTGGTAGCCGCATGCACGATCTTGCCATAGTCACCCTGATAGAGTTGATACTTTCCACTGTTCACCACCCTGTTGAGCATATCAGCGGCCTCAGCATATTTCTTTTGGAAGAGATAAGCCTTACCCAGCATTGCCTCAGCGACTTCCTTCGTGACACGAATGGTGGTTGCCTGGTCATTCGCGTCAGTCTTCGACGGTAGCGCATCACTGCTGATGGCCTCACTCAGATCCTTTTCCACACATGCCCACAACTGTTCCGGTGTGCTGTTGCCCGGGCGGTATTCGTTGGGCAGCAGCAGATGATCGACAACGGGTGCCGTGCCCCACAGTGTGACGAGCTCGAAATGGCAGAAAGCTCTCCAGAACTTAGCCTCAGCCACGCAACGTTTCTTTTCGTTGGTATTAGGATCCGTCTTGTCAATGATGAGGTTGGCATTATAGATGTTGGTATAGAGCCCGCTATACAAAGCTTGGATCATACTTTCATCGGCACCGAAACGATACTCGTTGAGCTTTTCCATCTCACCATTGTCACCACGTGACCCTCCACCAACCCAAGCATCATCGGAGAGAGAGTTCTTGACAAACCACCAGTTATAGTAGTTGGACTTCAGGCTCACATAGAGCGTGGCCAAGGCCTCGTCGACTTCCTGGTCGGTCTGATAGAAATCGTCTATACCGCCCATGTTGCCGTTCTTGGGAATATCGAGACGATCAGAGCATCCACTCACAAAGGCCACGAGCAGGAGCATCAGGCTATAGAATATATTCTTTTTCATTGTTGTGTTCTTTTTAGTTAGAAGGTTTATTCATGCATATTCACGTAGGGTTAGAACTCGATGGTAGCACCGACAACGACCTTCTTCGATGTGGGATATGCACCTTTGTCCACACCCATGCCGGAAGTAGCACTGGTCGAAGCCTCCGGGTCAAAGCCTTTATAAGAGGTGAAGGTGAAGAAGTCATCAAGAGAAGCGTAGATCCTCAAGTTACTGATGAAAGTCTTATTCAGCAAAGTCTTTGGCAGGGTGTAGCCGAGCTGTATTTGCTTGATCTTAAAATAAGAGCCATCTTTGACCATGGCATCTGAAACGGAATACTTGTCCATGTTGTTGGCTCCGGCCCGCGGCACAGAGGCATTGGTATGATCGGGAGTCCAGCGGTCGTCATAGAGATAATCCTTCATCTTGTTCCAAGCGAGCATGTCGGGACGGTTGATACAGCAGAACACGTCATTACCCTGTGCACCTGTACCAAAGAGCGTGAAGTCAAAACCCTTGTAGGCAGCGGTGAGCGTGATGCCATAGGTAATCGATGGAATGCCGTCACCGATATTGGTCAGGTCATTCTCCGTGATCTGATTGTCGCCGTCGAGATCATAGAATTGTGGATCACCGGTCTGGGGGTCAACACCTTTGAACTTATAGCCACGGAAGTAGTAGACAGGATAGCCCTGCTCAAAGAAGGTGATGTCATAGGTATGGAACTTCGCGCCGGTGAGTCGGGTGATTGACGGATCGATGTAGGTCACCTTGTTGCTCAGCGTAGAGAGGTTGCCACGCACGCTATATTGGAAATCATGTATATGGTCTCTCCATCCCAGTTCAAATTCAAATCCTCGGTTGCGCACTTTACCTGCATTGATCGGTGAGGTAGCGCCGCCGATCTCCAGAGAAGGCGTAGTGTTCCAGATCAGGAGGTCCTTAGTATTCTTATTGAAATAGTCAACGCTGAAATTCAGTCGGGAGTTAAACGCGTAGAGGTCAAGACCCAAGTCAAACTGTTCAGAGGTTTCCCACTTCAGATCGTCATTGCCCATTGTAGAGGGAGCCACAGCCTTGGTGTAGACCAATCCCGGCGCAAAAGCATAGATACCGCCTTGTGCCATGTCAGTGCCATAGCTATAGTTGCCAAGAGCGGAAAGTGAGCCGTTCTGTCCCCAGCTGGCACGCAGCTTGGCACTGTCAATGACCTTGCGCAACGGCTGGAAGAAGTTCTCTTCCGACATAGTCCATCCCAAGGAAACTGCGGGGAAGTAACCCCATCGTTTGTTCTTTGGCAATTTGCTCAGGTCAGCGGCATCGGCACGCAAGGAGAACTGAGCATAGTAACGATTGCGATAATTATAGCCCACACGTCCGAAATATGAAAGTTTGGAACCACGTGTCGTCTCACCGTCGACGACCTGCGTAGCCGATGCTGTTTTGTAGTGGAGATAGTAGAAGAGCGGATCGTTTTTCGACACAGAATGTTCTCCATTGGCATTAAGCGTACCACTCACGTAGTCATATGAAGACTCCTGATAGCTCATACCCAGCATCGCCGTAAGGGTGTGTCCTCCGAACGTCCTCATATAGTTGGCGAAGTTCTCCCATTGGTAATAGATACTGGTCGAGGACGTGCTGCCCATGTCCACAAAATCGCGGTTTTGCGTGGCATTTCCGTAGAAAGGCAGTGAGACCGTGCGATTGCGCGTGCCAGCAAGACGGTAGCCAAAGCGCGAGGTGAGCGTCAGACCATTGAGCGGAGTGAAGTCGGCATAGATCGATCCATTGACATTGTAGCCCGAAGCCTTGTTGGCATTGTTCTGGCTCATGATCAGCGGATTGTATTGCTCACCATTGGAGAAGCGTGACACACCATAATAGTCACCGTTCTTGTCGCGCAGCAGTGTACGTCCGTTGGCTTGTGCCTGCGCAAGGAAATCAGGTAAGTTGTCGGGACTGTAATAGACAGGGGTCAGCGGATCCATGGTCATCACTGCTGTCAGCACAGAACCATACTCGCTACCCTCAGAAACAGCGCGGGTATTGTATTTCTCGATTTGGTTGGTCGTGCCCACCTTAAGCCACTTCTTGATTCTGTATTCCGCATTGATCGTCGCCGTCAGTCGGGTATAGCTGTCACGGTCGCCCTTGACAATACCGTCGTTATTGAGATAGGACAGTGAGAGATAGTAGTTGCCGTCTTTGTTTCCGCCTTGGAATGCCAGATTGTGCTTCATCATCTCGCCGTTCTCAAAAGCTTCCTTGGCCCAGTCCGTGTCGGTCACGCCGTCCCAGTTCTTGAGCATGTAGTCTTTGGTGAAGGCACCGGCCTCACTCATATAGTTGATATATTCCTCAGCATTGAGCACCTTTGGCACATGGTTGACCGACTGCGATGCGTACTGAAAGTCGTAGGAGATCTTACCGCTGCCCGTAGTACCTTTCTTCGTTGTGATCAGCACGACACCATTTCCAGCCTCAGCACCGTAGATAGCTGCCGAGGCGGCATCTTTGAGGATCTCCATGGAGGCAATGTCGTTAGGATCAATACCACTGATATTGGTCGTGCGCACGCCATCAACGACGTAGAGCGGACTTGAACTGACATTAGAAGAGTAGCCACGGATGCGCACTGTGGGCGTGCTGCCCGGCGCTGCAGAAGTGGTGATGACCTGCACACCGGAAGTCTTGCCTTGCAAGGCCTGATTGGCATCGGTGATCGTGCGGTGCTCCATATCCTCAGCCTTGACTTGCGAGATGGCTCCGGTGACAGAGCTTTTGCGCTGCACGCCATAGCCGACGACAACTACATCATCGAGTACCTTACTGTCTTCCTGCATCAGCACCTTCATATTCGACGTTGCTGTGGCGACAGCACTGCGATAGCCTAAATAAGAAAAGGAGAGTTTGGCACCACGCTTGACTTGAATGGAGAAGTGACCATCAAGATCAGTGACCGTACCGGTAGAGGTTCCTTCCGGACGAACCGTGACGCCAATCATGGGGTTAGCATCTTTGTCGACCACTACACCATTGACACGCAACAGTTCCTGTGCCAACGACGGAAGCCCACAGGATGCCAGCAAGATGGCCATTGCCAAGATGCGTTTTTTCTGTAAGTTGATTCTCATAAGATTTTAGTTATAGGGTTTAAAAACTGTCGCAAAATTAGCGAAAAGAGGAATATGTCTTTTTCAAATAGGTTTTAAAGATTTACACGTTTGTTCAAAAGTGAAATTTGCCAGTCCCAAAGTTTATTTATATGTTCAAATAGCTATCCCAAACATAATGAACAGAGCCGGCACAACTGTTTTTCAGTTGCGTCGGCTCTCTTTTTAGGTTCATATCCAGCTGCTATCGGTGCAGCAGATCCAGTCTTACCTTTGGTTTCAACACATTGTGAACCTTAGCCACATATTTATCTACACGTACATTTGCCTGGGCCTCTACCTTCTCTGCGGAAGAGCAAACGAGAAAACGATATACCCCAGCATCTGTCACCCACGCACTCTTTTTCTCATTGAAAGAGGCAAGATCAGCTGCCGTGACGGTCATTTCCACCGTCTGTCTCTCTCCGGGAGCAAGCAGCCGTGTCTTGGCGAAGGCACGTAATTCTTTCTCAGGTTTGTTGAGTCTTCGGCTGTCAGGAGCAGCAACGAAGAGCTCCACCACATTGCGTCCGGGGCGCTTGCCCGTGTTCTCTACGGTCACAGCCACACTGTAGTTTCCTCCCTCTTTTTTCACCTTCATGTCGCTGTAGTCAAAGGTCGTGTAGCTGAGTCCATAGCCAAAAGGATAGGCCACCGGCTTGCCGAAAGAGTCGAAATAGCGATAGCCCACATAGATGTCTTCATCATAGTTGGTGAAGTCGATATCCTTCTGTAGCTCACGCGGCTGAGCCTGCTGATCATTGTTTCCCCACATAAACATGCTGCCGAGTGTCTTGTCGTCAACCTCTGAGGGGAAGTTTCGGTCGGCATAAGCATCTCCATAGCTACGTTCAAAAGTCATGGACAGTTTGCCCGACGGGTTGACCTTGCCCGAAAGGACATCTGCCACGGCAAAGCCCATCTCCTGACCGCCTTGCCAGGTGCAAAGGATGGCATCGGCATCGTCCTGCCAAGACGTCACATCCACAGGACTACAGATGTCAAGCAGTACCACCACCTTCTTGCCAGCTTTGTGGAAGCTCTGTGACAGCAGATGCAGACTCTCCTTTTCTGCCGCAGTGAGATAGAAGTCGGTTTTAGGCCGGTCGGTAGCTTCGCCGCTCTTACGTCCGATAGTGAACACTGCGACATCGGCATCCCGAGCCGACTGAGTGAGCAACGAGTCGCTGAGCTTCATCTCTTCGGGGCGCGCCGGCGGTGCAAGGGTAAAGGCGGGCTTGCCATGGGGGAAGAGTTGGGCATTGGCCTGACGCAGATACTGGCTATAGGTCTTGAGCAATTGTTCATTGACCGTGAACCCTGCAGCGCGCAAACCTTCGACCAGTGATACGGTATAGTGGCCGGTAGACATGCCTCCAAAGCCTGAGCCTCCGGAGATCAGCTCGTAGCTGGTATTGCCAAAGAGGGCTATCCTGCCTTGAGAGAGCGGCAAAGTCTCATGGTTGTTTTTCAACAGTACCATGCCGTCGGCGGCCACGCGTCGCACCACATCAGCATGCTGCTGCAAGTCGGGCTGGCTCTGATAGGGATATTGTGCAAAGCTGTGTGTCTTCACAATAAGCCGGAGCACGCGACGCACGTTGGCATCAAGCACCGCCATCGGCAGCCGTCCACTCTCCACAGCCTCGTAAATAGCCTTGTATTGCCGGTCCTGTCCGGGCTGAAGCATATCATTGCCTGCCTTCATGGAGAGCACCGGATTCTGACCAGCATTCCAGTCAGAGACAAACATGCCCTTCCATCCCCACTCCTTACGCACCACCGTATTCAGCAGCTCGCTGTTCTCAAGGGTATAGGTACCATTAAGCTTATTGTAGGATGTCATGATCGTCCAGGGCTGTCCTTTCTTCACCACCACCTCGAAAGCCCGAAGATAGAGCTCGCGCAAAGCACGCTGAGAGACACGGGCATCGTTATTGTTGCGGTTGGTCTCCTGGTTGTTGGCTACAAAATGCTTAGGTGTGGCAGCCACGCCCTCGCTCTGCACACCTTGTACATATCCCGCGGCAATCATTCCGGAGAGCAGTGGATCCTCGGAATAATACTCATGGTTGCGGCCACACAGCGGCGAGCGCATCAGATTCATGGAAGGAGCAAGTATCCAGTCCAGTCCATACTCCTTCACCTCGTTGCCGATAGCTTTACCCACAGCGTAGGCAGCCTCACAATCCCACGTGGAGGCCACGGTCATGGAAGCCGGGAAATCAGTAGTCAAATAGTCACGGTGATCCCATGGGCGCGTGGCGCTCATACGCAATCCTTGCTGGCCGTCGGCACAGTAGATCGAGGGGATACCCAGTCTGGGGACGGCATAGCTACTGCCCGCCGTTCCCGGGAACTTCGCGTCATCATTGAAATGCATTCCGCAGCCGAGCAGCAAATGGCATTTCTCATCCAGTGTCATGGCCTGCAACACTTCGTCGACATTGTCGGCACGAAGCCGTGGCTGTGACATGACACAGAGCACGTTGATAGCTGCTACGGCCAAGGTAAATAGTTTTTTGGCTGTCATTAATTTGGGGTTTAGAAAGTGAATAAAATGTTTTATGCACAAAGTTATGAAAATCATCGTGAAAATACTTCCTCTAATGTACTAAAGTATTTCTCAATGGTTTAAAATAGGTCCCCTGTCAGCTCATCCCACTTGATTTTCCATCGCGTCATTTGCTTATTTGTTCAAACCGTTACATTTGTGTTCAAAAATGCTGTCAATCCATTGGTATTCACAGGAAAAAAACGTATCTTTGTCTATAGAACACAATCTAAAAATATGAAAACAACACATGTCTTGCTATCGCTGATACTGTCACTGGCCTTGCTCGCGTGTTCCCACAACCCAGACAATGTCAGTGAAAACCATAAGGAGCAGCCCTTATTGCTTTCCAACCATATCTCCAACGAGCAGATCAACGGATTCATGGAGGACCGCTTCGGGCAGATGTGGATCAGCACTTTCCGTGGACTCAACAAATATGATGGCAACACCTTTCACCAATATTATTGCATCGACGACAGCATCGGACTGCCCGACAACAACGTGAAATGTTGCTACCGTGACTCGCGCGGACAGCTGTGGGTGGCCACCGTCAACGGACCATGCCGATACAATGGCAATGACGGATTCACACGGGTCAAAATGAATGTCAAAAACAAAAATGTGCTCTACATGTTGGAAAGCCGAGATCACCGCATGTTCTTTGTCACCATGGACCAAGTCTATGAATACAACGACAAAGACAACAGCGTTGATGTCAGACTGCGCAATATCGACCATGACAGCCCTTTCAACGTCACCTGTCACCTCGATAACCACAACCTGCTATGGATTCGTAAGGCCAAGACGCTCACGGCATACGCTCTCAGCACATTCCGCCCCGTCGCCACCATTGCCATCGACAACAGCAGCGGCAGTTTTCTGCTCAATGGGCATCAGCTATGGATCAGCGGTCCTGAAGGCCTGCGACTCTTCGACACTACGCTGCGCCGCTTCATGCCCTTGCCGCCGGTGCTTGAGCATCCGGCTATCAGCAATGATGTTGTGTCGCTGATCCTTCCTTACGGCAAAGGCGACTTGCTGCTCAACACCTACCGACACGGGCTCTGGTTCTATGATCATCGACAGCAGAAAATCGTCAACCAATCGGAAGAAGAGTTTCCATTCGAGGCTCCGGACTTCAATGTCACGCAGATCTATACCGACTCTCACGGCAACCTTTGGTTGGGTTCTGAAGGCCAAGGATTCAAGGTGGTGTATAGATATAAGGACATGTTCAATGCCGACACCCATCTCATTCGGGCTCTCAACCGACAAGACGTGAAATCAGTAGCTGCTGACAACCAGCATCGCCTCTGGATAGCAAGCAAGCAAAAAGGACTCTGCGTCTACGACACGCAGACGCGACAACTGACCAACCTGCAGACGGGCTACTCGCCGACCAACAGCGACAAATACGATATCTACAAAGTGTTTGTCGATCACAAACAGAGACTGTGGCTACTGACCATGAGCGGAATCAGTAAATGCCAGTACGACGGAAACCGCCTCCGTGTGCTCAAAACCTATCCAGTCTACATGCCCATGGAAATCACTGAAGACCACCGTGGCACGATATGGGTTTCGACGGCAGGATATTATGTTTGTGCCATCAATCCCGAGAACGACCATTATACATTGAAACAAGTATTCCCGAAGACTTTCACCTTCATCCCCGGGCTGCTCACGCTCCGCAATGGCGACATTCTCCTTTCTGCCTTTGCCCAATCACCCATGCTCATCGACAGACAAAGCCAGGAGTTGCGACGCTTCACAATCAGGCAGGAAGATATCCAAGCCTGCATACGACGCAGCGTCTACATCCCGACGAAGAGCTTCCAAGACAGCAAAGGAAACATCTGGCTCGGCACGGTGACCAACGGACTGCTGCGTTACGACGCCCGCACCCACCGCATGACTGCAATCCAAGGATTGTCATGCGCTGACGTGTCGAGTATTGAGGAGGATCAGAGAGGCAACATCTGGGTGAGCACCATGGACGGACTCAACAAGGTGGATCCACGCAACTACAGCATCACCATCTATCACGAGGCTGACGGCATCGGAGGCTTCCAATTCAACGACAGAGCCTCCTGTCGTATGGCCGACGGCACGCTCGTCTTCGGTGGCACGCATGGACTGACGGTCTTCAACCCAATGAAGATAGTAGCCACAGGCTCGCCACGGCTGATGTTTGAAAACCTGAAAGTGCACAACAATATCGTCATTCCCGGCAAAGGACAGCCTATCAGCGAGAGCATGGAGACAGCGAAAGAGATCAACCTTAGCTATCGCCAAAACAGCTTCTCCATATCTTTTGCCGCCATCGACTACAGCGACTTCAAACGCATACACTATTACTACCGTCTGGAAGGACACGACAACATATGGACAGACGCCGACAGCAACAACGAGGCTCACTACTCCAATCTGCCATCAGGCAACTACATCTTCCGCGTAAAAATCGTAGGCAACGACTCTGACCGGCCGTTGGCCGAAAACGCCATTAAGGTAAGCATAGCTCCGGAACCTTGGAATACATGGTGGGCATGGTGCTTCTATCTTTTAGCAGCTGCCGCCATCTTCTGGTATGTCCGAAAAGCAAGAAAGCGCATCGAGGAAGAGAAGCGACTCGCTCTCAAAGCGGAAGAAGAGCGAGAGCAGGAGCAGCGCATCAACAAGATGAACATGAGTTTCTTCGCAAATGTCTCACACGAGTTCCGGACACCACTCACCATGATCGCCGGACCCGTGGATCAACTGCGCAACAGCAGCGATATCCGACCACAAGAGCATCGGCTGCTCGACATCGTGGCCAGAAGCGTCAACCGCATGCTACGTCTGGTCAACCAAATGCTCGACTTCAACAAACTCGAGAACGACACGCTACGACTGCATGTGGAACAAAAAGATATCATCGCAGAACTGCACCGATACCTTGCCCTCTTCGCCATGAATGCTGAAGAAAAGGGCATCACGATCCGTACGCAAGGACTGGAAGGCAGCCTGACGATGTGGCTCGATGCCGACAAACTGGAGAAGATCTTCAACAACCTCATGTCCAACGCCATGAAGTTTACGCCAAGTGGCGGTGCCATCGATGTCATCTTCGACACGCTGGACAATGGGCGCCGCATTTCACTCAGCATTGCTGACACCGGCAAAGGCATACCACAAAGCGAATTGGAGAATATCTTCAAGCGCTATTATCAACTCGACAACCAGTCGAAAGGCACCATCAACTGGGGGTCAGGCATCGGACTCTACTATGCCCGGGAACTGGCCCGGCTACATCATGGCACGCTGTCGGCCGGCAATCGCACGGACTGCACAGGCGCTCTCTTCACTCTGGTGTTGCCGACCGACGAAGGCGCTTACACCGAGGAGGAAAAAAGATCTTTGGAACCGGCTTTCGCCGACATTCCCGCAAAGACACCGGCAAGCGACGTGGACGATGTCACTGACGAGCAAGACGGTGAGGACAAACGGCCAAAGATCCTCGTCGTGGATGACGATACCGAGGTGGTACACTATCTGCGCACGCTGCTTGCTCCCGAATATAAAATGATTTATTGCTTCGACGCTGAAAGTGCATTGAAGGCAGCACACGAAGAGAGACCCCAGCTTATCCTCAGCGACGTGGTCATGCCGGGCATGAGTGGTTATGAACTCTGCCACATGATCAAAGACGACTTACAGACCAGCCACATCCCCGTGATACTGGTTACAGCAAAGATAACGGACGAAAACAAAGTGGAAGGCCTCAACAGTGGCGCTGACGCCTACGTCACCAAGCCCTTTGCGCCCAAAGTGTTGATGGCAATGATCAAGTCGCTGCTCACCAATCGCGAACGGGTACGCACGATTCTCACCTCCACGACGGAAACTGACAAAGACGTGGAGGATGTGCTCTCGGCACAAGACAAGCACTTCATGGACGAACTTTACCAGATGATGGAAAAGGAAATGGCCAATGCAGAGCTCGACGTGAACAAGGCTACAGAAATGATGCATGTCTCGCGCACCAAACTCTACTACAAGGTGAAAGGACTCACAGGCGAGAGTCCCAGCACATTCTTCAAAACCTATAAGCTCAATAAAGCTGCGGAACTGATCAAGGCCGGTGAGCACACCATATCGGAGATAGCCTTCATGACAGGCTTCAACACGCTCTCGCACTTCTCCACTTCCTTCAAGAAGCAGTTTGGCTGCACGCCGAGCGAATATGGCAAAAAGAAATATTGAGTACTCTTTAAATATTGAGTACTCATTTATAGATGCAATTACTATTCAACAGACATTAGTTGCTGCCCTATCTTATGAAGTCCGGCAACGATACGCTTACGCTGCTGTGCCCGTGGTTTTTTCAGACCATTGGCATAGTGGCTAAGCTGACGTTGGTTAACGCCTGAAGCCCGTGAAATGGCTGCCATGGTAGTATAGTCCTCACTGCATCGAAGCAAAGCTGCGGTACTTACTGGATGATAGACGAACTCATAATCACCCTCGCGCAACCAAGCTGGTACTTCGTCACCGTCATTTAACATGCCTGCTACATGGAAATCAAGAGTATCCTTCGCTTCTTTCTGAACCTCGCTCCACGTACGAGCCGTAAATACTACACCGCCTGGAATCATATCGCCAAATGATGCAGCAAAATTCTTGTTGCACCAATCTACATAAACATCAACCTTTACCATAGTATACACTCCTTTCCTAATTTCTATTTAAATCCAGCCTGTTTCCAAATGCTATTCAACAAGAACTGGCTTAATACTTCACTATTTTTGCCTCTGACCGTCACCTTCCCTTTCTTTTGGGGGTGCTTGAATTGTCGATGGTCACCCTTACAATAGCATTGGATCCAACCATCACTTTCCAAAAGACGAATAACTTCTATTACTTTATATCTTTTCTTCTTTGGCAGTATCTTTACTCAATGTGACAAAGGTAGTAAAAAAATAATATTCTTATCCAAACTTTTTAAAGGAAATCTGTATTCAGCGAAACAAAACTAATCAAATTCTATATGTAGTACTCCGCCGCATCGACGAGGCCGGCGCGAAGGGCATACTTGGTGGCCTCATGGACGTTGTTCACGCCGAGCTTGCGGAAGATATTCTTGCGATGGGTGTTGACGGTGTGGAAACTGGAGAAGCGCTTGGCAGCAATCTCCTTGGTGGTCATGCCAAGGGCAATGTCTTTGAGGATCTCCTGCTCGGTCTTGGTGAGGTTGACCGTCTCGGGATGACTGTCAGCGGACTGCTCCTCGATGAGCAGCTCCATGGCATGCTGACAGATGAACCGCTTGCCGTGCATCAAAAAGCGAAGCGCCTCGCGGATCTCAGACAGCGGCGAGTCCTTCATGATGATGCTGAACTGCTGCCCGTTGAGCATCACCATCTTCATGAATTCTCCGCTGAGTTCCTCGCTGAACAGCAGCCAGAGCGTCTTGGGGAAACGTTGGCTGAGAATAAACATCTCGTTGGCATCGTTGAAGTCAAAGAGGTTGTAGTCGAGCACGACCACCTCTGCCGGATCTTCTTTCAGCCTCTCGATCAGTCCGGCTTTGTCCTCTACATAGCGAGGATCATCCTGTCCCATCTCGTGGAGCAGATACATTAGTCCCATGCGGGTGATGCCCTGCGGGTCAGCCAATATGATTTCCATTACTATTCTCTCCGTTATCTTATCTCTTTTATACTATGCTTACTTTCTTGTGCAAAAGTAGTAATAATAATTAAAAATACAAAGAAAAGCAAGCGATTTTATTATTATTTTTAACAGAAAAACCATCTGTTTCATCAATCCAACCTTTTTGATCTCTTTTCCCCTATACAATCATTCAATATTTCTTGCTTTGCGCGGTCCGTGCAGAATTACTTTTTCAGGCATTCGGGCTTGATTTTCCATGACAAAAGCATGTTCGTCACAACTCATGAAATAGAAAAGGAATGCTACTCTTTTGGCTTTTTCTGACTCCGCCTTACCGAGTCTGAGTGAGAAAACAGTGCTTTCTTACGGTCATCTCAGTGTTTTCTTGTGCACATCTCAGTGAGATGATCGGATAAAACAACCGAGATGATCAGATAAAACAACCGAGATGACCGAAAATTCTCTAGAGAATTTTGCGAGAAATCAGTGATTTGATAGCATCGGGAAAGAGGTAATATTGTAACGCTTTGATTATCTGACACTTATAAAAAATGGCTCATTTTCACGAAAATCAGAGCCCAATAGGTCTTCGTCGAAAAAAATCGATTCTCGTGGGCGGAAAATTGTCAGTTTATAAGACAATTCTAACACGCACACTATACTAACGATATGTCAAGAGACCATCTTGTCCATTGCGAACCACCTTTAGAACTCAAATCCCAAGTTGACCATCAGCCTTAGGTCGCGCTGTTCGCTGGCCCATCCCACACTGGCACCAAGCGGACCGAACATGGTGCGATAGTAGTAAGCGGCTTGCACGCCCCAATCGCCCTTTTGGCGCAGGATGTCGGCAAGGCGGTCGTTGTGTTGCGACCATGCACCTTGGAGAAGGATGAAATTGTTGGTGGTCAACTGATATTGCAGTTGCAGCTGAGCGGCAACGTAGTGGAGATCGGTCATCTCGATGTGATGGGTACCGGCAAAGGGCTGTTGCGTCTCGAGATAATGCGCAAACCAGGGACCGCCCAAAAAGGTGCGGCGGACGAGCGGAATCTCCTTGCCGAAGAGCAGACGGCCATAGAACAGAGGCTGAAGGGTGAGTCTATGCGAGAGTGGCAACGAGATACGCCAGTTAGCACTGACCTCGCTGAATCCCTTGTGGCCGTGGTAGCCCGTGAAGTTATCGGTGAAATAGGCATACTCCGCCACGAAGCGGGCACCGCGCACGGGGAAGAGTCCCGCATTCTCACTATTGTAGTGGAGCGCGGCATGGTAGCTGAAGAAATGATCATCGGATGGTTTCTCGTTGTTGTCAGAGGAAGCGGCGAAAAGCACGGAGTGATAGTCATAGCCGTCAAAGCGCAGAGCCACGTCCATAGCCATGTTGCGCACGTTGATGTTCATCATGCTCAGGCGGGCCTGATGATGGGCGAAGGTAGCATTGAAGCTCTTGTCACCGCCTTGGTAGAAGTCAAGATCGTGGTAGGCATAGGTGTAGCCCACGCCGAGCTCCGTGCCGCGCGGCAGGCTCCAACCGCCGTAGAGCGACCCTTTATAGTTGCGTCCGAGCCTGACGACAGCAGCCACACGGAACGGCTTCCGGCCTGAGATCCATGTACCGGCCATCTGCATGGCCACCTTCTCCTCAGTGTCGAAGCGCACGCCAAGGCTTCCCTGCAGTTCGTCGGACGGGTCGGACGGCTGGGCTTCCGGCGCGGAGAAATCCAAGGGCTTCAGTGCTCCGGCATGAGGACTGAGCGTCGGTACAGCCGCGTCGTCGCCCAATCCCAAGCGGCACTTCAAGGCGATGAGCTCGTCCCAGTGGCGCATGGCCTCCTCCTCGCCGCGCCGGATGAGCGTATCGATGGCAGCGGGGGTGAACGAAGCGGCATTGTAGCCTCGTGTGTCCACACGGATGGCAATGTCGGTCAGCTTGAGGTTGTCGTCGTATTTGTTCTTGCAGTTCACGTCGACGATCTGTCCCAGCACAGAGGAGCCGTTGGCCAGGTCGTCGGCTGTCTTGGGCGGTCCCTGCACGGTGGCACCGATGACATACGCGGCACCCATCGCGCGTGCCAGGTCGGCGGGATAGTTGTTGCGCAGTCCACCGTCGACCAGCACACGGTCGCCCTTTCTCACGGGGGTGAACACGCCGGGGATGGACATGCTCGTGCGCATCGCCTCGGCCAGCACGCCGCTATGGAAGTCGTACTCCGTATTGTCGACGATGTTGGTCGCCACGCAGGCAAAGCGACGCGGCAAGCTGTCGAAGCTCATCGAGTCGGTGTAGCCGACCGTGAGATGCCGGAAGAGGCGCATCAGGTTCTTGCCCTCGATGACTCCTGTCGCACCGGTCAGATGGCGCTTATGCAACCGCAACGTCTTGGAGAAAAAATAAGTCGACTGCACACGCCGCCCCTCCAGGTCCTCGGAAGAATAGACGGCACGGTCGCTCAAGAGGAAAGGCCAGTCCTGGCGGCGCACCAGCGAGTCGAGTTGTGTCGCCGAGAGTCCCACGGAGTAGAGACCGCCGACAATGCTGCCCATCGACGTACCCGTGACGATGTCGACGGGTATGCCCGCCCGCTCCAGCACTTTCAGCACGCCAATGTGCGCCATGCCTTTCGCGCCACCACCGGAGAGTACCACCGCCACGCGGGGCCGCTGATGGGGCACGACACGGGGAAGCGTGTCGGCAGCACTGCTGTCCGCCACACCGGAAGAGCGTGAGGAAAGCCTCGGCGCGGCAGGCAGCTGGCAGCAGACTGCCAAGAGAAGAAGCACGGACAAAAGGAGTCTGTTCATAAGCGTGGTATCGTCTATTTTGCTGCAAATATAATCAAAAACTCACTGAAAACCAAAATAAAGCTAAAAAGTTTTCTATGTCTCCCAAGAACTCTATACCTTTGTAGATAAATTAGATAGTAAGTGCCATTTTCGTACGTTGCACGGATTTCTTGCCAAGGGGAGAATGACGCTGAACATAGAGTAGAGTAAAAGAATAGTATTTGTTATGAGATATGCAATTATAGCAGCCGGTGAAGGTTCACGGCTCGCTGCTGAGGGCATCAAGGATCCCAAGCCTTTGGTACGCGTCCACGGCGAACGTCTCATCGACCGTCTGATACGCATCTTCATGGAGCACGACGCAGAAGAGATCTGCGTGATCTGTAACGGGCAGATGACCGATGTGCAGCAACATCTGCGCGAAATCATCAAGAATGGATTGGAAGGACATACCATTCCTCTGCGGCTGAAGGTGAAAAGCACACCGAGCAGCATGCATTCCTTCTTTGAGCTGAGCCCGATGCTCGTCGGGCAGCCTTTCGTGCTGACGACGGTGGACACGATCTTCCGAGAAGAAGAGTTCGGCGAATACATCCACCAGTTTCAGGCTTACCTCCGCCAGGGCGGCGACGGGCTGATGGGCGTCACTGACTACATCGACGACGAGAAGCCGCTCTATGTCGGCACGGATGGAGAGATGCACGTCACAGGATTTTACGACGACAACAGCCAGCACTGCACCTACATCAGCGGCGGCATCTATGGCCTGGCACCCAATGCCATCGACACGCTCCATCGCTGCATGGATCTCGGCGAAAGCCGCATGCGCAACTTCCAACGGGGACTCATCCGCGACGGACGGCAGCTGAAGGCGTTTGCCTTCTCTAAGGTTCTCGACATCGACCACGCCACGGACATCAAGAAGGCTGAAGACTTCATCGCCGGCAAAAATGAGTGAGCAAGAGATCATCATCGCTGTGAGGCGGGCACCACGCTTCTCGCCCAACTCGGTCGACCGCGACGACGCCATCCTCCACGCTGTCTGCGAGGCTTTGCGCCGCAAGCTGTCGCTCACGGACCCCATTCCCGTCATCGACGAAGACGACTTTGCCAAGTCACCGACGGCGGCAAGGGTCTATGTGACCATGGCGCGCTCCGCGGCAGCCCTGCAGGCTTTAGGGCGAAGAACGGCGGAGGGCGCACTGTGCGTCAACAGCGTGGCGGGCGTGAACCACTGCCAACGCGCTTTGCTTGACAAGCTCATGCGATGCCACCACATACCCATGCCCGACAGGCAAGGCGAGCACGGCACATGGCTCAAGCGGGGCGACGCTGCCGCGCAAAGCAAAAGCGACGTGGTGTTCTGCCCTGACGGGGAAGCTCTCCTGAAGGCTATTGCCGCCTTCAAAGCACGCGGCATCAATGAATACGTCACCAGCGCGCATGTCGAGGGCGATTTGGTGAAGTTCTACGGTGTCGGCCGCCGCCTCTTCCACTACTACTATTCCACCGACGGCGGCTTCAGCAAGTTCGGTGATGAACGGCGCAACGGCACGGCACAGCACTATCCCTTTGACGAGGATGCTCTGCGAGAGGATGCCTTCCGCCTGGCTGAGCTCACGGGAGTGACGGCCTACGGCGGCGACGCAATCATCGACGAGCAGGGAAGGTACTTCTTCATCGACTTCAACGACTGGCCGAGCTTCTCACGCTGCCGTGAGGAGGCGGCAAAGACTATCGCCGAGGAGATCATCGCGCAAGGCCGGCAATAAGCAGCCCAAGATATTCACATCATTAAGAATCATAAAGAAAATCACGATACATGTCTACATTTAAGGAACTCTTACAAGCATCTTTTAAATCCAACGATACAGAAGAATGGCTCGACGTGCATTTCACACGCCCCATCGGACTGGTTTTTGCGCTCTTCTGGAATAAACTCGGCGTGCATCCCAACGCCATCACCATCCTGAGCATCTTCCTCGGTGCTGCCGCCGGTTGTATGTTCTACTATACCGACCTGCCGCACAACATCCTTGGCGTGGCGTTGCTGATGCTGGCCAACTTCTGTGACTCCACCGACGGACAGATGGCGCGACTGACAGGGAAAAAGACACTCGTGGGCCGTGTGCTCGACGGTGCGTCAGGCGACGTATGGTTTGTCTTCATCTATTTCGCCCTTGCCTTCCGCATGATGGGGCAGTATATCCCCGGCACACATCTGCACTGGGGCATCTGGATATGGGCGATGGCAATCATCGCTGGATTCATGAGCCACTCGCCGCAAAGCTCGTTGGCTGACTACTACCGCCAGATCCACCTCTTCTTCCTCAAAGGCAAAGATGGCTCGGAACTCGACAACTATGCTCAGCAGCGCGCTGTCTACGAGAGCACACCGAAAAACAAGCTCTTCGCACGCATGTTCTACCGCACCTACGCCAACTACTGCAAAAGCCAGGAACAGCGTACCCCGAAGTTCCAGCAGTTCTTCAAAAAATGGAAAGAGACGATGCCTACCCTCGATCCTCAGAAGCGTGACGCTCTGAAGACAGAGTTCCTCAACGGCAGCCGACCGCTCATGCCGATGACCAACGCACTGACGTTTAACGTGCGAGCCATCACCTTATATATATGTTGCCTGATCAATATGCCATGGATCTATCTCTTGGTGGAGATCATCCCGCTCAACATGCTCTATATCCACATGCACAAGCGTCACGAGACGCTTTGTGGGCGGCTGACAGAAAAACTGTAAGCTCTACATGATATTCAAACAATAGGTATTAAGAACAACGACAATGATTAAAGGATATATCTTTGACTATGGTGCCACGCTCGACACTGCCGGTTGCCACTGGGGACAGATGCTCTGGCACGCCTATCAGCGGCAGCAGGTGCCAGTGACCGAACAGCAGTTTCGCGACGCTTATGTCTACGGCGAGCGCACGCTGGGCAACAGTCCGATCATACAACCCGACTACACTTTCTACAAGACGCTGCAGGTGAAGATACGCCTGGAGATGGAACAGCTCTGTACCTCCGGCGCATGGGATGCCGACGAGGAGATGTTCCGAAAAAAGCACGATGCCGTGCTGGAGGATGTCTATGGCAAGGTGAAAACGATCACTGCTCACAGCCGTGAAGTGCTCGCCGTGCTCCACAAGCACTATCCGATGGTGCTCGTAAGTAACTTCTATGGCAACATCGCCACGGTGCTCAAGGAGTTTGGCCTCGACATTTTCTTCAAAAGTATTGTGGAGTCGGCTGAGGTGGGCATCCGCAAACCCAACCCACGTATCTTCTCCATAGGGGTAGAGCGGCTGGGACTGAAGCCAGAGGAGGTGGTCGTCGTGGGCGACAGCTTCTACAAGGACATTGAACCCGCATTGGCTGCCGGCTGCCATGCCATCTGGATGAAAGGGGAAGGATGGACAAAGAAAGAATACGACGAAAGCATTCCCGACAAAGTCATCACGGACTTGCAACAACTCATCAATGTTGAGTGATCGATGATGAATGATCAATGTTGAGTGATCAATGTTGAATGTTGAATGAACAATGTTGAGTGTTGAGTTGTTGAACGGTTAGTGATCAACGTTGAATGACCAACATACACCTCAAAGATTGCAAGGATAACAATTAAGGATATAAAATAGGTATTAACAGACAAGAATACAATGAAACTATATAGTAACATCATACACACTTGGCGAGACGTCAAAGGGTGGAGCAGACATTTCACTCCCCTCTCCCTCGGAGAGGGGCGAGGGGGTGAGGCTGTGTGGGGGAAGGCTCTCCTTTCCCTTTTTCTCCTCCTCTTCTTTTCCCTCGCCACCCACGCCCAGATCCGTGGCGTAGTCATCGACGCGGAAAAAGGCGACACCATCCTCTACCCCAGTGCCACCTACCGCGGCCATCACATCGCCGTGAGCGGCAACGCCATGGGTGAATACACCATCGAGCGACACAATGGCTGGCAGCTTACCTTTACTGCCGTGGGCTATAAGCCGAAGACGATCACCATCAACGCTTCTACACCGGAGGTGCTCAACGTGAAGCTGAAACCCGACACACGTCAACTCGCGGAAGTCGTCGTGAAGTCGAAACGTGCACACTACTCCCGAAAGAACAACCCTGCCGTAGAACTGATGAAGCGAGTCATCGCCGCCAAAAAACGCACCAATCTCGAGAACCACGATTATCTGAGCTATACCAAATACCAAAAGCTCACCATGGCCATCAACGACATCACACCGGCTGACATCGACTCGGGATTCATCGGAAAGCATAAGTGGCTGCTCGACCAGGTGGAGACAAGCCCCTACAACGGTAAGCTGATTCTGCCGCTCACCGTCGATGAGACGGTCACACAACACCTCTTCCGCAAAGACCCCAAGAATGAGAAGGACATCGTCATGGGCCAAAGCTCGTCCGGTGTCAACCAGCTCATACAGACAGGTGACATCATGACGGTGGCCATGAAGGATGTTTTTACCGACGTGGACATCTACGACGACCAAGTGCGCCTGTTGCAATATCCGTTCACCTCGCCGATTGGCAAGGATGCGATCGCCTTCTACCGATTTTACATCGAGGACACCGTATATGTCGATCACGATCTTTGCTATCACCTGCAGTTCATTCCCAACAACCAGCAGGACTTTGGATTCCGCGGAGAACTGTATATCCTCGCCGACTCGTCGCTGCACGTCAAGCGATGCAACCTCACGATCCCTAAACGCAGCGACGTCAACTTTGTGGAGAACCTGCAGATACAGCAGGAATACCGAAAGCTCCCTAATGGTGAGTGGGCTCTGAGCGTCGACGATATGATCGTGGAGATGAAGGTGGCTAAGTTCCTGAGCAAGGTGCTCATCACACGAACGACACGATTGAGCGATTATGACTTCCAGCCGCTGGCGAAACAACTCTTCAAGGGTAAGGCAAAGATAAAACGGGAGGCGGACTCGCAGATGCGCGACGAAGCCTTCTGGAATAAATACCGAACAGTGGAACTCACGAAGAGCGAGAGCTCCATGAGTGCTTTTGTGCATCGTATCGAGCAAATCAAAGGCTTTAAGTATATCATCTTCGGCGCCAAGGCGTTCATCGAGAACTTCGTGGAAACCGGTGATGAAAACCATCCGAGTAAGTTCGACTTCGGACCGGTGAACACGCTCATCACCAAAAACTTCATCGACGGATACCGTGCGCGCGTCAGCGGACAGACTACCGCCAACCTCAACAAGCACTGGTTCTTCCAAGGCTACTACGCCCACGGTTTCCACTCGAAGAAGAACTACTACGACGCGATGCTGACTTACTCGCTGAACAAAAAGGACTATCTGCCGCGCGAGTTTCCCAAGCGCACGATTTCCTTTGAGTCCACCTACGACATCATGTCGCCTTCGGATAAGTTTATGCAAACCGACAAGGACAATGTGTTCACAGCCTTCAAATGGGCAAAGGTGGACAAGATGATGTTCTACAACCGACAGCAGCTGAAGTTTGAATACGAGCAGGAATGGGGACTGAAAACCACATTCGGACTGAAGACTGAGGAAAACGAGGCTGCCGGCGCTCTCTTCTTCAACCCGCTGAACAGTGGGTTCAGCTACACGGCACCGAAAAATACGCCCGTCGGTGACCTCATCCACAATGGTAAGATACGTACCACGGAACTCAGCCTGCAATTCCAACTGGCACCCGGACGCACTTACATCAACACTAAGCAGCGCCGTCTGCCGATCAACCTCGACGCACCCGTGTTTACGCTCGGACATACCATGGGACTGAAAAATGTGCTCGGTGGCGACTATAAATACAACTTCACGGAAGCTGGTATCTATAAGCGCTTCTGGATGAACAGTTGGGGTAAAATCGATATCAACGTCAAGGCGGGAGCACAGTGGAACCGTGTGCCCTACCCCTTACTGATTATGCCGGCTGCCAATCTGAGCTATATCATCGAGGACGAGACGTTTAACTTGATCAACAACATGGAGTTCCTCAACGACCGCTACGCCAGTCTCGATGCCAGCTGGGACCTCAACGGTAAGATCTTCAACCGAATACCATTGCTCAAGAAGCTCAAGTGGCGCGAGTATATCGGTGTGAAGGCTCTCTGGGGTAAGCTCACCGACAAAAACAATCCTTATCTGGAACAGAACGCCAACTCTTCTGTGCTCATGCAGTTCCCCGAGGGCTGCTACGTCATGGACCCGCATAAACCCTACGTGGAGCTTATCGCCGGTGTGCACAACATCTTCAAGCTCTTGCACGTGGAATATGTCCACCGCTGCAACTACAACGAGTTGCCAACAGCACATAAGAATGGCATCAGGTTGATGATGAGGTTGACGTTCTAAGGGACTACACCTTATTATATATATAGGACTCCTTTTATATCGAAGAGGCTCCTTATCATATATTGAGGACACCTTATTATATATAGGACACCCAGACTGGCTAATAATACCAAACATCTATGAAGAAAATACTATTCGCAATCATTGCCATGCTGACCTTCTCTTCCGCTTGCCGGGCAGTACACACTCTGCCCGTCGAGGGAGTATGGGTGAAACCGTCCAACCCATTGATTCAATATATAGGACGCATCAACGACAGCAATCCCGACCAGCCGACATTCAACTGGCCGGGCATTGAGATACGGGCTCGCTTCCAAGGCACGTCACTGCGAATGGTGGCTAAGCCCAAAAGCGGATACTTTATGTGCTCCATCGACAACGCTACACCGTTCAAGGTGGCCTTCAACAGCGAGCGAGACTCTGTCGCTCAGCTTGCTACAGCACTGTCGCAAGGTGAGCATAGCGTAAGGATGATGTATACTATCGAGGGGCTTGACCGTCATGCCATTTTCCGCGGCTTTGTCCTCGACAAGGGCTGTAAGCTCGTCACTCCTGACCCTCTGCCCAAGCGCAAAATAGAGTTCATCGGAAACTCTATCACCTGTGGCTACGGCGTGGAAGACACCCTCGGCGATGACCATTACCTCGACGAGACTGAAAACCACTGGCTTAGCTATGCCACACTGACCTCTGATGCACTGGGGGCTCAGCACTTCTCCATCTCACGAAGCGGTATTGGCGCATACCGCAACTACGGCGGACCAGCAACAGGATCACCAGATGCCATGCCGCAGATGTATGATCTCACGCTCTACCACGATAGCACACAGCTGTGGAACTTTAAGCGTTGGACACCCGACGTGGTTTGCATCAACCTCGGAACAAATGACTTCTCAGCACCGGCCTACGACGCAGCTCTTTACGAGAAATCCTATCTCGGACTTGTGCGCCACGTCAGAAACTGCTATCCACAGGCTTTCATTGTGCTGATGAGCGGTCCCATGCTCCAAGAGAAAACCAACGCCATCGTCAAAAAAGCACTCGACAACATCAAGAAAACGCTTAATAAGAAAGGCGACAAACGCATCTTACGCTTCGACTTCACACCACAGGACGGTAGCCTCGGCTATGGCGCAGACTACCATCCCAGCAAGGCGCAGCATCAGAAGATGGCTGAAGAACTGACGAAATTCCTAAAAGAAAACATCTTCAAACAATAAGGAACTTAGTTGCTGTCATAATGGACTGAAGCTTCAAAAGTCTGAAGCGTCCACAAAAAAGATAACGACGTTGAGAATAGCAAAGGCTTCTCAACGTCGTTTCCTTAAGAATATTGTAGTTGGAGTGTTAAAAATTTGGCACTCTTGTAGATTTTTGCTAACTTTGTCTTCGTAGATAATTTTTAAAGAAGAAAGCCTATCGATAATACATTTACTTAATTAAAAGCATTAAGAAAATGGAACAGCTCAAGACAATGACCGACGAACAGTTGGCCATTAAATATATGGAGGGCAATAATCAGGCTTTCGATATTCTGTTGTCACGCAATCAGAACAAGTTGTTTGCCTACATCCTTTTTGTTGTCCACGACGAGGGCTTGGCAAACGACGTCTTCCAAGAGACATTCGTCAAGATCATCGTGAAGTTACAAAACGGACTCTACGAGCCGTCGGGGCAGTTTTCGGCATGGTGTATGCGCATTGCCCACAACGTAATTATGGACGCTTTCCGCAGACAGAAAGCACGCCATATCGTTGAGCCCAACGAGGACAACGACCTTGGAAAACTGAGACATAAGCAAGTTTGGGAAGGCAATGTCGAGGGGCGATACGTCAATGAGCAGGTACTCAGAGACGTAAAGACGCTTATGGACAAACTCCCTGATACACAGCGCGAGGTGGTCTTCATGCGCTTCTATCAACAGATGTCCTTCAAAGAGATCGCTGATGCAACACAGGTGAGCATCAACACGGCACTCGGCCGCATGCGCTACGCTGTGCTGAACATGAGAAGAATGGCAAAGAAAAACGGAATCCTGCTGGAAATAGAATAGGAAAAGACTCTCTTCTCCCCCCTGCCCCCCTCCTCTCCCTCGAGGGAGAGGAGGGGGAAGTGCACCCCCATAACACTAATCTTATCGAGAATACAAATGAAAGAGGATGGAAAATCAAGACGATAACCATAAAGAGGATGGCCATAAAAATAGTCAAAAACAAAATGGACACTGCACACAGGAACAAAAATGCTATAATAAAGTAGCAAGCTATAAGACAGCCGACAGGATGCTGTATCCGATACTAAAAGACAATGCAAGAGAGAACAGAAAACAGATGACGGAAGGCGAGCGAGTCCTTTGGAATGAACTCAGAGCGAAGAAAACCGGCTATCGTTTTCTACGTCAACATGCAATTGGTGAGTATATTGTTGATTTTGTATGCTTGGAGCGTAAAGTAATTGTTGAGGTAGACGGTGGATATCATGCCGAAGCTTTACAGCAAATGATGGATACACAGCGCCAAAGTTGGTTGGAAAGTAAAGGCTTCGTCGTCCTTCGTTTTACTAACGAGCAGGTGGAGTTTGATACCGAAGCAGTTGTCAAAGAAATCACTTCTGCCCTCTAAAGAGATCTCTCTCATCCTTTAAAGAAATCTCTTCTTCCCTCTAAAGAGATCACTCTCATCCTTTAAAGAAATCACTTCTGCCATTTAAAGAAATCTCTTCTATCCTTTAAGAAGATCGTTCCTGTTCTTTAAAGAAGATCAGCTCCTATTAAAAGATGCGCAGTCGTAAAGTAAGAGAAGCCCTGTCGTAAAGTAAGAGAAGCCCTGTCGTAAAGTAATTAAGAGAAGCGCAGTCGTAAATTTAAGAGAAGCGCAGTCGTAAATTTAAGAGCTCCCCCATTGGACACTAAGGGGTGCGCAGGTCCCCCTCCTCTCCCTACAGGGAGAGGAAGGGGGGCAGGGGGGAGGAGAGAGTCTTTATCACTTGCTCCGGCTCTTCTGCTTTAAACACATAGCTGCCGCTGACAAGCACATCCACGCCGGCGCGCTTGAGTTTCGGCGCTGTCTCTGCATTCACGCCACCATCCACTTCGATAAGAGCCTGTGAGCCGCTGTCCTTGATCAGCTTTCTCAGTCGGCCGATCTTCGCGTAAGTGTTCTCAATAAATTTCTGACCGCCGAAGCCAGGATTGACACTCATCAGCAACACAATGTCCACGTCCTGGATACAATCCTCCAACATACAGACAGGGGTAGACGGATTCAGCGTCACGCCAGCCTTCATCCCTTCCTCATGTATCTCGTGAATAGTACGGTTGAGATGCGTACATGCCTCATAGTGAACATTCATCATCATAGCGCCAAGTTTTGCCGTGCGAGTGATATAACGTTCAGGCTTGACAATCATAAAGTGCACGTCAAGCGGCTTCGTACAAATGCGCTTCACTGCTTCCAACACTGGGAAGCCAAAGGAAATGTTAGGGACAAACACACCGTCCATTACATCGCAGTGCAGCCAATCAGCTTCACTGCGGTTGATCATGTCTATATCAGCTTGCAAATTCGTAAAGTCTGCTGCAAGCAAAGAAGGAGAAACGATTGTTTTCATGTTGCTTTATCGGTTTTGATCCGTCATCAGTTCATACAATGAACAGCCACTTCCGAACTACGCCTGTCAATACGATAGGTGTGAGCAATCTGTCGAATGATATACAACGATAACTCTGAAGGTACACATTCTTTGGGAGTAGAATACTTCATAGGCGGACATATTTTATTGTAATACGAATATACCTATAACGGAGTTTGCTACCTTTTATTATAAAGAAGCAAGAAAAAAGGCTGTGGAAAGATGTTTCCACAGCCTTTTTTTATTTTATATGTTACTATCCTACCCAAATTACTGCATCACCGACGCAGCCTGGATCCAGTCATAGACATAGCTGCAAACACCGAAGGCGATGATGCCGAGAGTGCAGAGAGCCAGTGCCAGCTTCGTGTTGACATGGGCACTGAAAGTCGGCAACGGATTCTCGTTGTGTTTGATGAACATGGCCTTGACGATGAGCAGATAGTAGTACAAGCTCACCACCGTGTTGACCAAGGCAATGAAGACTACTGCATAGATGGTAGCACCAATGGTCGTAGTGACCTGTGCGCCGTTGGCTGCTGCCATGAACACGAAGAACTTCGAGAACATTCCGGCGAACGGAGGAATACCACCCAAGGAGAACAGTGCCAGCGTCATGAGGAAAGCCAGACGCGGATTGGTCTTGTAGAAGCCGTTGTAGGCATCCATGCTCACCACACCATTGTTATGCTCCTCTACAGAAGAGATGATGGAGAAGACGGCGAGGTTGGCTACCACATAGATGAGTACATAGTAAGACAGAGCCGTCACGCCCATAGCAGAGTCACCAACGACAGCCAGCATGATGTAACCGGCCTGAGAGATAGAGCTGAACGCCATGAAGCGCTTCAGATCTTTCTGATGGATGGCGAAGAGGTTGGCAATGGTGATAGACAGCACAATGACGATCATCAGCATATACTGCCAGTACTCTACCATTGGAGCAAAGACTTTCATCAGAATGGAGCACAGCGCAAAGGCAGCGGCACCCTTAGAGATGACACTCAGGTAACCACTGACATTGGTCGGAGCACCCTGATAGGTATCTGCCGTCCAGAAGTGGAAAGGAACCAAAGAAATCTTGAAGCCCAGTCCGCTGAAGAAGAAGACCATGCCCATGATTGTCAGTGGCGTGGCACTAATGTTCTTCACGACATCATCAAAGTAGAGAGTGCCCGTAGCCCCATAAAGGAAGCTGATACCGTAGATCATCACACCACTGGAGAAAGTAGCGGTGAGGATGAACTTTGCACCGGCCTCTGCACTGTGATGACGGTACTTGTCGAAAGCGACAAGGCAGGCCATAGGCACAGAAGCCATCTCAAGACCGATGAAGAACAGCAGGAAGTGATTGGCACTTACCATCATGTTCATACCGAGAAGCGTAGAGATGACGAGTTCGTAGAACTCTCCTTCCTTGAAATTAGTATCTGGACGCTGCAGCCACTCGCGCGACTGGATGAGGACGATAAGCGTACCAAAGGCGAGAATCGTCTTGATGACACCCACGCTCGGATTTGTCATATACATACCACCAAAGGCAGTAGCAGAAGCTGTCGGGAAAATGTTGATGAAGACATGAGCCAGCATCAGCACACACACCAACGGATTGAACCAGCTGCGCACCTTACTCTCACCGGAGCGGGGAGCTGTGAACAGGTCAGCAAGGAATACGATCAACAGAATAGCCGTCAGCGTGGTCTCCGGAATCATATTAAGAAATTGACTATAATCTATATTCATAACTTTATTCTCTTTTCAATCGTATTACATGCCAGCGACAACACCTGCGCTAAGGATATGATGCAACATAGGAGCCATGGCATCGTTGATGATATTCTGTGCCCACAGTGGAGCCATACCAAGGCCGGCTACACAGAAAATCAAGCCGCCCACAGCGATACGCTCGTCCCAAGAAGCATCCGAAAGCTTGTAATAAGCCTGGTCGGGAACCTGCTGATACAGGATCTTACCGACAACACGCAGGATATACACAGCGGTGATGACAATAGAGGTACAAGCGATGATGGTGCAGGTACGGTGGAACAGATCGGGGTTCTCAAAAGAACCGACGAAAATGTTCATCTCGGCGACGAAGCCAGAGAAGCCAGGAAGACCGAGGTTGGCCAAACCGGCAACAACATAGGCAACGGCCAGGAAAGGCATGATCTTCATCAATCCGCCCAAGCGACGCACGTCACGCGTGCCGCAACGGTGATAGATCATACCGATGACAGCGAAGAAAAGGGCTGTCATCAGACCGTGAGAGAGCATCTGCAGAATAGCACCTGTGCAAGCAGTCTGGGTCATCATCAGCAGAGCGAAAAGCACCATGCCGCAGTGAGACACAGAAGAGTAAGCATTGATATACTTCAAGTCGGTCTGCACACAAGCGGAGAGCGCACCATAGACCACTGAGATGGTGGTAAGGATGAGGAAGATCCAAGAGAGCTGGTGGGCTGCCTGGGGCAACAGATACATGGCAATGCGGAAACAACCATAACCTCCGAGCTTCATCAGCACACCGGCGTGGAGCATAGACACAGCTGTCGGGGCTGAAGCATGACCGTCGGGAGACCAAGTGTGGAACGGGAATAAAGCGCCGAGAACACCAAAACCGATGAAGATGAACGGGAAGAAGATCTTCTGAATGAATGCCGGAATAGCATTGGAAGCAGCGATCTCCACGACCGACATGGTATAGGTGCCGCTATACTGACCGTTGAAGAAGTAGATGCCAAGAATGCCGATGATGAGCAGAGCGGAACCGCCCATGAGCATCAACGTCAGCTTCATGGCACTGTACTCCTTAGGACCAGTACCCCAAACGCCGATAAGCAGGTACATAGGAATCAGCGCAACCTCGTAGAACATGAACATGGTGAAGAGGTCCTCAGAGATGAAGAAGCCAAACACACCGGTAGACAGCAAGGTGAACCAGAGGAAGTACTCCTTCTGCATGGGGTGCTGCTGCCAAGAGGCAAAAGTACCGGTGAAGACGATGATGGCAGAAAGCAGGATCATCACCACCGAGATGCCGTCCACGCCCGTGCGATAGAAGATGTGCAAGGGCTTGAACCAAGGTATGGCGTCGCCGAAGAGGAAGGGGAACTTCTCTGCCGGCATGGTCTCGCGCGCCTCCAGGAAGGCAAATACCAAATAGATGGCAAGGGCGAGAAGAGCCGTAGAACCTACGACCATGACGCCACGCACCTGACTGTCGTTGCGAGCCAGCCACAGGGCAAGCAACATCAGAATAGGTATAACGACGAAAAACGTTAAAAATGTCATTTTCTTATTTCAGTCTAAGTGAATGTTTCGATGTTGTTAAATGCAAAGCAGAATCAGCGTCAGTGCCACACTACCGGTGAGGAACCAGATAGCATACTGACGGACATCGCCACTCTGCCACGGACGGATCGTCTCGCCGGCCTCTTGTGTTGCCCATGCCGAGAAGTTGAACATGCCGTCGATGACGTGACGGTCGAACCAGGCAATAGGAATAGAGAAGCAGCCGAAGACAATCTTATGAGTGAAGAACTGCCAGGCATCGTCGATGTAGAAGCGGTTGAGGGCAGCCTTGTGAAGTTTCGGCATACGGTGCTCGAGCATATCCGGCACAGGGTTCTTGCCGCTGGCATACATCCAAGTGGCAAGGGCAAAGCCGATTGTTGCCACGGCCAGAGAGCACCAGGCAGTCATGCCGAAGTGGAAACTCTGCAAAGGAATATCCTCGCTCAAGCCATTGGCAGAAACGAAGTGACCGAAAGGAATCCATCCTGCCACGCAGCTGATGATAGCCAGGAACACCAAGGGTCCCCACATGATGAAGGGAACTTCGGCCGGGCGACGGCGGTGCTCGGGATCAGCCTCGTAGTAAGAATTGCCCCAGAAGATGACATAATAGAGACGGAACATGTAGAAGGCGGTCATACCTGATACCAAAGTCATGAACCAACCCATGTAGGGAGAGAAGTGGAAGCAAGCGTCCACAATCTCATCCTTAGAGAAGAAACCAGCCAACGGCCAGAAACCGCTGATGGCAATCGTTCCGATGAGGAAGCAGATGTTGGTGATAGGCATGTACTTATGCAGGCCGCCCATATACTCTTTGAAGTTGCTGCCGATGATGACAATGATAGCACCGGAGCAGAGGAAGAGCAGAGCCTTGAACATGGCGTGGGTGAAAAGGTGGAACATGCTGGCCATGTAGCCGACACTTCCCTCGCCCTCCATAGATGTGCATACGCCGAGAGCCACGAGCATGTAAGCAATCTGTGAGATGGTCGAGAAGGCCAGACCACGCTTGATATCACGCTGGCAGCAAGCTACAGCAGCTGCATAGAACGCTGTGAAGGCAGCAATGTATGCGACATAATGAAGTGTGTTAGGAGCGTACTGAATCCAAATGGGGAACAGGCTGGCAACTTGGTAGACACCGGCGACAACCATCGTAGCGGCGTGGATCAAGGCACTGACAGGTGTTGGACCCTCCATAGCGTCGGGCAACCAGATATGCAGTGGGAACATTGCACTCTTACCGGCACCGCCGATGAACATCAGGAACAGTGCGGTAGGCATGATCCATGCAGCATGAGGCAGACGGCCTGCCAAGGTCGGGTCAGCGTTGAGATCGTAGTTGAACGTACCCACATAGTAGCTGAAGAACAGGATACCGATGAGGAAGAACAAGTCGGCGAAACGCGTGACGATAAACGCCTTCTTGGAAGCATGCACGGCAGCGTGCTTGGGATAGTAGAAGCCGATGAGCAGGTAAGAGCATACACCCACGAGCTCCCAGAAGAGATACATCTGGAAGATGTTGGTGGCCACTACCAGTCCGAGCATACTCATGGTGAAGAGCGACAGGAAAGCATAGAAGCGCTGGAAACCTTTCTCGTAGCCTTCCTTCTTATAGTTCTCGTCGCGCTCAGCCATGTAGCCGAAGCTATAGATGTGAACCATCATACTCACCGTGGTGATGACGATAAGCATCATCACGCTGATAGGAGTCAGACGGAAACCGATGTTGAACGTCAGGGCCTCGGTAAACTTCAGCCATGTGAAGTTAAACACGGTCACAGTCGGATAGAGTCCCGTGGAGGCATCACGCCCCACGGCGAAGAAATATTCGTAAGCGGTGTACAGGCTCATACCCCACAGCACAGCCAGGACAGCCGTGCCGATCATGCCCGCAACCGGTTTTTTCATCTTCATGCCAAGGAGTCCGAGCAAGAGAAAGCTCAGGAAAGGCAGAAGCAGTATCAAGAATGAATAACTGTATTGCATGGTTCGTTTAGAATTTCATGTTTTCAATACTGTTCACCTGGTCACTGTGATAGTTGCGGTAAACATTGATGATGATGGCCAACGCCACAGCGGTCTCGGCAGCACTGATGCCCATGGAGAACAGCGTGAAGAAGACGCCCTCGAACTGTCCGGGGAACAGAATGCGGTTGAACACTGCAAAGTTCAGGTCAGCCGAGTTGAGCACCAACTCAATAGAGATGAGCATGGCGATCAAATTGCGGTGCGTGACAAAGCCAAACACGCCGATGAAGAACAGCAGAGTGCTCAGCGCGAGATAACATTCAACGGGAATCATTTCTTGTCCTCCTTTCTTGCGATCATAATGCCACCGATGATACATGCCAACAAGAAGAGGGAGATGAACTCAAACGGCAACACATATTCATATTTACCAGAGCCGACGAGTGCCTTACCCACTTGGGCCATGGGCACCTCAACGTCGGCGACACTGCAGGCAGCGTCTATAAACTTATTCTTCAGAAGCACCACGGCCACGGTAGCCAATCCCACGATCGAGATGAGCGCTCCCTGCACGACCCGCACGCCCTTGAAGCGACTGGTGAGGTTTTGCAGTGTGCGCTTGCTGACAAGCGAGATGGCGAAGATGTACAGGATGGTGATGCCACCGGCATAGATGGAGATCTGCGCGGCACCCAGATAGGTGTAGTCGAGCAGGAAATAGATGCCGGCAATGCCAAACAGCACGAACAACAGGAACGTGGCGGCACGCATGATGCTGCGGGTAAACACCGACAGCACGGCTGAGCCAAGGATGACTACAGCCAAGATGCAAAACATTACGATATTAGCCATTGTCTTTACTTGGTTTTGGTGTTAAACTCTCCAATCTTCAAAGGTGCGCCGCCATCGATGAGGTTGGGCAGGCTGCCTCCTTGATAAACCTCCTTGTCGAGGTGCATGACGAGCTTGCTACGGTCAAAGACTGCGTTTTCGAAGTCATTGGTGAAGTGGATAGCATCGAAGTTGCAAGCGTTGACACAGAGTTCGCAGAACATGCAGTCGCCCAAGTCGTACTGATAGTCATCGAGCACCTTGTGTTTCTTTCCCGTCTCAGGATCGGTCTCCATGTGGGACGTGATCTTGATGGTGTCGTTGGGACATGCTTTTTCGCACATGGTACATGCCGTGCACTTGTAGTCGCCAATTTTCAGACCGCGCTTCACGGCCTGCGGATCCTCGGGATCCTCCACGCGCTTAAACACGAGACGTCCGCGGTGACGGGCAGAGACGTGGAGCGTGGTCTTGCGGTTCTCGGGATACTGCTCCGTTGACTTTGGGGTGAAGTACTCCTTCATGGTCACCTTCAATCCCGTAGTCAATGTCTTCACAGCATTCTTAATGCCGCCGAAATATGATTGATTTGACATTTCTATATATTTATTAAAGAGTAAGTCCAAGAGCCACACATGCGGTCATCACCACGAGAGTGAGGAGCATCAGCGGCATGAGATATTTCCACTCGAGCTGCAGGATGTGGTCGATGCGCAGACGAGGGAAAGTCCAGCGGGCCCACATGAGCACCCAGATGACCACAAGCATCTTACCACCAAACCACACGAAGCCGGGAATATAGTTCATCACGTTGTCGAAACCGGCAACACCGATGTTCAGTGGTGCCCAGCCACCCAGGAAGATAGTGGTAGCCAGTCCGGCGATGACCACGAGATTGAGGTACTCAGCCAGATAGAAGTAACCGAAGCCCATGCCGGAGTACTCGGTGTGGTAACCGGCAGTCAACTCACTTTCTGCCTCAGCCAAGTCAAACGGACCACGGTTGGCCTCTGCGTTACCGGCGATAAGGAACACGATGAAAGCGACGATGGCAGGAATGTGACCCTGAATGATCAGCCATTTCCAAGGACCTGTCTGCGCCTCGATGATGCCACTGAGCTGCATAGTGCCGCAAAGCACCACTGCCGTGACCATGCACAGACCGAGACTCATCTCATAAGAAATCATCTGCACGGCGCCACGCATGGCAGAGATAACAGAATACTTGTTGTTGGAGCCCCATCCCGAAAGGATGATGCCGAGGATGCCGATGCTGCTGATGGCAGAGACCATAAACACGCCGACGTTGAAGTCGAGCACGGCAGCACCCTTGTTCCAAGGCAGGAACGAGAAGGTGCCCACTGAAGCGATGATGGTCAGAAACGGTGCCAGCGCATACAAGAGCTTGTCTGAGCGGTCCACGCCGAAGATTTCCTTGATCAGCATCTTCAGCACGTCGGCCACCACCTGTACGGAACCCCAGGGGCCCACACGCATAGGGCCGAGACGGCACTGGAAGAACGCACAGACCTTACGCTCGAAATATATCATGAACATGGCGATGAGAGCATAGAGCGTCAGCACGATCAGACCCACCACGACACATTCAATGAGGATTGTCCAAAAGTCCCCCAACCCGCATGTCTGTCGGAGGAGATTGTCAAACCACTGTGTTACTACTGTGAAATCAAACATATCTTAGTAATGTTGAATGTTAAATGTTGAATGCCAAATGACTTCCTTCGCAATGCTGACTGTTCAGTGTTGAATGCCGACTGATACACTCATCATTCCAAACTTATCATTCATCATTCCGTTTTATCTGTCCAGATCCGGGATTACGAAGTCGATAGAGGCACCGGTGGCAATGAGGTCAGCGATCTTCTCGCCACGCAGCATCTTGTCGAAAGCACCGGCGAGCGTCAAGCCCATCGGGCGCATCTTCACACGATAAGGACTCTTGTCACCACGGCTGTCGAGGTAGACACCAAACTCGCCGGCGCCGCCCTCTACAGAGAACCACCACTGGCCCTCGGGCACCTTGATGATCGGCTTCTGCTTGATGTAGAAGTCACCCTCAGGGATGTTGTCGATGAGCTGCTCGATGATGTTCAGGCTCTGATAGATCTCGTTGATGTGGATCATGTAGCGGTCCATCGAGTCGCAATTCTTACCGAGGATCTGCTCGAAGTTGACTTTGTCGTAGAGATCGTAAGGATGGTTCTTGCGGACATCGTTCTTCCATCCGGCGGCACGTCCGGCAGGACCGGTGACGCCGTAGTTGATGCAGTCCTCAAGATTCATGTAGCCGACACCTTCAAGACGCTGGTGAGTGATGACGTTGTCACCGAAGACGTCGAGATACTCCTGTACGAAAGGACGGAGATATTTGCAGAGTGTCTTGGTGTTCTCCACGAAGTGCGGGTCTATATCGGCCTGCAGACCACCTATTCTATAATAGTTCTGGATGAGTCGTCCGCCCGTCGTCTCCTCCATGACGTTGAGCACATGCTCACGGTCACGCATACAGTAGAGGAAAGCCGTCAGGGCGCTGAGGTCCTGGGCGCACGTTCCGAGGAAGAGCAAGTGGTTGTCGATACGCTGCAACTCGTCCATGATGGTGCGGATGTAGCGGATGCGGTCGCTGAGCTCAATGCCCATAGCTTCCTCGATGACGCCGACGAGGGCGTGACGATGGTGCATGGCACAGAGATAGTTCAGTCGGTCAGTGAGAGCGAGCGTCTGAGGATAGGTCATGCTCTCCATCATCTTCTCCATACCGCGGTGGATATATCCGAGGTGAGGATAGATGTGCTTGATGGTCTCACCGTCTACGACAGTTCTCAGACGAAGCACGCCGTGGGTACTCGGGTGGTTAGGACCGAAGTTGATGACGAAGTCGTCGTCGTCGAGCAGGCGGTGCTTGGTCTCCACGAGATCACCGCAGTCGTTGAGGTTCCACTCTGAGGTCCAGTCGGTCTCAGGCTCATCGGTCATGGGGAACTGGTTTTTCTCGGGACTCATATCGAAGTCCTTGCGAAGTGGCCAGCCTTGGAAGTCACTGCGCATAAACAGGCGGCGCATGTCGGGATGACCGAGGAACTTGATACCGAAGAAATCGTAGACCTCACGCTCGAGCAGGTCGGCGTCGTGCCAAAGCTTCAGCACAGAGGGGATGACATAGTCCGTCTCTCCCACCTTCTTGGCAATCTGCTTGACAGAGACGCGCTCGTGGCTGTCGGTATTCTCCAGGATGTAGATACATCCCAGACCTTCCTCGGGACCGAAATCCTCACCGATGATGGTGACCAGGTAATCGAAATGCTTATCATTTTTCAGCTTTGCCATCTCAGCGGCAAAGTTGTCAAAACCGAATTCTTTGTTTTCTAACTTCATGACAGTTCGCTTACCTTATTGTTGATTGTTATCACTTGCCGCAGCCTTCTGAGTGTCGGCAGCGGGTTGTTTGTGCACTTCAAATTCCTTTCCCTCCTCTTTGAGAGCGTCGAGCTCACGTCCGAGGGACTCAAGGTCTTCCTTGTTGGGAGAAGCAGTGACCATGATCGGTGTCTTCTCGCCAATCTTGGCAGCACTGAGATTCTCGTTGCTGATGCCATGCAGACCACCGAGGCCCATGCTCTCCGCTTTTTCCTCGCGTGTCATCTTGTGGTTGGCACCGCCGAAGAACTTCTCGATCTTCACCTTGCGCTGCAACTGCATCATACCGTAGAGGATAGCCTCCGGACGCGGCGGGCAGCCAGGGATGTAGACATCCACGGGCACGATCTGGTCGATACCGCGCACGACACTGTAGCTCTTCTTGAAAGGACCGCCACTGATGGTACAGCCGCCGACAGCGACAACATACTTTGGTTCGGCCATTTCATCATACAAGCGCTTGAATACCGGGGCCATCTTGTTGGTGATCGTACCGGCACACATGATCAAGTCGGCCTGGCGGGCAGAGTTACGCGTCACCTCAAAGCCGAAGCGAGAAAAGTCGTAACGGGCACAGCCCACAGCCATGAACTCAATACCACAGCACGATGTACCGAAGGTCAGCGACCACAGTGAGTTGCTGCGTCCCCAGTTGATCATCTGATCGAGACTTCCCAGCACCACGTTCACGCCACCGTCGTTGAGCTCGGCAGCAATGTTTTCCAAGGTCTCGTTGTCCTTGAATTCCTCGTAAGGAATGCTCTTGATGTGTGGTTTTCTTATTTCCATTCCAATGCTCCTTTCCGCCAGGCATAAGCCAAGCCTAAAACCAAAACCACCAGGAAGAAGCCGATGCTCACCAAAGCCAGTGAGCCGAACTGCTTCACGACAACGGCCCAGGGGTAGAGCAACACGGTCTCAATGTCGAACATCAGGAAAAGGATGGCAAAGAGATAGTAGCCCGCATGCAAAGGCAACCAGCTGCTGCCGCGCGTGGGGATACCGCACTCGAAGGGCTCACCCTTTACCGGATTGTAGGAACGGGGACCGATGAGCTTGGCAATGACATAAGCGCCAAGCACCAGCGTGACAGCCGTCAACAAAACGGTGATGAATAAAATGAAGTTCATAAAAAAATGATAACGTTATTTTTTGAATATTCGCTTAAGTGCTTGCAAAGTTACTAAATCTTTCTGTAACATGAACACGATTTAGCCAAAAATGTTATCTCTGCTTGACAATTTCGTCATAAGGAACACAAGAAACGAACCATGGACAAATACGCTGCAAAAACCCAAGTCTCGACAGGAACACGGGACGAGTTGTTCTACAACTGTCTATAGAAAAGTTAATTTGTTGATTATTCTAACCAAAAACGAGGCACGAGAATCGATTTTTCTGAGCAAAGACCTACTTCGCCACGATTTTTCGCAAAAATAAAGCATTTTGCGAATATGCTTATAATCAGCAAGTTACAGATTTCTTAATTTTATAGAGCCTGCAAAATCCATCAATCGGACTATAAAACAATAAGGATGACCGCATCAAACAAGTGAGATGACACGATGAAAACAGTTGTTTTAGCAGCAAAAACAACTGAGATGACAATGAGAAAACACTTGTTTCTCACAAATCGAGGCCTTCCGTGACGAGTAGAGAGCACTTTCCGGAGAGTTTTTCTCTCTAGATTGCAATATTGTTCGGAAGTACTTTTGTAAGAATAAATACCAAGAGTCACAAGGTTGCTATATCATGTTTCAGGTTTCTTCCGCATCTTCTGTCAATCTATTCAGCTCCCGCACCTCCACGCATAGCTATTCAGCGAATTCCTTTCCTTTTTTCGTCACTTTTTCGGGGATAAAAGTTAATGGTTTAGCAATGACTAAATATGCCTCTGAAAGCATGAATGCACTGGATTTATCTCACGCAGAGAATACGGAGAGCACGGAGAGACTGTTAAGATCTGTGGAGATCTGTGGCATCTGTGTGAACATTCTCACGGGTAGAGATCTCTGTGCTCTCTGTGTGAGAATATTACAGACAAGAGGGTTAGGGCGGGGATGAACCCCGCCCCTACGCGCGGATGATGTCACTAACGCCGGAGAAGTTAGTAAGAAGTGATTCGTTAGAAGTAGACTTTTGCTGCGTTATCTACTTATTCTTCTGCCTTTCGGTCTGCATTCGGTGAATAGTTACCTCCACGCTCTCCACCTTGCTTCACTGATACCCCTTTGGCAGCACGCCGAACTGTTTTCTAAAGCAGCGCGAGAAGTATTTCGGCGTGTTGAAGCCTACGCGTGCGGCAAGGTCCACGATAGTGATCGTAGGCTCGGCACGAAGGATTTTGGCAGCCTCTTCGAGCCGGATGCTGTTGACAAACTCTACGACGGTCTTGCCTGTGATCGCATGCACCTTATTGTACAATGTCGATGAGCTGACGAGCATCTCTTTGGCGAAAGTCTCACGGTCGAAGGCTGTGTCGTCGATATGCTCCATGACGATCTGTGTGGCCCGCACCATGAAGGCCTTGTCGGGATCGCTTACCGAGGTAGTCTTCTCTTCGGTTTGCCGGAGCTTGGCTTCCTGCCGTGCGTTGTCCCAGACCTTTTGTCGGTTGGCGATGAGCATGTCGGCGCGCAACGTGAGCTCCTCAAAGGAGAAAGGTTTCGTGATGTATGCGTCCGCACCGATGGCGTAGCCTTCGTTCTCGTCTTCCTGTCGGTCCTTGGCAGTGAGCAGGATGACGGGCAACTGCCAGAAGCTTTGGTCGTTTTTGATCAGCCGCGTGAGCTCGATGCCGTCCATGATCGGCATCATCACGTCACTGACCACGATGTCGAGCGGTTCTTTCTGAATGACGTTCCACGCCTGCTTTCCGTTTTTCGCCGTGACCACGCGGTAGTGCTTGCTGAGTGCCTGCTTCATCAGCTCGAGCAGGTCGGCGTTGTCCTCCACGATGAGCATGGTGGGCACGTTGGCTTTGACCACGACGCGTTCCTGCTTGATACCCGGTGTCGGGGTGCTATCGTCAGTGAGACTACGCATGGTCTCGTAGTCCACCGCCTTGCTGATGACCGAGGTGTCGATTTCCTGCTGAGGGTATGCTTTTTTGTTGATGGGGATGATCACCGTGAAGGTAGTCCCCACCCCCCTGCTGCTTTTGCATCGTATCGAGCCGTGATGGAGCGTGACGAGCTCGTGGACCAGAGCCAGTCCGATGCCCGTTCCTCCCGTGTTCTGCCTTCGGTAGTCGCCGTCGAAGAATCGGGTGTAGAGATGGTTGAGCTGTTTCTTGTCCATGCCGATGCCATTATCCTTCACGCTGATGACGGCTTCCTGCTCTTTGATGTCGAGCGAGAGAAGGATATGTCCGTCGTTGCGGTTGTATTTGATGGCATTGGAGAGCAGGTTGTAGAGAATCTTGTCGAGCTTGTCGCTGTCAAACCATGCCGTCTTCTCCTTTTCGGGCAGTGAGGTCTCCAAACCAATGTGTTTCTGCTCCGCCATGGGTCTGATCTCTTCCACGACGTTGCTGACAAACGCCGCGAGGTCGCCCCGGCTCACCTTCAGCCGTAGTTGCCCGGCCTGGCTCTTGCGCACCTCGAGGATCTGCGTCAAGAGTCGTTTGGTACGCTGGATGTTGTTGTCGATGACTTGGTATTCGTCTTCGTATTGCGGAGCCTGAGATCGCAGTTTGTAAATGGTGGCGTAGATGACCGTCAGCGGGGTGAGCAACTCATGTGTGATGTTGGTCAGCACCACGCCCATGCGCAGTCGGTTTTGCGTGCGCAGGTGCTCACGGTACCAGCGAATGGTGGCAAAGGTGGCGGCAAAGAGGAGTACTATATATATAAGGTATGCCCACGACGATGCATACCATGGCGGCAGCACTCTGACGGTGACGCGATAGTCCATTTCCTGCCATTGTCCGTTGCTGCCCGCGGCACGTACGCGCAGATGGTATGTACCCGAGGGCAGGTTTTGATACGTGGCACTGTGACTGCCTCCTGCACAGTATTTCCAGTCGTCGTCATAGCCCTGAAGCATATACGAGTAGATGTTCTTTCTGGCATTGCCGTAGGAGAGCAGGGCGAAGTCAAAGCTGATCTTCTTCACGGATGTAGGCAGTGTGACACGACGCGTAAACGACGGCGACTCTTCTGAGATACGCTGCCTCAGCGTACTGTCGGTCATCTGTCGCCAGGGCTCATCGTTGATGATGATGTCTGTGATGATCAGCCGGTAGTTTTTCGGCTGGTTCTTAGCCATGGTGGATGGGTCAAAGGCGATGAAGCCCTGCCGGCTGCCGAGATAGATCTCCCGTCCAAAGGTGGCAATGCTGTTTTCCGAGAACAGCAGGTCGCCCAGTCCATCCTCGCGGGTGTAGTAGTTGACATCTGTCGGCTTGTTGTCCTTGTCGAGACAAAGGCGAATGAGCCCCCGGTCGGACGTCAGCCACAGGTTGCCCTTGCTGTCCTGGGCGATGGCGAGGATGCGGTCGCCAGGAAAGTGATAGTCGCGGTTCTTTGCCTCAAAGCGGTTATCGGCGGCATTGTAGAGGAAGAGTCCGCCACTGTTGGAGATCGCCCACAGTCTGCCGGCACGGTCTTGCAGGCAGTTCGTGGCGTCGTCGACAGCAAAGTTACCAAGTCGCGGCGAATACTGTCTCACGGTCATGCGTGCGTGACGGCCGTCAGGCTTCACCACGCAGATGATGCCCTCGTTGTCGGTAGCCAGCCAGATGTTGCCCTGCCGGTCCTCGCTGATGCCCCGGATGTCGCAGTTGGAGATGTCGCGGTTGCCTTGTCGGAGTGTGACGGGGAAGCCGCGTCCGTCGGGCAGCACCATGCTCAGTGCACTGCGTTGCCCGATCCAAAGAATATGATTTCTTGACTCGAAAATCGTGTTGACGAAATTTTCTTTCATCCACGGCGTATTGCTCATGTCGAGAACTTTGGCGTCGCCTTGCGCCTTCTTGACGATGATGCCATAGTTGTTGTCGGCGAACCACAGATCACCGTTGCTTCGCCGTACGATGCTCGAGAAGCTTGTCGACAGCGCCCCCGCCGGGATGTTGCTGAACCCGGGGATGTCGTGGTTGAACAGCGTGGTGCCCGTTTGCCGGTCAAAGCGTGCGATGCCGTACGGGTTGAGTCCTAACCAAAACGTGTTGCCGTCGGGCGTATAGAGCGAACTGACAAAGTTGACGGGAAAAGACTGCTGTCCCATATCCAGGTCATAGCAGCGGAATGGCGTCCGGTCGAATGTCGTCTGTATGACTCCATTGTTTTGTGTGAGCACCCAGATGTTGCCGCTGAGATCCGTAGCGATGCTGTTGCTGTAGTTCAGACTTGTGCCGTCGATGTTGGTAATCCGCTGCCACTGCGCCAAGTCGTCGTTGGTGTTGAGCATGCAGATACCCTCGCGTGTAGCAGCCCAAAGGTTGTGAGTGACCGGATCTTCCACGATGCTGAGGAAGATGTCGAAGTTGCCGGTGGTGAAAGGATATGTTTTCACAATAGGATGACGCACGTTGTCAGGATTGTCAACACGCACCACCCCACTTCCCCATGAGCCCACCCACAGCCGTCCGCGGTGGTCATAGCAGAGCGAATAGGCGGAGTGGATAGCGTTGAAGGCAGGATAGCGCAGAAAAGTATGCGTGCCGCGTCGCAGCCGCAGCAGGTCCGACGACCACGTGCCGATGATCAGGTCACCGTTGGGAGCCTGCACCATGCTCTTCACACTGTAGTAAGTCATCCTCATTCTTTTCCCCTCTGGTGTGACGATCCATGAGTTCTTATTCGTATAGGTGTAGAATCGCTGCGTCTTCCGGTCAAACACCGACAGTCCGCCGTCGGTGCCCACCCACAGCTGTCCCTGCGGGTCGACATAGAGCGAATAGATGATGCGTTGATCCTCACCGGGCAGATGAAAGGTGGTGACCGCTCCCGTGCGCAGGTCAAGGCGCAGCAGTCCGTTGCGTGTGCCCACCCAGAGTCTGTTGTCCTTGTCTTCGGCGAGCGAGCGCACGGTGTTGTTGGGCAGCAGATGTGGTGAATAGGCATCCGACCGATAGGTTCTCACCTGATACCCGTCGTAGCTCTTGAGCCCATTGTTGGTACCGATCCACAGCACTCCTCTATGGTCAAACATCATGCAGAAGGCATTCTCCGAGGGAGAGAGCAGCAGGGGAGGAAAACTGCGGAGAGGAAAAGCCATGCAAACAAGACTACTGATCAGGAAAAACATCAGCAGGCCGACATATCTGATTTTATTAACGCATGTTCTCATATTGTTGCAAAGTTAATGGTTTATTGACAGAATCACAAAGAAATATCATTTTGTGCCCCCTTTTTAACTATTTTGTACCCCTTGTAAGCCATGAGACGGCTATCTTTGTGACCGTAGTCTTAACACATCGCTTCATGTAACCTATGACGAAAGACACATCAAATACTTTATAACTAAAAAAACTTGAACGTATGAAATCTAACCCTAAGAAATGCAGAGGATCTATCTTGCTTGACTCCGCAATTGCTGCGACAGTCCTACTGGGAATGGTTCCTCAATCGTCATTTGCTGTACAACGTCTTGACAACGTACAACAAAACGCGTCCGTATTAAAAGGAACCGTCGTTGACGCCAATGGCGAGCCTATCATTGGCGCAAGTGTTACGGAAGACGGAACACAGAACGGTACTGTAACTGACCTTAACGGCAACTTCACCCTTTCACATCTTTCTTCCGGCAATCTGACAATCTCCTATATAGGATTTCAGACGACTCACGTATCAGCCAAAGGCAAGTCTTCGGTGAACATCGTGATGAAGGAAGACAACAAGACGCTCAACGAGGTGGTGGTCGTCGGTTTCGGAAAGCAGAAAAAGGTGAATCTGACCGGTGCCGTGGCCGTGGTTGACGGTGACGAGCTGGCTCAGCGCCCGGTGATGACTGCCACCCAGGCTCTGCAAGGCGTGGTTCCCGGTTTGCAGATTGCGGCAACAGGTGGTAGTCTTGAGGCCACTTCATCTATCAACGTGCGTGGTACCGGTACCATCGGTCAAGGTTCCAGTGGCTCCCCGCTGATATTGATCGACGGTGTTGAGGGCGATCTCAACACCATCAACCCACAGGACATTGCAAGCATCTCTGTCCTGAAGGATGCCGCCGCCTCCTCTATCTACGGATCGCGCGCGCCATTTGGTGTGATCCTCGTCACCACGAAGGGCGGTGACAGCAACGGAAAAGTAACCGTCAACTACAACAACAGTTTCCGTTTCAGCAATCTGATCCGCGAGAAACACATGATGAATTCTGTCGACTTCGCCTCGTGGACTAACGACGCCTGCACCAATTCCGGTTCCGGTACCTTCTTCGACGACCAGCGCATGAAAGACATTGTGGCTTACCACAACGCTTCGCCCTATTCTCCCGGCGTGCGTCGCGCTGCCGACGGCACCCTGCTCTATGCCCTTCCGGTCAGCCCGACCAACCAGTCGGTATGGGCCGATGGCTATGCTTACGGCATCGATGATGTCGACTGGTACGACGTGGTTTACAAAAACACGGCTTTTGCCATGGAGCACAACGCCAGCGTCAGCGGAGGAAATCAGAAGTTCAACTACTATACGTCGTTCAACTACCTCGACAACAATGGCTTCATGAAACTCAACAGCGACAAGTATAATCGCTACAACGGCACGGCGAAGATCAATGCCGAAATCACACCGTGGGCACGTATGTCCTACAACATGCGATGGACGCGGACAGACTATCAGCGCCCCGCAGGCTTGACCAACAGCCTCTACAGCGACATGGCGCGCCAAGGCTGGCCGACACTGCCACTGTACGACCGCAATGGCTACTACTATAGCTCGCCCTCTCCCGCACTCGGCCTTGCCACTGGCGGCAAAGACACCAAGCAGCGCGACATCATCAGCCATCAGATTGGATTCATCATCGAGCCCATCAAGAACTGGCAAACACATATTGACTTCAACTACAAGACAGACAACTCCACACGCCATTGGGACTCGCAGCGCACCTACAACCACAATGTGGCAGGCGAAGCAGTCATCTATAATACCGGATCAAACGTGCACGAGGATGAGTACAAGGAAAACTATCTCAACTTCCAGGCTTATTCCGAGTATTCATGGTCTTTGGCTAAGAAACACAACTTCCATGTGATGGGTGGTTTCCAAACCGAGCAGCTCAAGCAACTGGCCTTTGGATTGCAACGTGACGGCATCCTTGACCCGAACAAGCCGGAGGTGGACCTGACCAACGGACTGAGCTATACCGGTGAGGCCGTGACGCCCTCTGTCAACGGCTCCCGCAACCAATGGCAGACAGCAGGCTTCTTTGGGCGTATCAACTACAACTATGCTGAGCGATATCTCGCCGAGTTAAACATGCGCTACGACGGTACTTCCAAGTTCCGCACCAACAAGATGTGGAAGTTCTTCCCCTCTGTCTCTCTTGGCTGGCGTATCTCCGAGGAGGCTTTCATGAAGAGCACTCGCTCTTGGCTCGACAACTTGAAGCTCCGCCTTTCCTACGGTTCTCTTGGAAACCAAAACCTCGACAACTGGTATCAGACTTATCAGACTATCTCCTACAGCTCTGTCGCCGGCACATGGCTCCAGAATGGACAGAAGACCAACATCACTTCTGCTCCAAGCCTTGTCTCTGCTTTGCTGACATGGGAGAAGGTTGAGAGCTATAATATTGGCCTTGACTTTGGACTGCTCAACAACCGCTTGTCCGGATCATTCGACTACTATGTGCGTAACACCAAGGATATGGTCGGCAACGCACCCGAGTTGCCGGCTATCCTGGGTACCGGTGTGCCTGTCACCAACAACACTGACTTGCGCACCAACGGCTGGGAACTGCAGATCACTTGGCGCGACAAACTGCACAATGGACTGAGCTACAGTGCTACAGTCAACCTCTCTGACGCACGTACAAAGATCACACGCTATCCCAACAACCCGACCAACTCTATCGACAACTACATTGCCGGGCGATACCTCAATGAGATTTGGGGATACCAAACAATAGGCATTGCCAAGAGCGATGACGAGATGAATGAGCATCTCGCCGTGGCAGATCAGTCCTCGTTGGGCGACAACTGGGCTGCCGGCGACATCATGTATGCTGACCTCAACGGTGATAAGAAGATTACACAAGGAGCCCGCACACTGGCAGACCACGGCGATCTGAAGGTCATCGGCAACTCCACACCCCGCTATCTCTTCGGCTTGGATTTGAATGCCAGCTGGAAAGGCTTTGACGTACGTGCCTTCTTCCAGGGCGTAGCAAAGCGCGATGCTTGGCTGGGTGGCTCTTGGGGCTCACTGGAGTATCTGTTCGGGGCTACCAATTCCGGCCAGTGGTGGTCAGCAGGTATCACCGCTGTCCATGACTACTACCGCGATGCCAACACTTGGTCAGTGGCCAACGGTTATCAGCAGGCTAACACCGATGCCTGGTTGCCGCGCGCTACCTTCAGCGACAAGAACGAAAAGTGCCAGACACGCTATTTGATGAATGCTGCATATCTGCGTATGAAGAACTTGCAGGTTGGCTACACCATTCCTCGCTCCATCACTTCGAAGTGGTATATCCAAAATCTTCGGGTCTTCTTCTCTGCCGAGAACTTGTTCACCATCACGGATATGCCCGACCAGTTTGACCCTGAGCTGATTGGTACCTCATCCTATACATCCAATGGTTATCCACTTTCAAAAACATTCTCCTTCGGCATTAACCTCACATTCTAAATCGTACAGCTATGAAACTATATAAGTTATTCCTTTTGGCTCTGCCAATCTTGGGGGCTACTTCTTGCAATGACTATCTGGAGCAAGAGCCTCCTTCGTACTTGACACCGGAGAATTTCTACACATCCGAGGATCAGGTGCAGGCTGCCGCTAATAAGTTCTATCAGGACATCCTGCCCGGACACGGCGGTTGGGACTATGGTACCTATATTACTGACAACAACACAGACAACCAGATGTCGCTCTATCCCGACAATAAGTTCGGTACGGGGTTGTGGAAAGTCAGCAACACCAATGACGACTGGAGCTGGAGCAATGTGCGCAATGTCAATTACCAGCTCGGCCAGATCGTGGAAAAATACAAAGCAGGAGAGATCAGTGGCTCGGACAACAACCTGCGCCAGTATATCGGCGAACTGTATTTCTTCCGTGCTTACGCCTACTTCACGCTTCTGCAGCGCTTTGGCGACCTGCCGATCATCACGCAGGCTCTGCCCGACGAGGAGTCGGTATTGGTGGCTGCCGACAAGCGCGAGCCGTGCAACGAAGTGGCGCGGTTCATCATCAACAACTTGGATACAGCAATGACCTATATGCCTAAGTCGGGATTCGCTACGACACGTGTGACCTACGATGCCGCCAACCTGTTCAAAAGTCGTGTGGCTCTGTATGAAGGATCATGGTTGACCAACTTCGCCGGTACGCCTTTCGTGCCCAATGGCAATGGATGGCCCGGTGCAGCAAAGAACGCTGACTATAAATATCCTTCCGGAAGCATCGAGGCCGAAGCCAAGTTCTTCTTCACCACAGCTGCTGAAGCTGCTGAGCAGGTGGCCGAGAAATACAAGGGCAACCTGTCTGTCAATACCGGCAAAGTGCCTCAGAGCCTTGACGATCCCGCCAATCCTTATCTGAGCATTTGGGGATCTACGGATGACTCCAAGGTGCCCGACGTGATTCTCTGGAGACAGTACAGTAAGTCTCTGGGTGTCCGTAACGATGTCGAGGTTGCCGTTCAAAAGGGAAATATAGGCACGGGATTCACTCGCAGCCTCATTGAGGGCTACCTGATGAAGGACGGAAAGCCTATCTACGCTTCGCAATATGAGTATGTCGACACCAGCCTGAGCAAAGTGCGCACCAATCGTGATCCACGACTGAGCGTGTTTCTGAAGGCCCCCGGCGACATCAACTGCTTCAAGAATGTCGACGATGAGTCGGGTGATCACTGGACACGTATTGAGACCATACCGGCTATTACTAACTCCAATCCCGAGGATGGCTACGTCACAGGCTATGCAATCCGCAAAGGCATGACCTTCGACCGCGCACTGACTGCCAACGGAGGCAGCTACAATGTTTGTGTTGTCTTTCGTGCTACAGAAGCTTTGCTCAACTATATGGAGGCTGAGTATATGCTGACAAAGAGCCTCTCCGGCAAAGTGCTGGAATATTGGGAAGACGTGCGCCGCGCGGCTGGCTTCACGGGCGAGGCTGTGAATCCGTTGACAACCATTAATGCTACCGACATGAGCAAAGAGACTCTTGATTGGGGTGCTTATTCTGCCGGTCAACTCTTGAGCGACAAAGTGCTGTACAACATTCGTCGTGAACGTCGTTGTGAGCTGATCGCCGAGGGTCTCCGCGGCATGGACCTGCAGCGTTGGCGCTCTTACGATCAGCTTATGAAGACTCCGGCACATACCGAAGGTATTCATCTGTGGGGTACACCAATGGAGAAATGGTACAAAAACCTCGTTGCCAACGGATCAAGCAATTCCAATGTTTCATCTTCTTCGCTGAGTGCTTACCTGCGTCCTCATGAGAAAATCAAGGCCAACAATAATTTCTTCAACGGACTGACATGGCACATGGCTCACTATCTCGAGCCACTGCCGATCCGACAGTTCCTGCTTACAGCCTCAGATCACGCTACCATCTCTGAAAGTCCCTTGTATCAGAATCCTTATTGGCCAACAACACCGGACTCTCCGGCAGAACAATAAACGACTGTAGCCGGTGATGCCATCAATAGATTACCTCTACTATGGCATGAAGGTTGTTGATTATAATATAAAGTAAGTTGATAAGGGGGATATGCCGATCGGCTTTGGCATATCCCCTTTTCTTTCTCCTTACCGGTTGTGGTATGGAGAAAGAGAACTACACATTATTATATATAGAACACTGATAACGATATTATCTATAGAAAGCAGATAAAGATGACAAACTATCGACAAATATATCTGCTCACCGTTTGCCTGTCCTTCTTCTTCTCTCTCTCCGCAGCAGCGCAGAAGCCGATGGAGGGAGGACAGTGGAAAGACACGAGCGGGAAGCATATCAACGCGCATGGAGGAAATATCATCCAGTATCGCGGCACTTATTATTGGTATGGTGAGACACGCAGCAACAAAGGACCGGTCAGCTCTCTCGGCGTGAGCTGCTACACTTCCAAGAATCTTCGCGACTGGACTTCACGCGGCCTGGTGCTCAGTGTGACCGACGATGCTAACAGCGACATACAGCGGGGATGCATCATTGAGCGGCCGAAGGTAGTATTCAACGCCCGGACGAGGAAGTTTGTGATGTGGTTTCATCTTGAGTTGAAAGGGCGGGGCTACGAAGCCGCCCGTGCTGCCGTGGCGGTCAGCGACAATCCTATAGGGCCTTTCCGCTTTGTGCGCTCGGGTCGCGTCAATGCGGGTTGCTATCCGATAGGCTTCTGTCTGCCCGACACTACCGACTTGCGCCATCAGCTGCTCTTTCCCGAGTTGCAGACTTGGTGGACACCGGAATGGCGGAAACAGATCGAGCGTGGCATGTTTTTCATGCGTGACTTGCAAGGCGGACAGATGGCGCGTGACCAGACGGTGTTTGTCGATGACGACGGCAAGGCTTACCACATCTTCTCTTCTGAGGATAATATGACGCTCAACATCGCGCAACTCACTGACGACTACCTCGGTCACAACGGCTCGTTTGTGCGTGTGGCTGCCGGTGGACAAAACGAGGCACCGACTATCTTCAAGCAGGATGGTACCTACTGGATGATCACGAGTGGCTGTACAGGTTGGGCTCCGAATGCCGCTCGTCTCTTTACTGCCAAGAACATCTTCGGCCCGTGGACGCAACTGCCCAATCCCTGCCGAGGTGAAGGTGCTGAGACGACGTTTGGCGGACAGGGTGCTTATATATATAAGGTGTCGGACGCAAAGCTTCGCAGACAGTTCGGCGGCGCCGAATATCTGTTCATGGCCGACGTGTGGAAACCGAAAGAGCTCGGCAACAGCGGTCATCTGTGGATCCCAATCCGCTTCGAGGACGGCAAGCCCGTGCTGAGACGATGAACAAGCAAAACACAAGAAAATCGACAAACGATCGTGGAAACACGATCGTTTGTCGATTTTCTTTTTTAATTTTGTAGCGACAATGGCGTAATCAATGCCTAAGTATCGTAAATGTCCAATTGTTGCTTATCAGCTTTAAACAGAGTACTTTCGAGTACCCCGTTTTATGCTAGGCTGAGTAAGATTTAAGACTTGTTAATCAATAGCGAGTTGTCCGGGCAGCATCTGAGCGTA
>NZ_VUNG01000015.1 GCF_009695775.1 Hallella mizrahii | reverse complement strand
CTTTCAAAATACAAGAAGGTGAGAACCAAAGATGGTGGGAAATGGGGTACGGCAACCATGCTTAAATATATAGAAGAGCTTGTTGCTATGCTTGGTGTATAGTGTCTCAAATGGAGGTTTCTTTAATAAAAGACTTCCATTCCTGCATTCTTCTTTCTTAATGCTTTCGTCAATGAAATATCTTGCGGCAAGCGTACGATGGTCAACCTCTCCGTTCTTGAGCTTGACAAAGTAGTAAGCCACGCCATCATAATAATACTCCAGTTGTCCGTTATAGAACTGCGGTGCTCTGAAATAAGCCTCAAACACAACGTATTCAGGACGTTTCGTGGCAACTGACACCTCGTTTAGCGCTTGTTCCCGGGTATCCATGTACAACACCTTGTCCTTCAAAGTGTCGGTGTCAACATCTTTGTTCAGGTAGGCCACATGGGATACGGAAAACTTAGGAACACTGTCCTTAAAACGAATATAACCTTCGGAGTCTGAAGTCGTCAGCAGTGTTCCTCTTGCATTGAAGACCGATGCGAATTCAATAGGTTGCCGTGTATGGCTGTCTAACAGCCTGAACTGTACTTGTACTTGTGCCTTTGCTTCTACACCTAAAAGGCAACAAACAACCAACGCAATAATATTTTCCACGAACTTAAGATTTAGTGAATGAGAAGAGGGAAAACTATTCCTGCCAGATTACAGACGGCATGAGCGATGAAGCAATATCTCACATCATGGTATCTGATAAACAGATAGCATAAAGGTATTGCAAAGACAAGCGTGTCAACTCTTAAGAAAGAGTCTCCAAGATGGGCGCAGAAAAACAAGATGGAACTGCACACAATGATAGCAACGGGGTTAAAACCACCTCTTTCCATCATGCTGACGAGCCATTTTCTGAACAGCATTTCCTCAGCGAAAGGACCTAACAGGCCTGTCGAGACAATAGAAATGAGCAGTGGGGATGGTTCCGCAGTAGGATGTGGATAGGCCGTATTGCTCAACTGACAAATGAGATATATGGCAAGTTGCCAAAGCAGACCTAAGAGAATGGAAATCGAAACCACTTTCATTTGAAGTGCCGATGGCCGCAACATCCATAAGTCAAGCTTTTCTATTTTATTCTCTATGGCCAACGCGACTAATAGGAATGCAGAGCAGGCCATAGCCATGAGATCTGGTGCCAATTTGGAAGCGACTGCGTTGTCCCCGTTATTTAAGAAAAGGCCCATAAAAGGTGCAGCAACTAAGATCGAGCCCACCAAGCATATCACCAAAAAAACGATAATCCTTCTAACACACTTTGGCTTACTATAAGTTATATTGTTCGTTTCGCTTCTTTTATTGTCCATATACTCTAAATTCCGCAGCACTATAATTTAGATTTATTTATAAGTTCCTAAGCAGCAAAATATTGCTCAGGATTTTGCCATGTCTGAAAATTCACTTAACTCTTAGTGCTGCAAAAAAGAAAACGAATCACCAGCAAGACATGGCAAAAATACGAATATAATTTGAGAAACTTACACCTTTTGGTGGAATTTTTCCCATCATTGAGTACTTTGTTACGATTTCAACCGCATCGACTTGAAGAAGTTAAAGACGCGGCAAGTGGGATAGCGCCAAAGGCAGTGAGAGACGGTCTACCTGAACACCTGCTGCCATAAGTTTTTATCGCTGACAACGATGCGGGCAAAGACATCCAGTCCGGGCTGCGCGCTGAAGCCAGAAGAGCGGATTGAGGCCGTGGCACGAAAATAATGCTTACCTTCCACGACAATCAAATTCCTGCTATAGTAGTTAATCCGACACACACAGGGCATGGCATCCTTGTCCTGCCCTTCCACGGAGATGCGTGCCGTGCGGGGCTCATCAAAGAGATAAAGGTATTTGTAAGGAACAAGGACTTCTACAGTATCGTCGGTGGTGACTTTGCCCTGCGTCTCTATCGTGATGGGATAGCGGATGGCAAACTGCCCACGATAAGCCCAAGCACTATTTGTCCGAAATAGCGCCTGTACTTCTTCACATAGCCGAAGAGGAAGCGGAACGACCGTGGATTCTTTTTCTTTTCACCCTCGCCATCCTCCTTGTGGGAATAGAAACTGGGCGTGGGCTCCAGAAACATCGTTATGCCTTTTTCCTCACCATTAGACCGTGTGCTGATCCAGTGACTCTTGAACTCTTCAAGGCTATACTTGACAAGTCCTTTCCCCGGATCAGCTATATAATATTTTTTACCAGCCTTAACTTTATAGAGTACGACAAAGTGGTTTTGGTTCCAGTGGAGGATGCATGGAGAATTGACTTCTGTTATTTGTGACATATTTACTCTTCCACAAAGAGTTTTCATCCCAACTTCCTCTCCTATTTTTTTCAAGTCTAATAGCGACATGCCTTCTGTTGTTGCTGTACTTTGACGGGAAAGTGTATCATACGAATACCCTTTCCCATAGTATTTGCAAATCATTGCCATACATGCAATACCGCATTGCATGGAATCATACTGTTTGTAAAAAGGAAATAAAATCATGCTTTTTCCAAAGAATACTATAGCCTCCTTTACGATAACTCAGGCTGGAAGGATTCATCAAAGACGGTTCTTTTCTGCATTACCAGCACCTGTGCCCTTGTACTTACTTTTGGTGGTGTTGAAGTCATATGATAGCGACACTCCGATGTACTGCGTATAGACGTAGGCATCTTTGGACATCGTGGTTACGGGATAATAGCCTGTCCATCGGTCACGGAGGTTACGGAAGATGTCGTTGGCAAAGAGATAGGCAGTCATACTCCCATCAAGGAATGTCTTTTGAATGCGGGCATCGATATTGAAACGGTGTTCACGGCGTGTAAAACCATAATCGAAACTCGTGGAGTTATGCAGATTGAGCATGGCCTTGGCAGTCTTGCCAATGGCAAACCAGTTGCGGAAGTTCACCTCGAATTGGGGCTTATCAAGGTCTTTTGATGTGCCATAAGCCCGTGTGTCAAAGTTCTGCTGCCAGTAACTGAGTGTCAGTGTAGGGCTGTAGAAGCCAAACTTCGGCGATGCAGTCACGGAAGCATGATACGACTCGAACTTGTCGAAGTTGCGATTACTCCAGAATGTAATCTCAGTATTGTCCTGATACAATCGTCCAAAGCTCAACTGCATGTACTTGCTATGGTCGTAGCCCGCCGTGAAGTTCAGCCACGAGTAGGTCACGTCAAGGTCGATGCCCTGTTTGACTGTCGGGCGCAGCAACGGATTTCCGCCTTCGTACTGATAACGGTTATCGTACTGTATGTTTGAATTGAGCTGATTATAACTTGGACGGCTGATGCGTTTATTGTAGCTGAGTCCGATGCCCCATTTGTCCTGCTGCCAGCCTATTGCGAGATTGGGAAATAGGTTACGGTACTTACGGCTTGGCTCTGGCTGAAATGTTCCAAAGGAATAATAGTCGGAGGTGACGGATTCGTAGCGCAGACCACCACCGATACTCCATTGCCCCAGCCGCATCTTGTATTCTGCAAAACCAGCCACGTTACTTTCCTTGATTTCGTCGTCTGATGGCGACACGACTTGCTCCACATTATTATATATGCCGTGGCTACGAGAACAAATCGCCTCTGTGCCAGCACTCAGTTCACCTTTCCAGACAGGATAGGTCAGCACCAGTTTCCCTGCCAGCATATTGCTCTGATTCTCGTGGTGAGTGCTTACAACGCGGTCGGACAGTTGCTGGCTCTGCTCAATTGAAGTCTGGTCGCGGGTAGATTTCTTCCAAATCCATGAACTATTGAAGTCAATGCCGAGTTTGCTAATCTTGCCTACATAGTAGATGTTGGCTTCGTGCTGTGGATTGTCATTCATTTTGGATTTCATCAGTTGGTTTATCTGCCCTTCAAGTGCATCGTTCCGCATGATGGTCTGCTGAGTTTGCGCCGTTCCACCCTCGTAGATTGAGCCATTCAGCGAATAGGACATACCGATGGAATTATCAGCATTGAAGTCATAACTGGCACCTACCTGACCGCCTGGCATTGTGTACCAGAAGCTATTGGGGGCATACTGGTCGATGCTGATGTGATTGCCGTTTGCATAGGTATCTGTGTGCAGCGTGTTGTCCTCGGAGTGGTTTCCGTGGTTGAACATTACATTTCCAAATACCTCCAGTCCTCCTCTGCGATATTTCACGGTGGCATCGTCATAAGCCGCCCATTTCTCATTATATTTCACGTAGCTGTACAGTTTCACACTGACACCCTCGCCCTGTGTCCTAATAGTCTTGATGCGGATGACGGCACTGACCTCCGCATTATATTTGGCACCAGGCGAAGTGATGATGTCCACACTCTTGATGTCGGTCGATTTCAGTTGCTTCAGTTCCCGTGCGTTCTGCACCTTCTTATTGTTGATGTAGATCTCGGGCGTACCCTTGGCAAAGACGGTGAAGTTTCCGTCCTCGCCTTGTACCCGTGGCAGCATTGAGAGCACATCGTCAGCCGTACCCACATCTTTCAGCATTGAGTTCTGAATATCAACGGTCATTCCACCCGTGGTCATCTTGTATTGCGGGCGAGAGCCTTTCACTACGACCTCGCCAAGCGTCTGCTCGTCGGGTTGCATCTGAATATCACCTAAGTTGCCCTGTCGCACTTGGATGTATTGGGGCTGATAGCCTACGCTCAACACTTTCAAAAGTCCGTCGTTGCGGTTGGTCTCAATGGTGAAAGTACCGTCATCTTTCGTCACGGCTCCCACGATGAAAGCGGAGTCGGCACGATTGAGCAGTAGAACATTGACAAACGGTATGGGTAGCGATTGTTCATCAACAATTCTGCCAGTAATGACACCTTGTGCCATACAGAAATCTACTACGACTCCCAAAATAAATATAAATATGTATCTCATTCTGATTTTGTCATTTGTGATTCATAAAAATACGCCAAACATTTATTTAGAAGCCCGGGGGCTTTCTGCAAGCATTGACACAGGTTGTAATTTGCACCATGATAGAGATTCCGTTCATTATACCAAGCGCACTTCCCATTACAGATAGGAAGGAAGAAGCAAGATTTGCATAACGAATCGTTGTACCAGGCACAGCCTTCGTGGTATCTGTAGTATAATGTTTTGTTCTCTATATCAGGCTTATTTATATATCCAATTACTTTAGACATATCAGATACATCATTCCAGCATTTATAGATTTCTCCAGTGGGTCCTATAATATAGGAGTTAACACAGAGGGCGCAACAGGTTTTGGCAATCCTATGTATTGGATATATGTTGCCGTCGATAATTCCCTTATTATATAAGTCAAAGAGTAGATATGCGGTTTCCCAACGTCCAAAGGCGGGCTCCACCAAATTCGTCCTTCCTTCATTTTCAAGCCTAATGATGCCTGGATATACGACTATTCTTTTGCCTTTGTATTTATTCTTCAATTCTTCATTAATTTGATAAAAATCATTGACATTATTTTTATCAATATTCACTCTGACATGAAGCTCTGTATTGGGCAACTTGCTTACTACTGTATCAATGTTATCTATGATACGATCATATGTCGGTGCATGATTTGCCTTCAAACTTCTCAATTTGTTGTGCCTCTCCTTTGTTCCATCCAATGTTATTTGCATAGAGTCTAAGGGATATTTCTGGAATAAACGAATAACATCATCATTAATCATATAGCCATTGGTAATCATGGAATGCCTCGTAATTTTTATCGACAATTCACTACTTATTCGATTTAGTATCTTTTCAATGACCTGATATGCCAATAATGGTTCTCCTCCATACCATGTTAATGTAAGTTCTTTTGCATATTCTGAATCCCTGATAAATGCTATCAAATTATTGATGGTATTATCATCCATTCGGCTAACTCTTTTGTCATTCTCAAAACAATAAGGACAATTGAAATTGCAATTCAGCGTTGGAACTAACACCAAGTTTAGTTTTGATTTGTCATGCTGAACAGACTGGGTAATGAATTGACATCTTGTTACGTAGTCATCATCATCATGTTCACCACAAACAATCCCCTCATGCTCCAAAATTTTCAATATATTATCTGGCAAATCATGTGGAATAGCATAATTCCCTTTTATTATGCTTTTGTTGAGAATGTCAAAAAGATCTTCAGACAACTCCATAAAAGAATTTGTTTTTGACGAATATGCCAAACATACTGATTTTGATGTCTTGAATAAATAACAATATCTTGAGACTACCTTTTTATCCATAATTACTGCAAATTTGAATTCTACCCAACACATCTATGGGGATTCCCCCATAGATGTGTGTCAATAGGTATCAACCATTTATTTATTTCGATGGTTTGCTCGGAGTACTAGGCTTTCTAACATTCTCGTTCCCCCACCAACAGTTGCAATCAGTACAGCTCGATTCTATTGATGAGTTTAGAGAATTTACGCCTCCTTTGATGTTAATGGCGTCATCTTCTGTAAAAGAAGATTCTACAATACTTCTTATTTCCATACACGCATTTTTTACGCTAAACCTTTGATTGGCTTTGAAGGCTTTTGTGGGGTAGGCTTCTCCTCATTCTTGTTGCTAATAAAACAATCACAAGTACATTCCATACTGCCAAAACTTGAGTTAAAGCCACCCTTAATATTGGTTGCCTCTTCAGTACTTAGCATCACATTTGGATGCAAAATTTTAATTTCCATATTTTATTTCTTTTTAACCCTACTCTTACAGCCTTTCGGTATCCGCTCCTTTTATCAGTGTGGTCTGCTTATAATATTGGCCTCTATTATTGCGATATTGATTAAATGTTACACATCGAATTGCCCGTAATAGGTTGCGTTATCCAAAACTATATTTAATGAATAACCACCCTCTGCAAGAGCTCCTAAATCCAATGATACCACACCACTATTTGTTATAGAAGACATGGTGGAACCTACAATATTACCTTGGGAATCACTAACGAGAACTTGTATACTACCAGTGTACCCTTTCACACCTACAGTTATAAGCCCATTCTCATAGTCGGCAAATACACGCGTTAGAGAAGGCGTGCGCATACCACCCTGATGGACTGTTCCTTCTTTTCGAATATCAATAGCAGAAGCACTGCTTGGTATTAATGTGACGAACACTAATAAAAGTATAAACAAATTCTTCATCTTAAAGTCGTTTTATGATTTTCGATTGCAAATTTAGCCACTTTAGAGATATGAAGCAAATAAATCAGGTCTATTTCTTTATTTCTATTGTCTCTGTAATATCCTAAATATTAAGCTATTATAATTTACATTCAATAAAGTAGGTCTATTTCTGCAATGTTAGAGACTTTAAAAGGTTTCAATGAATGTACGCAAAGACGTCTTTTCACCGCTAATTCCTACTTTAGCTTTATAGACAAACAACTTTTGCTTGATCGATTTTTCGCTAATCCCATATATCAAAGCCAATGCCTTTGTGGGCATTTTAAGACGGAGAAGCATCATAAGTCTAATGTCATCATCGCTTAGGTCGGGGAATGTGCTATGTAGCCTGGACACGAAGTTGCCTTCGATGCCATCTACAAACAGTCTTATCTCTTCCCAGTCCTCTTCTGTTAGCGGCATGATGTCGGTCTTGTTGCCTCGCAATTTTTGAATCTTTTTGGCAGCATCTATCCTCCTAAGAATGAAGTTGCGCATTGTAGAGAGCTGAATCTCCTTGTGATGCAATTCCTCATTGTGCATCTTTTCTTCTTGGAGCAACTTTTCTTCCTCGATCTTTAGTTTGAATTTTGCATTTGACTTAAATTGCCGGTACGAATGCAGAATAAATACAATTATTGTTAGGGCAAATAAGAATGTGATTGCAATGAGCCATGACATCAATCGCGCTTCCCCTTTAGCAACACCATTCTCATATTTTGTCTTCACCAAAGAGTTATAATATTCTTGTTTACTATCCAACTGTTTGCCATACATCTGCTCCAAATAATGGTAGGCAGAATCAGCGTAGTTGTATGCCTCATCATAATCGTGCGCTTTGATGGAAGCCAAGTGCCTAATATTGAAAGCTATATATTTGCATTCCGCATTATCAGTGTGGATAGAGTTCAGTAATTTATTGCATGATGACAAAGAGTCCGCGTCAAGATAGGCTGTAGCAAGGTTTAAAGCCTTGGTTATGTCATCAACAGTACGAGTATTATACGAAGCTTTAGAACATTCTAAAGCTTTTTTGAAATCTTTGCGTTGTGTGGCAATAGTCGCCATGTCTTGGTAAACATCGGAAAGGACATTAGAATCTTTCAACGCATAAGCGATGCCTAAAGCTTCCTTGCACTTTTTTTCTGCCTGGACAATATGGTCTGCAAAAAGTAATGCGTCGCTAACATTTAGTTTGAGATAGATGATATTATATTGAGATACATCAGGCAACTTCTGATAAGTCTGCTCTGCATGCCTTGCCACTTCTACAGCCTTTCGAGGATTTGTTTGCCTTAGCACTCGAGAATATTTCTCCAATGCCATACATTGCGTGTATCTGTCCCCAATCTTTTCAGAAACATCTGCTGCCTTCTGCAAACAGTCTATAGCCAGTTTCGTGCTGTCGTTGAGCATGTAGTATTTGCCCATGTAGTACTCACACTTGGCATAAAGTGAGTCATCCTCTTGATTATTATAATAGGTGTAGGCTGTCCTTAACAGTGAGTCGTTGTCAACATCCAGCCCGCTCTTGTCCTGTGCGATTGTGTAAACAAGGGCATACCGCGCCATTTCGGCTTTACCAAGTTTTGCTTGGTCAACTCCATTAAGTACAGACAAAGCACTATCCGGTGCTGTTGCCGTTAGTTGGTATGCTATGTCAATAGCTCTGTTGTGTGTTTCCTTGCAACCCGTAACAAGAAACACAGCCAACACAAGTAATATGATAAGACTTTTGTTATTCATGAGTCTGGAGTTTGGGCAAAGATACGCAAAAATTGTCAATGCAGCAAATAAAGGATATCTATTTCTTTAATTTGCACAGCTTTGCTACTTTACTGATATTTAATGGTATACAGATTAAAATAAATTTTGCACGTCTATTTCTACGTCTATTAGCGCTGCAACAAGTGCCTCTTCTTGACAGAAAGACGCCATGCACCTGTAACACAGGTGAAGCAACAAGGCATTACTTGAATACCTGCTGCCAAACCGTCTTGTCGCTGACAACGATACGGGCAGATACCTTCAACCCTGGCTGAGCGTTGCTTCCATTAGAACGAATGTGAGTCTTAGCGGTAAAATAATGGTTTCCGTCTACGACGAGCAGCTTGTCGTTGTGGCTGGTGATGGGACACACGATTGGGGCGGCATCTTCGTCCTGTCCTTCTAAGGTGATGCGTGCCGTGCGCGGCGCATCAAAGAGATAGAGGTATTTATAAGGAACAAGGAGTTCTACCGAGTCGTTGCTCGTTACCTTGCCCTGCGCCTCAATCGTGATGGGATAGCGGATGGTGTAGAAGGCAATGCCAAGGGCGATGACGACAAGGGTAATGATCAACGTACCGGTTCGCACAAGGGCTGGAGGCACCTGCCCGATGATGTGGCGCACCTTCTCACTCCGTAGTTCTATATTTTCTGATTCATTCTTGTTGTCCATGTCTAAAAAGTCTTTTTTTGCTTTGTCGGTATCAACAGCGATTGTTCATCAATCGAAATTAAGCGGACCGTCTATATGTCAGTTACCTAACTCCAACTGGTTCTTAACAAGGTTATAGTACGCTCCGCGCTTTGCCGTCAGCGTCTCGTGGTTGCCCGTCTCGACAACCTTGCCATGGTCGATGACGACAATCTGGTCGGCATTCCTGACCGTACTCAGGCGGTGGGCGACGATGACGACGGTCTTGCCACGGTAAAACGTGTCGAGGTTCTCCACGATGGCCCGCTCGTTGTTGGCATCTAGGGAGTTGGTGGCCTCGTCGAGGAAGATATAGTCAGGGTTCTTGTAGACAGCACGGGCGATGAGGATGCGCTGACGCTGCCCCTGGCTCAGTCCCACGCCGTCACGTCCTATCTTCGTGTTGTACTTCAGTGGCAATGACATCACATAGTCGTGGATGCACGCTATCCGTGCGGCCTTCAATAAACGTTCCTTGTCGATGTCGCCGTCGTCAACAGCGATATTTCTTGCTATAGACTCAGAGAAGATGACACCGTCCTGCATGACAACGCCGCACTGGCGACGCCACCATTTCTTGTTGAGCATGTTGATGTCCGTGCCACCAATATTAATATGTCCCTCCAGGACCGGATAGTAGCCGAGCATGAGTTTGACGAGCGTCGTCTTTCCGCTGCCCGAGGCTCCGACGATGGCCGTCACCTTTCCCTTGGGGATGTGTATCGTCACGTCGTCCAAGGTCTTGCGCAAGGCGTGAGGGTCGTACTTGAACATAATGTGCTCGATGTCGATGCCCTTGTTGTTGTCGGTTAGCGAGGTTCTGAGGCCATTCTTCCCATTCTCGTCCACAGCGCGGTGAATCTCGTTGATGCGCTCCAAGCTAATCTTCACGTCTTGCAGGGAATAGAAGAAGTTCATCAGTTGCTCTACAGGTGAGTTGAGCTGTCCGATGATATATTGCACGGCAAGCATCATGCCGAGTGTCATCTGCCCGTGGATGACAGCCGTGGCTGCCACGACGGTGATAACGATGTTCTTCACCTCGTTGATGAAGATGCTTCCTGCCTCTTGCGTCTGCTGCAACTTCAGCGACTTCATCTGTACGTTGAAGAGGTCCACCTGCGTATCCTCCCATTCCCACCGACGTCGCTGCTCACAGTCCTGAAGCTTGATCTCCTGCATGGACGTGATAAACTCGTAGGTCTTGTTGTTGTTGATGGCCTGCTGCTCGAAGAGCTCGTAGTCCAGCACCTTGCGGTGGCGCAGGAAAAGCGTCATCCAAAGGCCGTAGAGCAGACTGCCCGCAAGGAAGATGGCAAAGATGAGTTTATTGTAGAACAGCAGCACCACCGTGAACACTATGAAGGTGAGCATGGCGAAGGTCACGCTCAATGCCTGGCTGGTGAGGAAGTTGTTCACGCGGCTGTGGTCGTTCATCCGCTGCATGAGGTCACCCATGAGTTTTGTGTCAAAGAACGACATCGGCAGTTTCAACAGTTTGATGAAGAAGTCGCTCACCAACGAGATGTTGACCCTCATGGAGATATGCAACAACAGCCACCGGCGGATGAAGTCGATGGCAGTACGGCTGAAAGTGAGCATCAGCTGACCGAGCAGTATCAGCCAGATAAAGCCAAGGTTCTGGTTTTTGATGCCCACGTCGACGATGGACTGTGTGAGGAACGGCAGGACGAGCTGCAACAAACTGCCCACGATAAGTCCAAGTACTATTTGTCCGAAATAGCGCTTGTACTTCTTCACATAGCCGAAGAGGAAACGGAACGACCGTGGATTCTTATTCTTTTCACCCTCGCCATCCTCCTTGTGGGAATAGAAACTGGGCGTGGGCTCCAGAAACATCGCTATGCCCTTCTCTTCCCCGTTAGACCGCGTGCTGATCCAGTGACTCTTGAACTCTTCAATATTATACTTGACAAGACCTTTGCCAGGGTCAGCGATATAGAACTTCCTGCCCTTTTTGACTTTGTATAGGACGACGAAGTGATTTTGGTTCCAGTGGAGGATGCAGGGCAGGGGGGCTTTACTTAGAATGGTAGTCGTAGCTTTTGCGCATGTGGTATGCAATCCCAGTGTATTTGCAGCTTCATTGATACCCAACAGAGATACTCCTTCCGTAGTAGCAGAACAAAGTTTAGACATATATTCGGGAGTGTATATCCTTTTATAATATCCGCAAATCATCTGTAAGCATGCCATTCCACATTGCATGGAATCATGTTGATGAATTATTTTGATGCGCCCTTTCATAACGTTTTTTTACTTGCTTATTCTACTCTCTTCTTCATCGTTAGAATTGTTTTTCTTGAAAGACATTTTGAATTTATTGATATTGTATCGCAATGATATAGTAACATTCCGACTGTCAGGCGAAAGCGTACGAGAAGATTCTATATTATATATATAGGTACTGTTGTTTGGCAATGATTTGCGGAACAAATCATTACCAGATATGATTAATGTTAATCTCCTGTCTTTAAAAAATGTCATATATGTACCCAAAGTTAGACCATAAACTGCTTTGAATGAAGAGCCTAATGATTTATAGGCAGAAGCAATGTTTAAGTTGCAAAATAGCATTACGTGATTAGTAACATCAAACTGATTGACGAAATTGCCTGCAAACATCGCCTTGTTATTGTTCTTGACTCCCAAGAAAGGAAGTCTTGTCATATCATAGTGGAAGTTACCATTATATGCGAAACGGAACAAGCCGAACTTGTCTGAATAACTTGCACGGAAATCCAAATAGTCAACATTTATATTTATAGGTCTGTTCACTATGATATTATCCCCCATAGAAGAAGATTGGAATACATACATTGTATAATCGTGCTTGTGATAATAGTTAAAATCCAAACTAATTTTGTTTTTATAAACCAAAGTCAAGTACGGATTATGCAAAATCATATGAGACAATGATGCATTTCCCTGTTCATAAAGGTGCGCATTAATATAGCGCATCAATGGAGAGATATCTTGGAATTTCGGGCGATAACCTTTGACTTCATATCCCATCGAGATAACTAAAGACGGAAATAGCTGATACTCAAATTCTAAAGATGGAAACATATTTAAGCTGTTCTTTCGCAAAACATTGTTATCGTCTTCTTCATAGTGGTTGTAAGAGTATTCAAGCCTGACACCACCATTAAAATAGAGTCGTTTGATTTGACCTGATAGACTGGCATACGAAGCTCCGACATAGTCTCTCAGTTGTGTCTTGTTATTGTAATCAAATTGTTCTTTTGTATTGTCAGATATTGAAGAACCGTTGTTTACAATATAAGAATGTTTCATGCCCGCCTGCAATCGCAAAATGCGACATATTGTTTTACTATAGTCAAGTTTGAAAGTATATGCTTCATATCTGTTTCGACCATTTAAATCAGCAAAGGGAGAGGACGATGTCAACTTCACAGAATTACGGTCTTTTGTCAAAGAGTTTATGTAACCTAAATTTATGTCCATATTAGAATTCTGCGTAGTATGCACATACCTTGCTTCTACATTGTGCATCACCTCTTTGTCCTGGTCATCTTGAACAGTTGACATCTCTGTTTTCTGATGACTGGTGACAGAGGACTCTATGTCCTTAGAAAAATCGGTGGTCCTATCTATATTTAAAATGTATTGTATATCAAAGAGATTATTTGTGCTCGGTTCGAACGAAGTGTTGAAAATAATTCCATGCTGTCTACCTCTGTCCGTCGCACTGTTCTCGGACATATTGCTTGCAGTTACCTCTTTTGAGTTTGAATCGTATATATTATACCTATTAGTCGCAGATTCTTTCGAACGTGAGTCCTTGAAGGTGTAAGAGAGGTAGCTTTTCCATTTCCCACTTTTTATATTGACATCTGCTGTTTGAGAATCGCTATATCTTCTGGCAAATATAGACTTATGCTTTACTTGGGAAGAAACATAGTCTTTTAATTCTTTTACCGTCTTTATTTTTATAGCAGCGTCATATTCTGAACCATATGCAGAAGATGCATGTGGCACCACGCTAACCTCTTTGATTTGAGAAGGCTTTAAAGAACTTATTTCTAAAGAGTTATTTACCTCACGTCCATTTATCAAGATAAGAATTTTACCTTTCCCCACCATTGATACTTTATCATCATTGACGGTGACAAAAGGCAGGAAAGACAATATTGAATATACATCAGGCAGCTTTTCCAAAGATGATCCAGAAACAGCCAACTTATATTCGCCATTTTGAAATATGACTCTTCTCTTCCCGGTGACAACTACTTCCTTTAGCTGTTTCTCATCAGGCTCCATTATAATATTGCCAATATTAACAGAATCGCCTTGCTGCTCCTCTAAGGAAATCTTGTGGTCATAATAGCCAATCCCAGAAAACAGCAAATAACATTTTTGGTGCTGAGGTTTTCTTATTGTGAAAGAACCATTTTCGTCTGATACCGTTCCTGACACAAAAGAAGAATCTTCACTGTTCTTTAACACTACACTTATATAAGGCAGTTTCTCTCCTTGCTTATCTTTTAATAAGCCAAAATATTTTTGTCCAAAGGATACAATGACCCCAAATATATATAAAGAGAAAGAGAGCAAAAACCTTTTCATAATTGGCTGATGATTTTTATCTTTATAAATATAAAAGAGTATGTACCGCTCAATGCCTGCACATACTCTTCACATCTTCTACATTCAATTAACCACAGTTATACTAGTCATTTGTAACTGTGGTAGTTGTGGTAGTAGTCGTAGTCGTATGAGTGTGTCCGTCATCATCAGTTGTCGTGGTGGTGGTCGTTGTTGTAGTTGTGACTACTTTTCCACCATAAATAGTCTCAAGTTCGTTCTGAGAAAGATTCTCAATTTTCGTAAGATTCTCCATTGTAATTCCTTTCTTTTAAATTGGTCCTGGAACTTTATCCCTGGATGTATACTTATTGTTATTGCCTACTCGTATAGCTTTTCGGCTTTCGCTCCTTTTGCCAGTGTGGTCTGCTTATAATATTGGCCTCTATTATTGCGATATTGACTAAATTTTACACATCGAATTGCCCGTAGTAGGTTGCGTTATCCAAAATTATATTTAATGAATAACCACCCTCTGCAAGAGCTCCTAAATCCAATGATACCACACCACTATTTGTTATAGAAGAAATGGTGGAGCTCACAATATTGCCTTGGGAATCACTAACGAGAACTTGTATACCACCAGTGTACCCTTTCACATCTACAGTTATAAGTCCTTTCTCATAGTCAGCAGATACACACGTTATAGACGGCATGCGCATACCTCCATGATGAGTCGTACCCTCCTTTCGGATATCAATACCAAAAGCATAGCTTGGTATAAATGTGACGAATACTAATAATAGTATAAGCAATTTCTTCATATCAAATCGTTTTATGTTTTCGATTGCAAATTTAGCCACTTTAGAGATATGAAGCAAAAAAATCAGGTCTATTTCTTTATTTCTATTATCTCTGTAATATCCTAAATATTAAGTTATTATAATTTTTATTCAATAAAGTAGGTCTATTTCTGCAATTTTGGAGTCACTAAAAGGCTTCAATGAACGTACGCAAAGACGTCTTTTCACCACTGATTCCCACCTTAGCCTTATAGACAAACAACTTTTGCTTGATCGATTTTTCGCTAATCCCATATATCAAAGCCAATGCCTTTGTGGGCATTTTAAGACGGAGAAGCATCATCAGCCGGATGTCATCATCGCTTAGGTCAGGGAATGTGCTATGTAGTCTGGACACGAAGTCGCCTTCGATGCCATCTACAAACAGTCTTATCTCTTCCCAGTCCTCTTCTGTTAGCGGCATGATGTCGGTCTTGTTGCCTCGCAATTTTTGAATCTTTTTGGCAGTATCTATCCTCCTAAGAATGAAGTTGCGCATTGTAGAGAGCAGAATCTCCTTGTGATGCAATTCCTCATTGTGCATCTTTTCTTCTTGGAGCAACTTTTCTTCCTCGATCTTTAGTTTGAATTTTGCATTTGACTTAAATTGCCGATAAGAATGCAGAATAAATACAATTATTGTTAGGGCAAATAAGAATGTGATTGCAATGAGCCATGACATCAATCGCGCTTCCCCTTTAGCAACACCATTCTCATATTTTGTCTTCACCAAAGAGTTATAATATTCTTGTTTACTATCCAACTGTTTGCCATACATCTGCTCCAAATAATGGTAGGCAGAATCAGCGTAGTTGTATGCCTCATCATAATCGTGCGCTTTGATGGAAGCCAAGTGCCTAATATTGAAAGCTATATATTTGCATTCCGCATTATCAGTGTGAATAGAGTTCAGTAATTTATTGCATGATGACAAAGAGTCCGCGTCAAGATAGGCTGTAGCAAGGTTTAAAGCCTTGGTTATGTCATCAACAGTACGAGTATTATACGAAGCTTTAGAACATTCTAAAGCTTTTTTGAAATCTTTGCGTTGTGTGGCAATAGTCGCCATGTCTTGGTAAACATCGGAAAGGACATTAGAATCTTTCAACGCATAAGCGATGCCTAAAGCTTCCTTGCACTTTTTTTCTGCCTGAACAATATGGTCTGCAAAAAGTAATGCGTCGCTAACATTTAGTTTGAGATAGATGATATTATATTGAGATACATCAGGCAACTTCTGATAAGTCTGCTCTGCATGCCTTGCCACTTCTACAGCCTTTCGAGGATTTGTTTGCCTTAGCACTCGAGAATATTTCTCCAATGCCATACATTGCGTGTATCTGTCCCCAATCTTTTCAGAAACATCTGCTGCCTTCTGCAAACAGTCTATAGCCAGTTCTGTGCTGTCGTTGAGCATGTAGTATTTGCCCATGTAGTACTCGCACTTGGCATAGAGCGAGTCTTGCTCTCTATTATTATAATAGGTATAGGCCGTCCTTAACAAAGAGTCGTTGTCAACATCCAGCCCGCTCTTGTCCTGTGCGATTGTGTAAACAAGGGCATATCGCGCCATTTCGGCTTTACTAAGTTTTGCCTGGTTAACTCCATCAAGTACCGACAAGGCACTATCCGGTGCTGTTGCCGTTAGATGATAGGCTAAGTCAATAGCTCTGTTGTGTGTTTCCTTGCAACCCGTAACAAGAAACACAGTCAACACAAGTAATATGATAAGACTTTTGTTATTCATGAGTCTGAAATTTGGGCAAAGTTAAGCAATAATTGTCAATGCAGCAAATAAAGGATATCTATTTCTTTAATTTGCATAACTTTGCTACTTCGCTGATATTTAATAATATACAGATTAAAATTAATTTAGCACGTCTATTTGTACGTCTATTAGCGCTACAACAAGTGCCTCTTCTTGACTGAAAAGGCACTTATTATGGAATGATAAGATGTTTCCATCATGTTCTCTTTACTGCTTTCTGAATATCTGTCTTATGCTCATCCATGAATATCCGCAGGATGGCGTTGACGACATGCTTGGTCGGCACGGGCTTGCCACATCTAAGGTTGAAGGCCTCAATCTGATGGTACAGTCCCTTGTCTATCCATACCTGCGACTCAGCAATCTTCCCGGCCTTTGAAGCTGATGCAAGATGCCACAATCCTGATAATCCTTCTGAAGGAATTTGTACATTGGAGGGCTCCGGTGTCTTGACTGCACCTTTCGGCTTCGAAGACGCCTTGCTTCCGTTCTCCTTCGGCACTGTCTTCGCCTTTGAAAAGGCCTTCTTCGTTGAGTCTTGTGCACGCTTGCCGTTGTCTTCCTTAGTCCCGCCGGTGACGAGTTTAGGCACTTCTGCATCCGCTTTATCCTCCGTGCTCGAATGAAATTCAGGAACGGGCTTGCTGTCTTGACTCATAGTTTTTCTGTTTCTCACTTTCTTCGGCTTAGACATTTCCGTTGACTTCTGCCAGGATAGAGCTGGAGCCTCATTGACCCGTCTGACCAGCTCATGAATATCGCCAAAATGAAGATTCTTGTCTGTTGAATTACGTGTTTCCATAGTAGTATAAGTTTATTGGTGAATACTTTTTTGTTCTCTACATTGACATACCGCCCTTGAAGCGGCGCTCGTCATCGATGTCGTCCCAACGGCCGCGTCTGCCGCCTACCTCGAACTCACGGTTGAAGCCGTTGCCGGTATTATGTGTGAGGACACTCATCAGTCTCTGCATCAGTTGCTGATGCTGACTTATAAACGAGGCTATCTTGTCCGGTGCATCATCCTTACTTGCGTAACTCGGATACACACCAATGTCGTCATATCTAAGGTTCCGCACGATGGCATTTGCCTCGTCACGGGCAACATGCTCCTTGAAGAGGCGCACTTTTGCCTCGTTGAACGCAGCCTTGTTGCCGTCGAGTCTGTTCATCATCCGGCTCTCCTGGTCCGTGAGGTCGTAATGTATGCAGCCGCCGTTGTTGTCGAAAGCCACGCGCCACAATCCACTCATCAGTTTGTAGCATCTTACTTTCCCCTCAGGCAACTCCAATGCGTTTCCACCCACCTTGACATACGCCTCTGCCAACTGCCGGCGGTAGGACTCGTAAATCTCCTTGTAGAAGTAGAACACTGCGAGTCGGATGGCGATGTCATCATGGGCTTCTGCCGGCGCCTTGCAATACCATTCCGTCTGGTTATCGGTCATGGTATGGTCGTACGTCTTGCCGTCCAACTCCATGCGGACAATGTTCTTGCCATTCACGGAGCAAGCTCTTGCCCTGAACATAGGGCGGTAAATGTCAAGTGTACTGTCGGAACTGTAGATGGTAGCCTTGACGGTCTCCTTAGGAGTCTCGTTTTCTTTGCTTGCAGGTGCCTGACTGCGGTTGTCGAATGACGGTCGTGTCGCAGTGCGGTTTTGACTTGTCCCCGTATCAGATGCACTCGTCTTTTTGACCCTGTCCGAATCTGAGTCATTGGCTCCAGAGTGTGGGTTTCTGTTGTTCCACAGATCAGCCCATTTCGGAATATCACTTTGCTCAACTCCCATATTTGACCATGTTGGCAACTTGACATTATCTGAAGGCTTAGCCTTAGAAACCGATGACATTTTATCCACACGCTTAGTTGTCTTTCGAATTGCTTTCGATTCCAGTGCAGCCTTCCACTCCGTGATGCCTATGATGTCTGCGAGTTTCATCACCTCACTGCCGTTGAGTGCCACCTTATTATTATGGTCAACGATCCCATAGCCTCGGACCACGCCGTTCTTGTCTTTCTGAAAATGGACAGCTATGCCGAACTTATTGCGGAGCTCGTCGATGAACCATTGCATCTGATACTGTTCCAGCTTGGAGAGCGGTTTGCCTTTGGCATCGGTCAGCTTCTTGACTTCTGGAAGAATCTTGATCTTCTTTCGTTTCATCAACTCCTTCTTGGTCTTGGCATGTTCTTCCTCTTTGCCTTCCGATTTCATTTTTTGGTCATCATCACTATAAGGGGCCTGCTTCAGACTCAACTCTCTGTACTTGATGATGATGGCCTTTAAGCGTTTGGCGGTCTCCTCCCGTCGTGCTATGTCGCGCTTGTCTGTCTTCACCTCGGCAATCCTTGCGTCAATGTCGCTGCACCGGACTCTGATGGCCTCGACACCGCCATGATAGAACGACAGCACACCGCTGTCCTCTTTCGACTCGCTGGTCTTATAGTGGAACCCACGGGCAATGTTCATCAGTTGTCCCTCGGTCGTAAAACTGTACCCGAACATCCGTCTGTTGTCATTCTGCTGGTCCTCGCAGACGACCCGGTTGAGTGCGGCATTGAGTCTGCGGTAGTCGTGATGGTCAGACAACAGCCGCCCTTTTTCGGTTATCCTTGTTGTGAGGATGTGCACGTGGTTGTTCTCTGTGTCATGGTGGAAGTAGATGAAGTACGGCTGACAGCCCATGCCGTATTCACGCATCATGGCGTGGGCTATGCTGACCAGCTGTTCCTTGTTCTTCTCCTGTCCCTTGCAGGATAGGGCAAGATGCAGCTGCCATTGCGTTGAGCGGGTGTTGCCATAGGTCTCGGAGCGGCCTTGCAGATACCGCTCCACCTCTTTGCTGCAGTCAATGCCCACGCCATGAAGCGTGCGCAAGGTATGCAGAAAGTTGCCGTCGATATTGGCATAGCCCGCGAGCTCAGCGACTCCTTCCAGAACCTTCTTCTCGTTGTAATCCGCCCCGGGGAATACGCCACCGTGGACAGACTGTAGTTTCTTGATAATCATAATCTATGTGTTATTGGTTTTGACTATTCGGTGGTCATGTGATGACCATACTGTGGTCAGACAATGACCAAACCATGGTCGGGGGATGACCAAAGTCCGGTCGTGTGATGACCATGCCGTGGTCAGGCTATGGTTGTTGTACTGTGGTAAAATAGTCTTTCACTCTCTTCCAGATGTTGGCGTTGACAGTTCGGGCAGAGTTCATCGCCTTCCGGATAACATCCAAGTTGTCCGCTGCCTGGCGTGTCACCGGTGTCGGACTGGACATTGCCTGCGCGTTGACATGGTAGGCTATCTGGTTGATGTTGTTGCCGATGCGGTTCAACTCCCGGTTCTGGTTGATGTAATCATCATGTACAGCTGCCAGCATTTTAAACGCGTCGTCACTAAGACGTGTAAAACTATTTCTTGAGCTATCGAACTCGACATTGCCACTGGTACCACTGAAGTTGCAGTGATAAAGTGAGTAGCGGAACATGTCGCTCATGTTTCCATCGAAATGTTCGTTGGCGATCTTCTTCGCCAAATCTTTCACTGTGGAGTCCACACGGAACTGTATGAACTCCGTTTTGTTTTTTGTGTTTTTCTTCATGTTATCATCAGGTTGGTTTTATATACAAAGTGATAAAGAGAGCGAGTTTCGAGCGAACTGGATCCCATCCCCTTAAGGGTGGGCAAGTTGCCGTTGTCATGACAAACGGCATAACTTGCCCCATCAATATTCCATTTGACATCTGTCACTTTAGTGATAAAGTGAGGAAACTTGCCTTTCTCTTCTTCCGCGCTTTCATAAGACCGGCAGGTTTCAAAGTATTGATTTTGTTTGTCAGAATTTATTCTATTACGCATTACAGCCTCCTTTCTTATTTATTCTGTTGATAAGATATCCGTTGATGTCTGTCTTTACAAATGACTTGTCTACTTTTACGTCTGCTCCGAACAGCAACTCCCATTCCTGGTCAACGGACTCGTCAGGGAACAGGATGACTTGTCTCCCATGGAGTTTGTCGATCATTTTCTTTGTCAGCTTTCTGCCATATCCCACCGCCAGCCAGTGGAGGGGATAGCCTGCAAGGGCTCCGATCAAGGCAGTCTTCTCCTCACGGACGACAGCAACGGGCATGAAGCTCATCGTATGCTCACCAAAGAACACATCGTCATTCTCATAGTAGTCATAGCAGTACCACGGATAGAGGTGGTCGGTAAGCTTACTGCTTTTCAGCACTGTGCCGTTACTGACATTGAAATGGATGATGCTTCCTCCGGCAATCCGCCCGCTCTTGTCTATCCGCGGCAGGACAGAGCCACGATGTTCGCCGACAGTCTCATTGATCGCACCGAGATGATAACGTTCTATAAGACGGTCAATAGCACTCATCATGTCCTTGTCATAGCCCACAACGGCATCGAGATAGTCGGTCACGGAAGAATAGTGGAGTCCGATGTCCTCTGGTTGTATCTCCTTTATCCCTCGCTGCTCTTTTGGAGCCTTTGTTGCAAGTATGCTTTTGAAATCGTACATGATACCTTCTTCGTTTAGTCCGCCTTATCCACTTTATTCATTTATGCAGCGTGAATCATCTGCATAAAATGAATAATCTGCATAAAATGAATGTGCGGAGTGGTGGAACATAGTGTTATGCCATTTGTGACTTTAGGATTCTCGACACCTTGCTTTGTGAGATATTGAGCCGGTCGGCAATCTGTTGCTGCGTATAGCCCTGCCCGTGGAGTGAAGCGACGCTTGACCTCAGCTCTCCTTGTCCGTTTTCCGTCTCCGTGGCAAGCAGCTCACGTTCCGAACCATAGTCACGGAAGGAGAAGCCGAGGTTTCCTACCTCGTCCTTTGTCCGCTCGTAGAGGGCCACATGGTCGGCATACAGTTCCATCTCACCGTTGCGCCACTTGCATTGCTTGACATAAACGACTGAGTGGTCCTTGCTTGAGACACCGAGCCCGATGGCGTCATCGACAAGTTGGTTCAGCTTTGCCGAGCCCTGTATCGCCTCCAACGACAGGGGTATGGAACCCGAGTAGCGTTTCGGTACATGGTTCAGTACGACGAGCGTCCAGCCATGCTCCTTCTTCAGTGCGTTGAGCGAGGACATTAGCGTTCCGGCTTCCATACCCTTGTCAAGTGACTGCCCAAGTGCGGTGATGTTGTCGATGAACAGCACCTCCGCATGGTTTTCCACGGCGGCACGCTCTATCTCTGTCAGCACGTTGTCCACGGCATTGTCGGTCCTAAGTTCGGCACGGAAGAAGGTTGGCGGGAAGTTTGGCGTGTTATACCGCAGGGCCAGCTGCCTCTCCGACATCTCGAAGTCGAGATACAGTACTCGTTTGCCCTTGTCGGCAATCTCTCGTGCCACCTGCATGGCAAAGATGGTCTTGCCGATGCCCGACTGTCCAAAGATGATGCATAGGTCGCCCTCCAGGACGATGTTGGGATAGAGCACCACTAAGGGCGGCAGCAGCTTCGCCTTTTCCAGATACTCGTTCATCGAGGCCACACGGAAGCTCTTCGTGTTGACGGCGCTCTTCTCCTGCAGCTGCCGGAAGGAGGACATGATGTCATCCATTTCTGCTTTGTTCTGTGTTTCCATAATGCTTAGGGTTTAAGGTTTTTCTTCATCAGATAGTTCATTGCCTCGCGGCTGATCTCGTCGTGGGTCTTCACCCGGTTGCCGAGCAACCAGGCGTCGAACTCGTCGCGCTCGAAGAAGATGAGCTTCCCCGATGGTTTGTAGTGGGGAATCTCACCCTTGCACGTGAGCTTGTAAAGGGTACTCTTGGAGATGCCTGAATAAAGGCAGGCTTCCTCCATATTCATCACTGGTTTGTTGGCCAGCATCTTGCGGGTCAACTCGTCGATCTGCAGCTTGTGCAGCGCAGTCTGTTTCTCAAGGCTTTCCACTTTGCTGATTAGAGTATGTTCCATAGTATAAATGGTTAATAGTTTATTGATAGACGGACACGACTGCCCGCCTTTGCATGTTTTGCGCTGCAAAGTTAAGTAAAGTATTAGAAATAAAAAAGTTAGCATGATTAGCACTATGGTAGCATACTAATCATGCTACCGATGCTAACCATGCTAACCGGCACTTTTTACTATAAAAGATGGGGTCGGATGCATTATTTCAGTCTGTGGAGCTGTCTGATTGTATCGATGTATTGATCCGTGACTTGTGCACCGTCAGGTGGAACCTCCACAGCTTTGTTGGCAGAAACTGAGAGGTTCTGCCGCGTGATGTATTTTTTCTTTGAGAAGGTGACGAGCAGATGATTCTGATAGATAGGTGCCTGCCATTGGGCAGCGATGAGCCTGTAGGCACTGAGGCTCTTGAACAAATAGGCGAATTCCTTGTTCTTGATGAGTACCAAAGATTGGCACTCTGGCTTGCTCACACTGTCGAGGAAGTCTTTCAGGTCTTCTGTCGTAATCTCTTCGTGCTCGGAAGTCTCAATGATGCCAAGCTTATTGATGCATTCCACCAACAGCTCTGTATCCTTGTCGGTAAGGACGGACTCAAAGCTTCGTCTATTGTCCTCAGTCTTTGATGGCTTAGATGTGGGACAGCAATTGCCAGAGGATGGCTTCTCCTTTGTCGTTTCTGACTTTCCCTCACCGATGGGTGCAATCTTGTTCAACTCACATAGCTCCTTGAATTTCTCCAAAGGCAACTCATGACCTTCATAATCCTGCGAGAAATATCTCTCTGCTTCTTCTCTGTGGTCGGTCAGCAACCGATGGACAAAGTTACGGTTGAGGGTATCCGTATGGTGCCTCATGTGTCTCCAATAGCGGTAGTGCTGTCGGTCGGGGTCGTTCTCTTCCATGAAATTTCCTACAAACGTGTCGTAGTCTATCATCTGTGATGCCACGCCCTGCCTATACCTGATATAAGCGTTGTTCATCATAAGGTAAAGGCTGTCCAGATGCTTGCGGCTCAGCCACCATGTTACAAGCAAGGCCACAATGATAATTGGGATTCCTATGTCAATGACCAGAAACAAATGGCTTGGTAACAAAAAGAGAACAAGGAGAACAGCCAGCAAGAATATGATGCAGGCAACGAGCAAAGGTCTCAGGCGCTTCTTGGGTGCGAGGTAGGTTTGCATGGAATAATGTGATTAATAACAAATGTGAGTCTTGGATAATGTGATAATAATATAATGTGAGTCTACTTCTGCTTTATCCGTTGCAGGACGGCCTTGCCGAGATCGGTAAGGTGGAGCGTCTGATTAGGGCTGCGCTTAGATAAGGAATGATCCCAATCTATCAATCCTAACTCAACGAGGAAATTAACATATTTCTTTCTGCTTGTATCGTTATATGGTATGGAAGCCTTTAAAAAGAGCTGCCTTGTTGAGAAATCGTTAACAAGCAATGCATCTAAAAGTCTAATAATTGATGTTGCTGTTGACGCAGCTTTTGACGCAGTTATTGACGCAGCTTTTGACGCAGCTAACTCGGTGTTATACTGCTTGTTAATAGCATTTATCGCCTTAGCTGCGTCATCTTCACCGACCCAGTTGTGACCAAGTTTAGTAACCCAGTCTTTGCCTACGACATTACCACTCTTATCGACAACGAGTTCATCTGTAACAAAGTCTTTGTGGCATGGAATAGAGATTATAAAGTATGTACGGTCAGGATCAGTCTCAATATAAGCATCAGGTGAGCCATTTTTCTTTAGCTCCCGGTGAATTGTCGGCAGGCCGGTTCCTCTGCCTTCGGTCAAGCCAAGCTCATGAAGAAAGTCTCCCAAGCGTCTGTTGCGATAACGACGGACATGCAGACGATTTCCGGAACGCAGCGCGTCAAGACTAAGGCTGCGGTCGGCACCGCCATAACTGATTATCTCTATCTGGTCGGGCATGACAGAGATCTCTACCGGCTCTCGCTCCTGATAGGAGCGATGGTACATGGAGTTGGTAACAGCTTCCTCTAGTGCTTGATACGGATAGTTGTATGTCCGAATAGCCTCCGCCTGCGTCGGCACCTTCTGCACACGCTGTTGTATAACCATCGTGCGCAGGAAGTCCAAAGCCTTTTGTATAATGATATTGACAGGTCCCTTTATAGGATCAATCTCTATGAAGTTGTCGGGATCATCATCCTTGCCCCTCGGATATATAACAATGTCTATCTGTGTGCCGGGGAAGAACTTCTCTGGATGGTACGAGAACATCATCAATGCGACGTTCTTCACTCGTTCACTTTCTATAGGTCCATCTAGCAAGCCCATTTGTTCAAGCACGTCATGAGGCTTGGCATCCTCTATGTCGTCAAGCAACTTGCTTTGTACTTGATTGAGGAACTCGCGGATAAGGAGCATGGAGACATCGCTGATCCTTGCCGTCAGATTTCCACGGTCATCGAATGGCACGCGGTTGGCAAGCTCTATCAGCTCCATTTCATTCTCCCCTTTCGCCTCGATAGTACTGGAGTTATAACGAATGAAGTATTTGGGAGTCTTGTGCTTTGCAGTAATATGCTCAGGAATCTTGTAAGGCCGACGGTCACCTGCCAAAGCCCAGATGACAATGACCTTCTTTCCATCAATGTCCTCAACGGACACCCGTGGCATATAGAATGGCTCGAAAAGGTTGTTGAATCCAACCATTTCTTTCTCTATCCTGTCAATGGTCTCAATAGGAACACCTCTGACAGGGCGGACGGGCCTGCCATTGTCTTCGTCCACACCCACTATAATATAGCCACTGCCGTTGTCCTCAAAGTCATTGGCAAAGGCACAGATGGTTCGGTAGATGGAATCGGGATTCCATCCACCCTTCAGTTCGATGCGATTATTCTCTACTGTGTTGCCGCCGAGCAACTTCTCTATATTTATAGGTATAGCCATAGGATGCTACAAAAGTACGATTATTTTTTCATTTCCCCAACGTTCCTTCAAAGTTTCAGCTCTGGCAGACTGTTGATGGCATCCTCTTTCAGCTTGTCAACGGCACGCGTGTACTTCTCCGTGTGTTTCAGGCCGCTGTGGCCGAGCAGACTGGCAACGGTCTTGATGTTGGCTCCATTGTTGAGGATGTTGACCGCGAAGGAGTGGCGGGCGCAGTGCCAGCTGATGTGTTTGTCTATGCCGGCACGCTTCACCCACCGCCTCACCGACTTACAGCAGCTCTCGTAAGTCGGGAGGTCAAAGATGAGGTCTTCCTTCCCCTTGCCGGAATCCTCGGGCTTACCGACAAGCGTCAGCAGTCCGTCGTTCAGCGGTATTGACACCCAACTGCGTGCGGAGTGACCCTTGGTCTTGTCCTGCTCAAACGACAGTAGTCTGTTGGCATAGTCGATGCTGCCATACCGCAGGTCTTTGACATCACAGAAACGCATGCCCGTATAGAGACAAAAGATGAAAGCGTTGCGGACATTTTCTTTCTCTCTTGGATAATGAGTCTCTATGAGCCGTTGAATCTCCTCCTGCGAGAGAATATCCTTCTTCAGCACCTGGTCGTCAACGATGCACTTGACACCCTCACAGGGATCTTTTGCCATCAGTCCCTGCGAGACACAGAAGCGGACGACCTTCTTGAACCGTTGCAGTATGCTCTTGGCACCCTCGCCGACACTGCGCGTCTGAAGATAGTCGGCAAACTTCACCATCATGTCGTGCGTGATGACATCGGGCTTGATATACTCAGCCATCAACGGATGATAGACTTTCAGAAAATCAACAAACCGGTTGTATGCAATACGCACCATCCGCAAGTCTTTCTTGTTGTAGTTCTCGAGGTAAGCCTGATAGAAGTCGAGGAAGTTTAGCGTCTTGTCCTTTTTCAAGCGGTAGCCCTCCTTGTTCTCTAAAAACTCCTGCTCCCGCTCGAAGCGAATCTTCTTCGCCAACTCAATGGTCTCCTTTACCTTTTGGCGCTCGCCGACTGTTCTTGGACTTGCCAAGACATAAAGCGAAAGCGTTTCCTTTTTGCGGATGGATGTACCGGTGTCGTGGTTATAGCCCATCTGGTACTCCAGATACAGACTATACTCCTTGCCCTGTTTGACGGGCTTTCTCAGAAGGCGGGGATTGCCGGCTTCAATGAGATTCTTGTTCTTGCCTCTTGTCTCTGCCATAGTGATTTTCCGTTGTTTTCCGATTGTTGTATGTTGACGCCGTAAAGGTACGAAGAATCCTCCATTTGGGGTGTTAATAAGGTGTTAATTTTAACACCCTAAGGGCAAAAAACGGAAAATTGGCAAAACATCGGAAAATACAATATAGTAGTAAACAACTGATAATCAATATATTTCTTTTCCTTTCTTATCAGTTAGCTGGTACGGTAACGTACCGAGTCTGGGTACAATATAAATCCCGTAAGTCCTTTTATATAAAGAGCTTATGGGATTTTTCATTCTCTCTTGAGAAACATTTGGGAAACATTTCGGGAAGAAGTCTGCCAAAAAGTGATAAGGATAAGACCCAGGCAGAGTCTTATTGAATAGCGTCTGATAAGAATGATTATTTCACCAACATCTTATAGCTCTTGCCGTCCACCTTTACGATGACCATCTGTAAACCTTTTGCTTCGAAGCTGATCTTGCCCGTATCGAGCAATTAGCTTGTAGTTGAATAGACTCTCACGAGCTCATTCTCCGGCACGTTGCTAAACGACAGCGTTCCGTTGTCCATGTTATGCCGATGTCGCCCTTGAGAACCGACTTGATGCCGGAAGCATTAAGGAGGATAATATTGCCAAAGTCTTCCCAATATTGGGTTCTTATATAGGATTAAAGTGTATTAAAACTAGAATCAGAAGAATTGAAATAGCTATATGCAGCGAGAGAATGTGTCATAGCTAAACAATGGAGTTGCTTCCCAATTGAAGGATTTTGAAATAAAGGTTAAGATGTATTATGCGGCTATGAGATACTGTAATTATTATCCTTTTGTGTAGTAGATGTTTGAAAATCTTGCCGCAAGTTCAAGATAGAACTGCAATTTTCGGTGTCAGATATAGACCTTAATAGTCTATACCTGAAAACACCGAGGGGTTAGGGGGCGAGCAGCCCCCATGCAACGTAAAAATTCAGATAGCAATACAAAAAAACAAGAAAGGGAGACCGCTGTCTCCCAAAGATTACTTACTTTTGTATTGCAATATGTACAAGCAAATAACCTCGGAGCAAAGGTACACAATTTCTATCTTACTCCAACAAGGAATGAAGAAAAAAGACATAGCAACTGTTATAAAGGTCAGTCCGTCCACCATATCGCACGAGCTCAAGCGAAACAGTGGGCGTAGAGGAGGCTATAACTGGGAGACAGCCCAGAAGAATGCTTTCTATCATAAGCATCGTTGCCCTGGCAACCGATCTGTCAGCACTTCTTCCATGAACCTACTAATACCTCTTCGAAGTTCCACTCCGTTGTAATATACTCGGATGAAAAGTTTAGCATGCCCACGCACAGACAAGACAGCAAGGAAGATCATGCCGATGGTGGGGGAACTCCCATTGGGATTAGGGAAAATCCACGGGTGTTTTAGGGATTTACCACGGTAGCGTCATCGCTTTTTAGAGTAACTTTGCAGCGTGATTCGATGAAGAAGATAACGCATGACCATTCCGCAGTAGCGAATCATCGTTCTCCGATCAGATCATGAGAAGTAGAACCATTAAAGAAAATGACAGTTATGAAAAAGATGATTTTCAGCCTTATCGCAGCCATGATGCTGCTTGGCTCAGTGAATAGCAATGCCCAGAACAACGTACGCAATGCCCGTCCCCGTCAGGAGATGAAACAGGAAGTGATGAGAAACACAGACCGCCGCTCGGTGCCTCAGAAGCCCGCCATAATCGTTGACCGCGTTTCCGACCGCACTACCGACCGCGTGTATGTGGTGAAAGACTATCCTCGTCCTGTGCAGGTGGTAGCCGCCCTGCCACCGCATGATCCCCGTCCGCGCCGCGTCGACATCACCTCCAACACCGTAGTGGCTGCAGCCGTGGGGGCAGCCGTGGGAGTACTCGTTAATGCCGTCACCCGATAGCCCCGCCACTTTCATATCTATACAAAGCCGCATGGTCAAGCACCGTGCGGCTTTGTTTCTAAGATTTAAAAGTAAGGAACGAATTGTTATCCTTATTTAAAAAGTTGAATAAGAAGCGCCTTCTACCGAGATTTTATGTGTATTTTTGCTTTGTCGTATTGATCAATTACTGCATTATTCGCGCCACAAAGCTAAAAGATTTTTTCGGCATGACCAATCCAAAGCAACCTTTTGTTGCTCAGAAGGTTGTAAAATACTAAAGACTAATAACAAAATCACTACTGTAATGAACAAACGCAATATTTTCCTTTCGCTAGCTTTAGCTGCCGTTTTGCAAGGACAAGCTGTCGTCAAACTCACTCATAAAGGCTCTGACTACCGGCTGACGGTAAACGATGAGCCAATGCTCATACTGGGAGGAGAACTATCCAACTCTGCCGCCACATCAGTAGCCGATATCGACAGCGTGATGCCAAGGATGCAGAAACTTGGCCTCAACACCGTCTTCGTGCCTGCTTACTGGGAGTTGCTCGAGCCCGTTGAAGGCACATTCGACTTCACGCTCGTAGACGAAATCATCCATCAGGCCCGACAGCACCACCTCAAAGTAGTGCTCCTGTGGTTTGGGGCATGGAAGAACTCCATGAGCTGCTATGCACCGGAGTGGTTCAAAAGAGACACCAAGCGCTTTCCACGAGCCATGACAGCAAACGGGAAACCGCTCGAGATTGCAACAGCTTTCTCGCCGAACGTACTTCAAGCCGACAAAAAAGCATACTCCAAACTGATGGAACATCTCGCAGAGACTGACAGCAAGGAGAATACTGTCATCATGATGCAGGTGGAAAACGAGATCGGGATGCTCGAAGCAGCCCGAGACCACTGCCCGCTTGCCGAGGCGGCATGGAAGAAAGAACACGCCAAGTCGGATGAGGAATTCCAGGCCCATGCCTATGCACGCTACGTGGAACAGATTGCCGGAGCCGGGAAGAAGATCCATCATATACCTGTCTACGTAAACGCTGCGCTCGACAGCCGCAACAGAAAACCGGGCGAATATCCGTCTGCCGGCCCGCTTGCAAAGCTGATAAACATATGGAAAGCTGAGGCACCGAGCATAGACATCTATGCACCAGACATCTACGATACCGGTTTCAAGAAATGGGTGGCACAATACAAGCGCAATGACAACCCTTTCTTCACACCCGAAACACGACTCAGCACCAACAGCGGGGTGCGGGCTCTCTACTGTTTCGGCGAGGTGGATGCCATGAGTTTCTCTTCTTTCGCCATCGACAAGGCTGACAGAGCAACAACGGCACCTGTGACCGCGGCTTACAAAATGATTGATGACCTCAAACCTATACTTCTAAAAAAGGACCTAACGCGCTGGGGGCTCCTCTTCTCTCAGCAGGACAGCGACGTGGAACGCATCATCCGCGACGGTGACAATATCCTGAAGGCTGACCACTACTATACGCTGCCATGGGACCCAAGAGCCAAGAACGGCACCCCTTGGCCGGAAGGAGGCGCTATCGTAGTACGCCTTGCCGCCGATGAATATCTCATCTCGGGCAGCGGAGTAGTGGTAGTATTCCAGACTTCATCTGAGGCGGCTCAAGCCAACGCCCAAGAGGTGCGGGGAGAGGATGGATTCATCGAGCAGGGCAAGGCTGGTAGCAAACCCGCCACTGTACAGAAGAAGTTCCAAGGACAGCGTCTCGGTATCGTATCGTGCGACGAAGTGAGCGTGCGCAAGGATGGAACTCTTTCCTATATCCGCCGCCTCAATGGCGACCAAGACCACCAGGGGCGCCACGTACGTATACCATGCGGCGAATTCAAGACTTTACACGTGAAGCTGTACAGGTATTAAAGTTCCAGTCACTTTAAGGGGGCGCTCCACGCGTGGCGCCCCAAAGACTCGGACACCCCTTGGCATCATTCTTTAAGCACTGTCGATAAGGAAGAAGTCTTACACGATGTCAGTGCTATACTGTTCTGAGGCTTGCGCAGTCATCATCTAAGTATTATTCATATTGACAATCCTTTTCACCTTTTGCAATGTTTTGCGAATCCTTCGCAACGACCATCCACACATCACGTACCGGTATGGATACTGACAGCACAAAAAATCAAAAATACCACAACTTGCTTTTCCCACGTACAGACAAACACGAACGTGGACTTTCACAATACCCACCGACAATTGCTAATAACGTTTTGGGTTTAGCAAATAAATCTTGACCTAAGGTCAACAATTCACCAGAAACCATCTACAAAAGATATTGCAAACACGGTGAGATGGAGCTATGGATAAAAGACGTCAAGTATTTCAAGACTGATCGTTTGTCATGCAACTCATATCGGGCCAACTATTTCCGTCTTTTCCTCTATGCCGCGGCTGTCGTCGTTGCCCACATGATGAAGCTTAAGCTCTTCAATGGCACTGCCATAGAGAACTTCACAATGGACAGCTTTATAAAACGCATCATGCTCAGTGCTGTATATATTGTGGAAAAGAAGACCTTCATACGTGTTAGTTTCTCACCGCATCATCGGCATCTCGAAAAACTGACCGTCGGCCATGAAAGGCTGACTGCTTAACGACACCAGACAATACGATTTCTTATACATGCCTGAACAAGGCATGAGATTCTGCATGCCCATAGGCCAAATTCGGGTGTAATTTAGAAACAGAAGACATCCATGAGCCAATGCTTGGAACATCAAAATGACGGTATCGGTTCGACAAAACTACAGATTCTTATCCAACAGCTTCGTTTTTATAAAAACGATATTCTACCATTTTACGCAGCCGCAAAGACGGCACTACTGGTATCCCTAAGAAAAAAGCAGTTACAAAGAAAAAATATCGCTCTAAAAGAACAAGGTAAGCGTATTTTTCTTATTTTTGCCGATGAAGACCTTGACAACCCGTATCGGCGAGTCATAGAAACCACATAATAAGAAACAATTACCAATACCAAGCCTATGAAAAGACTTGCCCGCATCTTCTTTCTACTGTTACTATGCCTCAATGCGTGCATCTCTATGTACGCACAAGCCGCCGTAGAGTCATGGCAGCAGTATTTCAGCGAGCTCAGCCAACGAGAGGATGCAGAGAACGAAGCGTGGCATGACACATATGAGATGCTCAACGAGCTGGCACGGGAGAAGATGGATCTAAACAGTTGCACACGCGAGGACTTGGAGCGCCTTCCCTTTCTTTCTGGCCAGCAAGTGATGGACATCATGGAGTACCGTGACCACGCCAAACGCTTCGAGAGTCTCGTGGAACTGCGCATGCTTCCCTCGTTTCGCAAACAGGATGCCGACATGCTGGAGCAGTTCGTCACTATCGGGCCGGAAAGGACATCGGACGCACTGCCTCCATTGGACAGCATCCTACACTCTGGACGGCAGGAAGTAGTGGCAACGCTGAAGATTCCTTTTTACGATAGAGAGGGAGATAAAAATGGATTTCTTGGATATAAATACAAACATTGGCTACGCTACACCTTTAATTATCGACAACGCGTCAGACTGGGTTTTGTGGCCTCGCAAGACGCCGGCGAGCCTTTCTTTGCAGGAAAGAACGCGTGCGGATATGACTATTACTCTCTCTATCTTCAACTCCGCAACACAGGCGTCATCCGTAACCTTGTCGTAGGACGCTATCGCCTGCGCTTCGGTATGGGACTAATCATGAACACGTCATTCGGACTTGGCAAACTCAACACGCTGGCCACCTTGGGCGCTTCCACCAACAATATCATCGGACACAGCAGCCGGTCGGAAGCCAACTACCTGCAAGGTGCGGCTGCATCCTTACGCCTCAACCGTCAGCTCACACTAACCGGCTTCGTCTCTTGGAGAAAGATCGACGCTACGCTCAATGACTCCACTGGCACAGTAACCACTATCCTAAAAACCGGCTATCACCGTACACCCAGCGAGATGGCACGAAGACGCAACACTGACGAGACACTCGTGGGCTCCAACCTCAGCTATTTCCATGATGGATTTCATGCGGGCGTCACAGCTTTCGCCACTGCCTTTAACCGTACGTTGGTGCCCAATACTACACAGCCATTCCGCAGATGGTATCCCCAAGGAAAGCACTTTTGGAACGCAAGTGTCGATTACGGATACGTCTCGGCAAAGCTCAACATCGCCGGCGAGACAGCCACAGGTAACTGCGGCACTGTGGCCACCATCAACACGCTCAGCTATTTGCTCACGCCATCACTGTCGGTGATGGCTCTGCAACGCTATTTTCCCTATCAATACTACTCGCTGTTCAGCCAGAGCTATGCCGATGGCAGCACGGTCAACGACGAGAGCGGATTCTATCTTGGCATGCAGTGGGCACCGTCGTCCGCTGCGTGCTTGATGGGATATGTCGACGCCGCTTACTTCGCATGGCCGAAATTCCAGGCATCTGCAGCCTCGCACAGCATCGACGCCCTGCTTCAGTTCAGTGGTAACCGACACGGATGGAGCTATCTGCTCAGAATGCGCATGAGAAAGCGGGAACGCAACGACAGTGAAAACAGCCGTCTGAGTTGGCGGGATGAGTACCGCTCGCGCGCCATGATCGGCTACACAGCGTCTTCCTGGCAATGGAGGATGCAAGGCGATCTCAGCCTTTGCCACCAGCAAACGACCAGCCGGGGATACATGGTCTCGCAATATGCCGCCTGTCACTATGCTTGGTTCCAGGCTTTCCTCAGTGCTAATTACTTCCACACCGATGACTACCTTTCACGTGTCTACAACTATGAGCGTGGACTACTCTACGACTTTTCCTTCCCTATGTTTTCCGGCGAGGGCGTCCGCTATGCCATCGCCGCCCGCGCAGACATCGGTCACAAATTGATGGTTCTGCTGAAGTTGGGCAACACCAACTATTTCCACAATGTATCATCATCCTCCGGGCCGGAGCATGTCAACGGTCACAGTCGCATGGAACTGGAGATGCAGGCAAAGTGGCGGTTCTGATATTACCGAACAATCAACGGCCTACAGCATTTTGCAATGACACAAGATCCGCTTCACTCGTCCATATCGCTGGTCAGTACCGTGAGACCTCTCTTCAAGTGTCCTTTGAGCTTATCAAGGAAAGAGGGAACCTTATGAGGGGCAACGTCTGTAGCATTCGGTGAATTTTCCTTTAGTTTCGCAGGTTCTGCCTCCAGACCATCAGCTTCCTGATCTGTTTCTTTCTTAGTCTCTTTAGTATCCGTCTCTTTACGAGTCATATCGAAAGAGATGGAGGGTGACATCTCTGCATCCCCATGATCTTCTGTCTTGTTTCCATTCAAGGGAGCATCAGGAGTCCGAGGAGTCTTCTCTGTTTCTTTCGGTACGTTCCCGGCTTTCTTCTTCGCTGCGCTTTGGGACAGCAGAGGTTCACGATAGAGTTTAGCAATGATCTGATTGTAATACTCCTCGTCGCTATCTTCATGCTTGTCATCGGGCAAGAAGCGGTTATCGATACCTGTGGCGAGGATAATCACCTTTGCATCTTCGCCAAGGGTGTTGTCGTCACTTGTACCCCAAATCACATCTATATTAGGATTCAAGCCATACATGAAAGCATCTATCTCACGCATCTCACTGACAAACAATGGTTTGTCTTCGCTCGTATAGATATTGAAGAGTATCTTCTTGGCATTGGAGATGTCATTGCCGTAGAGCAATGGCGACTCAAGCGCATTGACAATTGCCTTCTCCACACGTCTCTCACCGCGCGCTCTACCAATAGCCATGATGGCACCACCGCCTTCACGCATCGTTGTTTCCACATCGCGGAAGTCAAGATTAATGCTGCCCTCAATGGTAATCAGCTCCGATATGCTCTTTGCGGCATTGCACAGGATATTGTCCGCAGCTTTGAAAGCATCCTTGATAGAGAGCTCCGAGTCGGCATAGACGTCGCAGATGCTCTCATTATTAATAATAAGTAGCGAATCAACATTCTTCCGCATCTCCTCAACGCCCTTCAAGGCCTTCATGATCTTCCTGTTCTTCTCAAAATAGAACGGTATGGTCACGATGCCTATCGTCAATATTCCCATGCTCTTGGCCACAGAAGCGATGATGGGAGCGGCTCCTGTACCCGTACCGCCACCCATTCCTGCCGTGATGAAGCACATACGGGTGGAATCATTGAACAGTTGCTTCACGCGCTCCTTGGTCTTGATAGCCTCCTGCTTACCCAACTCAGGGTCGGCACCAGCTCCCAATCCGGACTCCCCCAGCAGCAACTTGACGGGGACCGGTGAGTTGGCAAGACTCTGACTATCGGTGTTGCAAACTGCAAAAGACACGTTGGCAATACCTTCGTTGAACATATTGTTGACGGCATTACATCCACCACCACCTACGCCAACCACCTTGATGATCTCCTTTGTGGTGTCTTCCACGGGACCAAAATCCAATGTATCGCGCTTCTTTTGATTATCGTCTTCCATGATATTATTATTTTTGCGCAAAGATAAGGTAAAAACATCAAACTGACAACAGAAAAACCATCGCAAGGCTTGCAGCCTTATTTTTATTCCCGCACACGAACTGCTCAATCATTTTTTTCGTTAACTTTGTAACCACAATGAACAACGACGATGAACGAGCACGGCTGATAGCCCGGCAAATACGTGAGCTGGTGAAGAAGTTGCAAGTCATGGGTAGAGACGACTTACTGCTTCAGGCTATCACTTTGCCTACTCTCGAACAGCTCAGAACGGAGGCCGCACGCGGTACGCTTCGCAGACTTATCGTTAAGCGTGACGGCAGATTCTTCCTTGAGGGCAACAAGAATATAGGCAATGGCAGCAACAATACAGTTGAAGTACAATTGTCACCGGTCCACCGTGCTGTCTACTTGCTGTTCTTGCGACATGAAGAAGGTATTGAGTTTAAGCGGCTCAGTGAATACCACGACGAGCTGCTGTCACTCTATGACCGCATCTGTCCCGAAGGAGATCAAGACAAAAAACGGGAGACCGTGGAACGACTTACCAATCCCCTTGACAATGCCATCAACGAGAAGTGCTCCAGAATAAAGTCTGTCTTCACGTCTCTTATGGACGACTACTCCGCCAGCTACTACATCATCAGCAGCCAGTCAAAACAGTTCGATCCTACATCACCGCGCCGCTGGTTTCGCCGTCTCAAAGTCATCACATTACCAAGGAATCTGGTGGTTTACGAGATGTAGAAGTTAAGAGTAGAAAGGCTTATTTATACTTTGATGTTGAATTGAAGAAATAACAAATCGGGGTGCTGCCTTTTAGCAGCACCCCGATTTGTTATGCTGGATCCATTTATCTTTTAGCTTCTTGGCTCCGTGCACTCGTTGACGAGATACACGATGCTCATGTAAGGGATGCCGGCATGGGCCTCCAGTCCGATCTCGCACGTCCGGCTGTTGGAATAACCGCGCTCGATATGATGCTCCGCTATCTGCCCGTGGAGCGAGCGCAAAGCCCAGTCATTGAGTTCCGGACGAGAGAAACCACGGTCACCGGCAAAGCCGCAACAGCCGATACCTTCGGGCACAAAGACGTTGTCGGTGCACATGCGTGCCACTTTTAACATTGTGTCACTGAGTCCCATCTCACGCGTGGAGCATGTCAGGTGAATGGCTACCGACCGGTGAGTAGGATGGAACGTGAGCCTGTCTTTAAGAAATGTGAGGATAAACTCCGCGGGCTCGTAGAGCTTGACACGGGTGACCATCTTCTTCAGTCGATGGAGACAAGGACTCTGGTCACAGAGCACCGGCCATCGTCCGCCCTCACTGGCCTCGAAGAGGGCCTGCTCGGTCTCAGCAGTCTTTCGGTCAGCAATATCTGTCATGCCCTTGCTTTCCCAGATCTGTCCACAGCAGAGGTTCTTCATATTCTTCGGGAAGATCACCTCGTAGCCGGCTTTGTGCAGCAGGGCGCACGTTTCTTTGACAAGCGGTCGCTTGACGGGAGCACCTTTCGTCAGTCCCATGGTCTGATTGATACAACTCGGCAGATAGACCACCTTCAGCTCAGACGGTTGCTGGTTAAGCATTGCCTGGGACGGGTTACGGATGGCACCCGGCATAGCCGTGGACCACTGCGGGATACCGAGCTGATGAAGTCCACCGCACACTTTCTTCATAGTCGCCGTACCGAGCACGTTCCTACCTAACGAGGCCGCTGTGAGCGCGCCACGCACCACATCTTTCATGGCACCGAGATGGTTGGCACCTATTTGCCCGATAGCCCGTTGCTCCGGATGCTGGTCCATGAAGAGTTGACGCAGCAGATGCGTGAGATCGCCCGTGTTGATCTTCATCGGGCAGGAGGTAGCGCAAAGGCCATCTGTGGCACACGTCTGTTCACCGAGATAGCGATAGGCTTTCTCCATCTCCGCGAGCCGTTTCGGATCCTCACCGGTCTGCCTGAGGCGAAGCATCTCCCGCTGAGAGGCGATACGCATCCTTGAGGAGAGCGTGAAGCCACACGACAGGCAGTTGATCTCACAGAATCCACATTCTATACAGCGGTTTGCTTTCTCAGCGCCTTGCCACATCTCGTCCATCGTTGAAGCCGCCAAATGGTTGTCTCCCTCTTCCTGACGTAGCTTGAGATCGTAGTGAAGTACGGGCAACGGCTTGAGATGCTCGATGAAACAGTCGGGATCATCATTGAAGATGACACCTGGGTTGAGGATATTGTCGGGGTCGAAGATACGCTTCAACTGCTTCATCACGCCATAGGCTTTCTCGCCCCACTCATACTTGACAAACGGTGCCATATTGCGGCCGGTTCCATGCTCTGCTTTTAAGGAACCGTCGTATTTGCCCACGACGAGCTTCACCACGTCCTCCATCATGCTGCGGTAGCGCTCCACCTCTTCCTTTGTGGCGAAACTCTGATTAAGGATGAAGTGATAATTTCCCTCAAAGGCATGGCCATAGATGCAGGCATCCTTGTATCCGTGGCGTGCGATGAGCTGCTGCAAATCCACAGTAGCATGCGGAAGGTCCTGGATATGGAACGCCACATCCTCGATAAGACAGGAAGAACCGACTGGCCGTTGGCCACCCACAGCAGGGAAGATACCGGAGCGGATAGACCAGTACTTTCCATAGACCTTCGGGTCATCGGTAAAGGCGGGCTCGCCATAGAGTTTAAATCTCGAGAGCGTATCCATGACCTCCTGAATATTTGCCTTCAGTCCTTCCGGCGTCAGGGCCTTGGTCTCGGTGAGGACAGCCGTGAGATTGTGGTAGTCGCCTTTGGCTACGCCGTCAATACGACCTGCATCCACATCCTTCTTATAGTTCAGATAGACGGGGTCGTCGACACTCTGCAACGACAGATAGTCGAGCATCTCCGCACTCTTTACCTTGAGATTCTCATAGGTCATCGCCATGTCGTCCTCGTCGGCTTTCAACTGTTTCAAAGCGACGATGGCCTTGCAGCTCTCCTCCATGGTCTGGAAATAAACCATAGCCGAAGCGCGGTAAGGATATTCGTGCAGCGTTCTAATGCGGACACCGGAGAGGAAGGCAAGCGTTCCCTCAGAACCCACTATACTGTGTGCAATGATGTCGAAGGGATCGTCGTAGTCGACAAGCGGCCGGATGTTGAGACCCGTGACGTTTTTGATGGAATACTTATACCTGATGCGCGCCGTGAGGTCAGCATCCTTCCGCACCTCATCACGCAGAGTCTCGATCTTCTTGATAAACTCGGGATGACTTTTCCGGAAAGCCTCACGGCTCTGCTCATCGCCGGTATCGAGAATGGTGCCATCGGTAAGAATGAGGCGGGCACTGAGCAACATGTGATCGCTGTTGGCATGCACGCCACAGTTCATGCCCGAGGCGTTGTTGACCACGATGCCACCGACCATTGCACTGCCCACCGAGGCCGGGTCAGGCGGGAACACACGCCCATAAGGCTTCAAAATCTTGTTCACACGTCCTCCCGTGATACCGGGCTGAAGGGTGATGGCATTCTTGTCATCATCCAAGTGGAACTGCTCCCAACCTTTGCCTGCCACGATGAGTACAGAGTCAGTACAGCTCTGTCCGGAGAGTGACGTGCCGGCAGCGCGGAGGGTAAAAGGAATTGCGTATTTCTTGCATGCCTTGAAGGCTGCCTGCACCTCCTGCTCGTTCTTTGTGCGGACGACGACTTGCGGGGTCATGCGATAGAAGCTGGCATCAGTACCCCAGGCATAAGTACGGAGGCTATCGGTGTATATCTGTCTCTCCGGAATAGCCTGCTTAACCTCGGAAAGAAACTGCTGCTTGATATATGGATCCATCATAATAACGTGACTTGTCTACTTCTGCAAAGGTAACTAATATTAGCAGCATTAACAAATAATAATCGTTATATTTTATAGGCTATTCGGGAAAAACAATAACGGATTCGTCACACAGACACTCCAAAAGGACATAGATGTAATATCGCAGCCCCATGCCGCGGTCGTAACGCACTAAATTGATCCGTGCGAAGACCTGCGTCATGGGGCTGTCACGATTCTTCTACTTTAAAAGGAATTATTCTACTTTGAAGGTGAAGTCAGCCTGAAAGATATTGGAATAGTATACTTCACATTGACGGGTTTCCCTTTCTGCTTGCCCGGTGTCCACGCCGGCATACTGCTTACCACGCGCAACGCCTCCTGAGCCAAGGCTTCCTTGGCTTCAGCCTCTTTCTTCTGATTTTCAGCAACATCAACGGCAGTCTCTTTCTTCTCGCCCGAAGCGGGATTCGTCTCTACGGCCACACTCTTGGTGCCATTGTTGACAACCTTAGGATCAGCAATGGAGCCGTCGGACTTGACAATAAAGCTGACGATGACACGCCCCTGCACATGACATTCCTGCGCTACAAGGGGATAATGGACATTCTGAGAAAGATACTGCATCATAGCCGTAGGTCCTCCATTGAACCGAGGCATTTCTTCGACAACTTCAAAGCCGCTTCTTTCCTCCCCTTCTACTGACGCTGCTTTCTTCGTTGTCACTACAATCACTCCATTGACCCCTTTCTTTCCGTACTGAGCCGTGTGAGCTTTGTCTTTATAGACGCTTATAGCCGAAATGGAAGAAGGGTCGAGACCCTCTAATGAGGAATAAGGTATCTCTTTACCGTCGACGACAACCAGGAGATCCTTGAGTTTAGTCGAGTCTTTCTGGGCGACTTCCTGCTCTACAATATCCTCTACCGAAGCTACCGGTACGTTTGTGGAGGCAGAACGCTGAACAGCAGCCGGCTGGGAAACAGACGGAGCAGTGCTGTCGGCAACCTTATAGTCGGTAACAGTCTTGGCCGTGGCACAAAGCGAGACGGCAACAATGGGAAGTACATACATGGCTTTGAGCCAGGAATATCGGTTTTGCTTATGAGTATTCATCATAGTAATGCGTTGTTTTAGGGTACTGTGATTGAAACCATTGACCACAGAGTACCCTGCCGCAGCCATGGCTTTTCTTACCAATAGATATTGATACTGGCGCGCTTCGACGCCACTTGAGAGAACCGCCGCATCAGCCTCATACTCGTGGATGGCGCGCAGATCTGAACGCAGCATCCATATAGCAGGATTGAACCACTGAAACGACGAGAGAACATCAACGAGCAGCACATCCCAAGAATGATGCCGGCGGATGTGCTCACGCTCGTGCATGAGGATGGCACTGTCGGGATGGGCGTAGTCGCTACGCGGCACCACGATAAAGTGCATCCAGGAGAATGGGGACACTTCCCCATCGGCCACGGCAATGACAGAGCCGTCGGCCTGCCGGTGCTTCTCGCATCGGCCAATAAGTATGCATACCTTCGATATCGAGAGAATTGTATATAATAATGTAAAAAAGACGCCTGACCAGTAGACAATTGGCAACGTGATATGCCACCAGGGCGTGGACGGAACCACGGACGCGCCGCCACCACCGACGACAGCCGTCTCTACTGTGGGCAGTGATGACAGTACCTCGGTGTGATGGATGGTGATGACACACAGAGGCAAGACAAAAGAAGCCAAAGCTGTGCCCAACAGCACCAAACGGTTGAGCTGATGGAAACTGTCACGAGACAGCAACAAACGGTAGAACATATAGAACACCGCTATCAATACCGCTACACGGAGATTATAATACAGAAAATCCATCATATATTCATTTTGGTTACTTGCCTTGCTCTATCTGCTCTATCAACTCACGAAGGTCGTCGACAGTAATCTTCTTTTCCTTGACAAAGGCACTCACAGCCGAAAGATAAGAGTCGTCAAAATAGTTCTTGATCACGCCGGCAAGGGTACTCTTGCCGTAGGCTTCTTCCGTGATGGCTGCCTGATAGCGATAACTGTTGCCCACAGCCTCGTGATTGACGTAGCCGTTGCTCTCCAAGATGCGTACCTGTGTGGAGACGGTATTGAAATGGGGTTTGGGCTCTGGATACAACTTCAGCATGTCCTTGACGAACATGGGACCATGCTGCCACAGCATATCCATAATTTCCTTTTCCTTTGCCGTTAGCTTTTTCATAATTGTATCGCTTTAATGTTTACAATGACAAAGTAACGAAAAAATATAGTTCGGTACAACTAATCGTTTTAGTTATTAGCCTTTATTAGCTCTTTCAACCCTATTTTAACAGCGTTTAAGGAGCATCAACTACAAAACAGTTCTACGAACCTATGGCGCATCGGACGTTCTCCATGGGTTCATGGCGAGAGGAAGTAGAAATTCTCTGAATGCTGTTTGAAGTGAAAGAGTAATTCCAATCCTCACCCCCAACCACAGCCTCCCCCCCAACCCCTCTCCTCTTGGAGAGGGGTTGGGGGGGAGGCTGTTATTTTTTTGCGTAGTTTTTTCTTCCCATCCGAATTAATGTCGTAATCACTTTAAAAAACAATAGCAAAATGAAAAAGATTCTACTCCTCGCAGATCGCAACCTTCAATACGACATATGGTGTCAAAGATCCCACGCACATTCCTTTATGATTTCCTCCAATATTGGGAAAAACGATAGGAGCCTGCCTTTAATATCTTAGACTTAGTCCCCGGCATGATCAGCGTAGCAGAGATGCCTTTAGGAATAGTCAGACAATAGATAACCTTATTCCCCTTTATCTCCCAACTGCTCTCTATCCGCCCATAGGCAGTGTTGTACCAACCTTTGGCGTAAGTAAGTTTTCCGGTAGAGTCTGCTTCCGGAGCCCATATAAAATGTTTAAAACCGGGATGATGGGGACTACGCTGTATGCCAAGAGAATGTGCCATCAGCCAATACCCAACAGCGCCAAAACTATAATGGTTGAAGGAATTCATGCGGTTGTTGCCGCCAAAGCCGTCTTCACTTGTATATGAATTGAGTCTTTCCCATATTGTGGTGGCTCCCTGAGTGACAGGATAAAGCCATGAAGGATACTGTCGTTGCGTAAGTAAACGATAAGCTTCGTCGGTATGTCCGCTGAGACTCAAGGCCCGGCTGATCCAACTTGTCCCGATGAACCCCGTCAAGAGAGAGTGCGGAGGGGCGGAGCGACCGTTGTCCATGCGGTTCTCGCGATTCATCACGCTAAGCAGATTGTCGGCGAGTCGAGAACGAAGGGATAGTGGAACAATGTCAAAAGCCAAGGGCAGCGCATAGCTCACCTCTGTGTCAACGAGGCTGCCCCTCTTCTCACCCATGAAGGCCGAGGCAATGGTACGTCCCGTTGTCTTGTCGAGATAAGTTTCGCAGAAGAAACGTCGCCGTTCACTGGCCGTTTTACCATATGTTGCAGCATCAAAAGTGTAGTTCAGTACCCTTGCCGCTTGCGCCATGATGTCGAGACAATGGATATAGTAGGCCTCCCATATCAGGCTCTTATCGTCTTGGGCGTAGACAGGACTCAGCCAGTCGGAAAGGTCTCCCCACGCATGTTCTTGAACCAACAGCCCTGTCTTAGCATCGAAGTAATGCGTCCGCACATATTCCATATATCCGTGCATGGCAGGGTAATGCTGCCGTAGGGTAAGAGTATCAGCCCACTGTTGATACATCTCCCATGGCACAGTGATGCTCGCTGATCCCCACAAGAACCCACCGAAGCCACCACCCAACGGAGCGATGTCGGGCATTCGTCCGTTATCATGTTGCACGTCACGCATTGATTGCAGGTAGCGCCGTAGCAGAGCCTGAGCATTCGTCAGATAGACAAGAGTCGGCGAGAACACAGAGAGATCGCCGGCCCATCCCAAACGCTCGTTTCGCTGTGGACAATCTGTAGGGATGCTGAGAAGGTTACCACGTGTGGACCATAATATATTTCTCCACAGATGATTGACGAGACTGTCAGAACACTCATAGTGTGCCTGTATGCAATGAGCAGAGCTGAGCACTACACCTTGTACCTGCTCTAAAGCCAGGGGGGTGTCTACACCTGTTATCTCCATATAGCGGAAGCCATGCGTGGTATAGCGTGGAGCAAAAGTTTCTTCCTTTCCTCCACGGGCAATGTAGATGTCTTGAGCCATGGCAGCACGAATGTTTTCGAGCATGAGCATTCCTTGCTTTCCGCTATATTCTGGCAAATTGGGGTAAAGAACTTCGGCATATCTTACCTTGACACGTTGTCCAGGCTTGAGGTTGTGGAAACATAGCCGCGGCACACCTACCATATTCTGCCCCATGTCGTAGACATAGACACCGCGACGCGGCTCCGTCATACCGATCGCCGTCAGCGTTGCGATGCTGTCTACGCTATCGTCGCTGCTGGTTTCCATGTATTGAAGCTGGCTATAGTCGTCGGGGGCAGGGCCATTGCCCCACCCTTCGTGACTGACATGTCCTTTTATTCCTATGACTTCACAGGGTTCCCACTCTTCCTCACCATTTTCTTTGCGAGCATCGTACACCTCACCCTGGAATAGGCTACCATAGACGACCGGCGACTGACTGGTATACTTCCAATCTTGCGGACCACTGACAAAGGTCTGTTTATGTCCATCATCATAGAGAATATCCAGCTGACACTTCATCGACATACGGTCACCGAAGTAGTTCCAGTTCTGTCCCTCGTAGGTTGCAGCTCCCATCCACCAGCCTTCGGCAAGCTGCACGTCCAGTTGATTGTTACCCTGGCGAAGGTCTTCCGTCACGTCATAACTTTGATAAGGCTGTGTGCGGTTGTACTGAGTGTAGCCTGGACAGAGATAGCTGTTGTTGACAGCTTTTCCATTCAGCTTCACGTCATAAATGCCGCGGGCCGTGATGCGAAGTTCTGCCTTCTTCACCGCGCCACGTGCGTTGAAATAACCTCTGAGGAGAGGCATGGAGTGCCTGCTGGGATCAATGATACGTGTCAAGCCGTCGTAAGTACCCTCGAGTTCTTTTATTCGGGCGATCCTACCGTAAGGTGAACGATAGTTGCCGACAGCGAACTCTCTGACCTCCGCTTTCTGACCTTCGCCCACAGCAAACCCCACCTTTCCAAGAACAGGGAAGGCAATGAAGTCGCCCCCGCGCCCAAGTGGATTCAGGTTGATAGTTCCCACGCTCACGGAGTCGACATATATCTTGCTGTCGCCAAGGCAAGAGGCGATGACAATGTGGTGAAAGCCGCGGGTGGCAGAAGTCGATTGCCTCGGAACCGGGAAGACTGCCAAAGGCTGCGCGTCATCGTCTGCAGGTGCATAGCCTTTACGATAAACGTTAACGGTGGCCGAGTCACCGATTTGCCGATAGACAAGTTTAACCCAGGTTTGCCCTTTCTCGTGACTCACCTCAAACGGATTCATGTCGGCAGACAATAGTCGTTCATCGTCCGCGCCCCACACGATGGAGGCTTCATCAGCATGGACGCCTAATCTGAACTGTATACTCAGTCTGAAAGCCGCCAGATAAGGGCTGTAAAGACATTGGTCATCATCGGAAGAGCCTATCCACTGGGCATCGGATGCCCAGCGAAAGGCTTGTGCTTGAAGGGTGAAAATAAATCCCAATAGGGACATTATCAATATTCTACGCATATATCAATTAGAAATAAGGAGTAAGTGCTTTCTCATCATCTGCACCATCGTGCGTTCTTTGTTTATTCTTTTGTAAACTTACGCAATTTATTTGGATTCTGCAACAAAGCAAGCGAATAAATGGTTCAGGTGCAAAATGAAAAAGATGCTACTTCTCGCAGATCACAACCTTCAATACTATATGGTGTCAAAGGTAAGACCCCTGGCTATGTCCACTTCTTTACTTACATGCCCGGGACCAACAAGTTTTTGTACACTTGGTGATTCCATCTTCTCATATCACTCCACCTCCCATTCATCCACGGTGTGCTTGTCTGCATCGAAGCGGATGCCGACCTTCACCACCCGCCGGCCGTCGGTGAGATAAGGCTTGGCATAGCCGCGAGCGTTGATTTGGTCAAGTGCATGGCGTGCCGTGTCGCCCACCTTCAGCTCCATGACGTAGATGGTGTCGGGCATGAAGATGACCATATCCACGCGGCCGCCCGCTACCTTCACCTGCGTGCGCACATAGACATTGAGCATGGAGAAGATCAGATAAAAGGTGTACTCGTAGAAGCCTTCCTTTGTCTTGGCCTCAGCGAGTTTCTGCTTAAAGCCCTCGACGTAGGGGATGCCGGCGAGGTAAGCCTGCATGTGGTTCATGGCAAGATTGATGTCGCCCAGCTTCAAGGCTCTCCAGAATTTTAAGGCAAAGCCTACTTGCACGTCACCGCTGTTCAAGCCTGTATAGGTGGGCAGCAAACCATTGACATAGCCTACGCGCACTTCCTGATTGGGAATGGACAAGAAGTAGGTCTCGCCTTCTGGATCGTAGTCCTTGATGGTGAGATATCCGCTCTGATAGAGTAACGGCAGAGCATCCTTCATGTTCTCTGTGGGCTGGTCGAAGGCCGATTCTGGCACATCGAGCGAATCGAGCGAGGTGATGTCTGTATGAAAATGCTGCATCTGCTTGATGAGGAATGTTGGCGTGCCGGAGGCAAACCAGTAGTTCTTCAGCAATCGGTCGCCTAAGGCGTTGAGCAGACTGAAAGGATTGAAAACGGCCTCAGCACCACCGGCAAAATGATAGCCGTCGTATTTGAACTTGATCTTGGCGTACATCTGCTCCGGTGTCAGTTTGAAGTCCTTAGCCATTTCGCAGATGTCCTCTTTGAAAACAGTCTGCACCTCATGTTCGGTAAATCCGCAGATGGTGGCAAACTTTGGCAGCAAGGACACATTCTTTAAGTTGTTGAGGGTGGAGGAGATGCTTAGTTGCGAAAACTTCGTGATGCCCGTGATGAAACAGAACTTAAGGTACTGTTCGTTAGCCTTGAGTGGCACATAGAACTCCTGCATGACCTTGCGCATGGCGTCAAGCGTGGTCTGGTCATGGAGCACGTCAAGTAAAGGGGCATCGTACTCGTCGATGATCACTGCCACCTGTTTGCCCGTTTTCTCCTGTGCCCGATGGATGAGGCCGGTGAGCAGCTTGCCCGGCGTGGTCTCATCGCTCTCGCGCCCAAAAACTTTTGCTAATGGTCCCATCATCCACATCAGCGTCTCGCGAAGTTCTTCTGCACTGTCCTGTCCTTTGGCAACGCTGAGGTCGAGATGTAGCACTGGATACTGCGTCCATTCCTTCTCAAGCTCCATGATCTTCAAGCCCTCAAACACCTCACGGTCGCCTTTGAAATACGATTCCAAAGTCGACGTGAGCAGCGACTTGCCAAAGCGGCGGGGACGGCTCATGAAAATAAATTTTGCATAATGTACCAGTTGCCATACCAAGTCGGTCTTATCAACGTAGATATAGCCTCCGTTTATGATTTTCGAGAAGGTCTGAATGCCTACCGGATATTTTCTCATCATCTGCTCCATAGCGCGTTCATTCTTTATTCTTTTGCAAACTTACGCAATTTATTTGGATTCTGCAACAATGCGAGCGAATAAATGCTGAGTATAAGGCCATAAGGAGGAAGGATGAAAGGAGCCAAGGCAAGCCTATAAAACTCTTAACAAAACCTCGTCAACATTTCCAGTCATTCTAGAGGGAAGCGTGAGGTGAAAGGAAAAGTCTATAGATGGCAGTCTGCCATTGATGGCCACTTCCAAACTATCGGAACCAGCGTATTGACCCAATAAATTACAAGGGACAAGAGGTGCTAACATGAAAGATTATGGATTTATTTCGGCAGAATCATTAGCTACTTCTTCTGCAAACGCATCTAAGAACTCTGATGGCATCATTACTCTTACCTCTCCATCTTTGGGGAAATCTTTCACATTCCTTGTAACAATAACGTTGCAACCAGCAGAACACGCGGAACAATATTGCAGATTATCTTCAAAGTCCTTGTCATCCATCATAAATGCCCTTGCGAGTTCTTCTTCATCCATTGGTGCTGTGTTCAGGAAGTCATGAAACAGTTTTAGCTTCTTCAAAGCTTCAGATTTTCCCAATTCCTTTCTTCCTATGTACAAAGCATTAACAAAAGAAAGAGCTGTAGCATACAATGTTATCGCCCCGCTATCAGCTAACTGAAAAATATTAGAGCTTTGCGCTAAGAACTTCTTACGTCCGAGCAGGACGTCTATCATAATATTAGTATCAATGAATACTTTATCCATTACCATATTTTCTTTCAAGACTATCCATACGTGCTTTTCTACCATTTATATCATCTTCCGCCTCCTTACTTACATGTCCGGAGCCAATAAGACTCTGCACTCTTGGTGAAAGCTCATCAAAAGACTTAAGCTTAAATTTCTTTGAAGAGTGCTTGTCACGGTTAATGGTATTTATGATGATATTTTCAACGAATGATTCAAGACTTACGTTATGCATTTTCGCATAGCGCATCGCCTCTTGATATATACTGTCTCTTAAGTTCACTATACCTGTAGCCATTGTTTCTACCTCCTATCAATATATTAATTATTCTCTATTGCAAAGATAGATTATTATTTTGAAAGTAGCAAGTTTTTGGGTCTATTTTCTAAACATAGCCGTGCGTATTCTATTATTCTATCTTTCATTTGACGGCACTTGTAACAACCAACTTCTTTTCCTTTTCATTTCACGCTCCCGCTCTCTAAGTCTAATTCACCTATGCGTCAGAACAAAACTCTTAACAAAACTCTGTCAACATTTTCCGTCATTCTAGAGAGGAACATGAGTTGAAAATCAGGAAAAACAAGGATGATGACACCAAAAATCGGCCGTTGCAAAGAAAAAACAGTGAGTTGACTTGGTCAAAAAGGCCTTTTCATGCGATCGAAAAGGTGAGATGACCGAGTCAAACTACCGAGATGACCAAAAATTCTCTAGAGAATTTTTGGTCAAAGTACCTTTTTGACAAAGAGTAAAAAACGCGATTTTTCATATCTTATTATATTTCAGCGCTTTATAAAAACATCTCAAAATTCGCAAAAATCGAAGAGAAAGACTGCTTGCTCGAAAAAAACGCCTTCTCAGTGCACGTTTATTGTCAGAAAAGCCAACAAACATGGAACTACGAGAATACGAAGGACACGAAGCTGCTACACAAAACAAAGGCTATGGTATACGTAACATCGAGACTTTATACGTTATATTAAAAAGAAAAAACGCATGAAACATACCGTTCTTTATCTTATCCTTCTGTCAATGCTGCAGTTTCCACTCAGCTCTTCAGCCAAAGCCACAGCAAAAGGAAATGCTGACCTTGCCCGATGGGAAGCAAACACCAAGCACTATCTCGAGAAACACTTATAAGGGCGATCCACACGATGCCTTCTGGTATTTCGATCGCGAGATGGCCGAGATGACGATGGCACGCTATCGCGAGAGTAGAGGTAAGCGCCGCCAATATGTTGGTGTCTGCCAAAATGGAAAGCTGCTGCCGTTGAACAGCAAAGTACAGTGCGGTATGCTCGCCCAATGGATACCAGACGCCGACGGCATCACGTTTCATCTGCAAGCAGCCTATTCTGACAGCACACACGTGAAGCGGACTGACGACCACGCCGCCAACCGGCCTCATATAGAAGTCATCAGCGGACCCGTGGAAAAGATTGATGACAACACATTCCGTATCACCAACTATGAGGCAGGATGGGACAAGCCCCGACGTTCCTTCTCGGTGTTGCTGGTTGCCGTCGGTGAACCCGACAAGCAATACCGCGGTTGCGTGCAACCCGTCATGCTGCAACTGCCCCATGACATCATGGACCGGTTGAAATGAGACAACGGCATACTGCCTTAGCCCTCCACGTCATCAAAAACGCAGAAAAGGCATAACTTGTTGTTGTTATCGCACACAGCCACTTGATATAGATTAAGAAAGACGGGGAAAAAGATACTTCTTTCAGAAAATATTCGAGGGTTCGAAGTATTCGTCGTACCTTTGCAGTGTCAAAAGATTAATAGATTGTTTAGGTTAGTAATAGATTTAGGTTTTTAGTTATTAGGTTTAAGATTGTAATCAGTAAGGTATTAGTAAAAGGTAAAGAACAAAGATTGTAGGATAACCAAAGAGAGCGAATCGTCGCTCTACATTGAAAATTACAAATTTCAGATACGAGACAGCTTGGAAGTGATTCCAGGCTGTCTTTTTTTTATAAGTATCCTCCAAGGTTCTTTCGTACTCTATTAAGGGCATATCGTTACCACTTTCTACGCGGAGGCTACACAATATCATGGAATGGCCATACGTTAAGTGAGTAAGCAAACGACTTCTGCAAGTTATCCTGTTTGATAAGAAACCCAAAAAGACAGACCAATGAAAAAGAAATCTCTTTTCCTCGCACTCCTGTTATGTGCCGGCATGGGACAGCTCCCAGCCTCAGCACAATACCACTCCAAGGTCTGGGATCCGGACTTGGGCAACGGCATGTATAAAAATCCCGTGCTCTTTGCCGACTATAGTGATCCTGACGCCATCGCTGTCGGCGAAGACTATTATCTGACGGCGAGCAGTTTTAACTGTATTCCCGGACTGCCCATCCTTCATTCCAAGGATCTCGTGAACTGGGAGATCATCGGTCATGCGCTCAACCGGCAACAGCCCGACTCGCTCTTCGGCAAGCCTCAGCACGGCAAAGGCGTATGGGCACCGTCGATCCGCTACCACAAAGGTGAATACTTCATTTACTGGGGTGATCCCGACCAGGGCATCATGCGCGTGAGTGCCCGGCAGCCTCAGGGGCCTTGGGGCCAACCGGAATGTGTCATTGCAGGGAAAGGCATGATAGACTCCTGCCCCCTGTGGGACGATGACGGGCACTGCTATCTCGTCAACGGCTGGGCAGGCAGCAGAGCTGGATTCAACAGCGTGCTCACGATGTGGGAACTTTCCGCCGACGGCAGTCACGCCATCAGCGCGCCACGCATCGTATACGATGGTGGACAGCTCAACCATACCACAGAGGGTCCAAAACTCTACAAACACAACGGATGGTACTGGATTCTCTGCCCTGCCGGTGGCGTAGAGCACGGCTGGCAACTGGCCATGCGAGCACGGTCGCCCTTCGGACCTTATGAGGCACGAACGGTAATGCGACAGGGGTACACCAACATCAACGGCCCTCACCAGGGAGCATGGGTGCATACGGCACTGGGCGAGGGCTGGTTTCTCCACTTCAACGACCGCAACGCCTATGGACGGGTCGTCTATTTGCAACCGATGGCATGGAAAGGAGGGTGGCCGGTGATCGGCAACGACAAGGACGGTGACGGATGCGGAGAGCCCTACGCTACCTACCGCAAACCCAAGAGCAACTCCAAGACAAGGGTCAATCCACAGGAAACCGATGAGTTCAACACTGGGGAACTCGGACTGCAATGGCAATGGCAGGCCAACTACAACCCATTGTGGGGTATGCCGACAGCCAATGGTACCATGAGACTCTACAATGCCGACGAACAGCCGGGCACCGGTCTATGGCAAGCTGGCAACCTGCTTTTGCAAAAGCTGCCAGCACCTACGCTCACCGCGACGGCAAAGATGCGCGTCACGGCCAAAAGCGACGGGCAGTATGGTGGCGTCGTGGTCATGGGCATGAACTATCAGGCTCTTGTATGCCGACGGAAGGGAAACAAGTTTGAACTGCTGCAAATCAACTGCAAGGATGCTGACCGACAAGGGAAAGAGACGGAGAAGATTCTGGCTACCTTGGAGCCTACCGAAGTAGACACCATCCCCTACTCACCCGCCATTCATGAAGACATCTATCTACGAATCCGCATTGACAAGGGTCAAGCCCGATTCTCGTACAGTCTTGACAACAAGCACTACCACTCTGCAGGAGACAGTTTCTCACTCAGAAAAGGCAAGTGGATCGGTGCTAAGATGGGTCTCGTCAGCATGCGACCCGGCACCACAGGCAACCGCGGATGGGTGGATGCGGACTGGTTCAGAGTGGAATAACATTTTCTGACTTCATCACATCTTTGGTTGGATGAAATGTCATCATTGATTATCAGTTAGTTATAAGCTTATTACAGCAATTGATGGTGACGCAATTACGAATTATGGAATGATATCCCTCCTTAACAGCCCGGCAGACAGTCAATGTCTTTGTCCTAACTCATATTGCCTTGCCATCTCCAAATGATACGAAAAAAGAAAATCATGTACAGGCTTACGCTCCATGAGAAGCTCTGAGTCTCAACCAGCGGGATAGCCTTACGAGCAAGCTCGACGGCTATCCCGCTGGTTGAGACTCACCCCTTTCGGGGTCAAAGCCTGTACATGAAGAAAATTGCCAAGGCATAAAATTGCGCATAGCGCATAAAATAAAGCGGCACAAGAGTTCGCTGGTAAGAAAAACATAAAACCGAGGTTATGAATGATTTCATTTCCTATAGCCTTTCTCCTAAACTTCGGCACATGGCCCCAAGCACAGATTGAGCATTATTATTACCACGACGATATCATCAGGGCTTTCTAAAATAAATGTGAGCGGATTTAGGGGGCACTGAATATTTTATGCGCTCTGCGCAATTTTACGCGATAGCGATTTTCGTCACGGGCAGGCTTTGTCCCCCGTTGGGGGTGGTGCTGAGGTGATGGGGGCAGCCGACGAGCTTGCTCGTAAGGGCTGTCCCCATCACCTCAGCACCATAGCTCCATGGGGAGCTAAAGTCTGTACGTGACTATTTTCCAAAAACTTATTCTCGATTCAGGGTGACGCATTGACGAAGTCAGGTGGAATAACATTTTCCTCACGCTGAGTCGAAAAGTACTTAACGCAAAGAGGGTTGACAACATAGATGTTCCGCATCTATGTTATTAACCCTTTCTAATATAGTCAAATGTATTTGCAGATTGAATTCTTTGCATTAGAGATGTTTCTTCTTCCCTTGAATGTAATTACTTCCCTTCCCCCGCGGAGAAGGGTAAGGGGAGAGTCTGCAGGGTAAAGGATTGAGACGGACTCATCCTACCATCTTGAACAGACTGCCCATCGGGCAGACGAAGCGGCAGTAGGGGCGCATGACAATGGCGGAGAGAAGGGCAAAGACCAAGGCAATGGCAATGACCAACCAAGAGGCGGACTCCACCATAAACGCGGAGAACGGCTCGTAGTTGACCCAATCAAACCACAGTCCTGTCCACAAGCATATCATAAGAGCACCCCACAACACCTTGCGGAAAGTGTCGAGACGCCTGATGGTCTTGCCACTGATCTTCACCTTGTAGTGAACGGTCTTGCCCATCAACTCCTGCAAACTTCCGTAGGGACAGACATGATTGCAGTAGTAGTTCTTCTTACCGAACATTGGGTAGATGAAAGCTATGACGAGCAGCACACAAGGCAACAGCAAGGAGACAACGTTCATGCCATTGGACATATAGCCAATAATCGCACTATAGGACACCATCGTGCCGCACCAAAAGCCCAGCACGACAATATTGAGTACTTGCTGCACCATGCGATAGCGGCGGTTCTTGACAAAGAGCGGAACGATAGCAGCCATCAGTGCCACAATGAGTCCTGCGATATTCTTCGCACTGAAATCGAACGGTATACTCGTCTGAGCCTTTGCACTGGCCTTATCGGCGTATTGCAGTCCGCGTTGCATATTGGCAATAATGGCCTTTGACGAATAAGTGGCTCCTGAAACGGCATCTACTTGTGTGGTCTCGGCTTCTTTCAGGCTCTTGCCCTTCCACTTATTGAACAATGTGCTCGCACGGCCAAAGAACTCCGGCGACTCGCCATTGGGCAAAGCCTTCACCTGGGAGATGACTCCTTTTTTGTCAATATAGATTTCCAAGGGCACCGCTCCGCCATAGCCAGAGATGTCTTTTCCCAGGTTGGTGGTGTTGATGACCATGGTGCCATCGGACTCTATGCGCAGGGTGTCGTTCTTCACGGAAGTCTCTGCCTTCTGTTTGGCTCGGAAATCATGTCCCAGCAACTTGCCGTCACGACGAAGGGAGACGGCAGCCACCATCAGCAAACAAACAATAAGACTAAGAATTTGTGACAGTTTCTTCTTCATTACTTCTCTCTTTTTATGGCCGCAAAGTTAGTCAATAAAAACAGAATATCGGTAAAAAAAAACATCTTTTAGCAGTACATTCCACAGCAACTGTTTCGCTATATGCTCAGGAGAAGCCCTATGCCTTGACGAACTTCATCACAAGACTCTGGCTCTTGAGCAAGTAGATGCCCGTGGAGAGACGACTCACGTCAACAGACAGAATAGGACTGTCGACCGTACGGGTGCCAAGGCAATTGCCCATCAAGTCATAAAGGGAATAGGTAGAGCCAAGCGTCAGCCCTTCTACACGCATTTTGGTGGTTTGTACGCCACTGACAGAAAGGATGCGTGCCTTGTCCACACATTCGTGACACGCAAGACTGATCATCACGTCGGCCAGTCGCCCACGCATCACGGTGTTGTCATTCCACCGCAGCGACATTGTGTTTCCTTCCATCTCTATAGACGTCACATGCTTACCCACCTCAAAGCCATTGACCTTGACAAAAGGCCTTTTCGCTTCGAGACTCCCCACTGCCATCAACAAACAAACGACAGCGACAGCAATTCTCCTCATGATGTCCATAGGCTTAGTTCTAAGAGATGTCCATATCAATTGCAAATATAACCGTTTTTCCTCTACGTTGTTATTTTGACCTAAAGGAATTAATTATTATTAAGATTCTTCCTTTTTTCTCTTTCTAATCGGAAAAAGACATGGCTTTTTTCCCCCCTTATTTTTTGTTCATTCCAATCTTTCTCACTACTTTTGCGAAATAGTTACCTACAACACTATAGCAGGCAGCCCTCCATATTTTCCCTTTCACTAAAAAGCATCCGTTTACACCAACAACAAGACAGAAACATGAGGAAATTATACCACACACTTATCATCGTAGCATCATTGTCGTTCTACAGCTTTGCGCTGTATGCCCAGGCCCCAGGTGGCAATTACTATCAGAATGCTGACGGAAAGAAAGGCCAAGCACTGAAGACCGCTCTCTTCCACATCATTGCCAACCACACCGCCGTGTCATATAAAGACATTTGGGCAGCCTACGAAACCACAGATATGCGCGACGACGGTTATGTCTACGACATCTATTCCAACGTCACTAACTACCGCTACAAGACTGACCAGGCTGGCAACTACAAAAAAGAGGGAGATGTCTACAACCGCGAACATACCATGCCTAAGAGTTGGTTCAACGACGCCACGCCAATGTATACCGACCTTTTCCACATCATGCCCAGCGACGGATACGTCAACAGCAAGCGCAGCAACTACCCCTTTGGCGAGACCAAGGGTGAAAATTACAAAAGCCAAAATGACTACAGCAAACTCGGAACGTGTACTACCACGGGATATTCAGGTATTGTCTTTGAGCCCAACGATGAGTATAAGGGTGACCTGGCCCGTAACTATTTCTATATGGCCACAGCCTATGAAGACAAGATCGGCTCATGGAACTCCAACACCGGCGGGGCAGGCACGAACATCTTCTCCGGCAACAGCTACACCGCGTACGTTGACTGGCAGCTTGACATGCTACTGCGATGGGCGGAAAAAGACCCGGTGAGCGAGAAGGAGACAAAGCCCAATAATGCTGTCTTCGCCATCCAACACAACCGCAACCCATACATCGACTATCCCGGACTGGAGCAATATGTCTGGGGCGGCATGACTGATGTAGCCTTTTCGTACGACCACTACGACACAAATATCCGGTGGAGAGAAACCAATACCACTGCCATCAGGCAGGTACAAGCCACCAATGGGATATGGATTACCATCTATGCCCTCGACGGCCATGTGGTACTGAGCCACACGCGCATGGAAGAAGCCATGAAGCAATTGCCACGCGGCATCTACATTGCCAACAAGCGCAAGTTCGTCGTGTGGTAATTCATCATTCAACATTCAACATTGTTATCGCTCCTTCTTGCTTGGTTCCGTCCATAAGTATTCTCAGAGGACGCTTGAAGCGGACGTGACGCACATACTGTGTTTCCTCCACGGCAGGCATGGCATCGAGAAGATCCTTGCGCACCATCCCACCCTGATCCGCACTCTGGTTGGTGTCGATCGTGAAATAGCCCACGCCAAACGAGGTGAGATTCTGGAAGAAATGAGTACCCTGGCTGGGATCCACACGATAGTTTTTCAGTGCCACCTCCACGATCACCTTGGCCGCAGAGATATGCGGCCACTTCACAGGCACGCCGAGCCACGGGTCGCTGGAGCCCCACCGTCCGGGACCAATAAGCACATAGCCACGCCCCTCATCGATCATCTGCCGGTTGATGCGCTCTATATCAGCGGCCACAGCCGGATTGTTCATCGCCGTGAAATGGTTGTCGTATTTCACGTAGACCACGTCACTTACATCGTCGACGATACCGTGACCCAGTGAGCGATGGCTGCGCAACAGGCATTCATCATCGGGCAATGCCGCCACATCCTCCACGAGTGTTTGCTTACTGTCGACGATGGGGCGTATCTGCAACAGGTAGAAGTCGCCCGTGCGGTCAGCGTTGAGATTGCAGGCAAATTCTATCTCCACAGGGCGCCGCATGGCCTCAGCACCATACCGCATCGACATCTGCATGATTTCGGGCAGGGGAAACACATCCTGCTGGAGTACGCCGCAAAACGAGATTACCTTGCGCCCGCCCTCATAGACACCGTCGCGGATGATTTGATCATAGGGGTCGTAGGTCGACGCGATATATCGCAGCGTACCGTCCTTCTCGGCTTCCTTGACACGCAGGTTGAGGATATTGAATCCGTCGTCCACCTTGAAGTCACTGCCAACATCCCGTTTCATATCAAGTGCATAAAAACGCGTCTGGGTCTCGCGAAGTGCTGTCTCCATCTCGGAAAGTTGCATGATCTGATGGGGATGCCAGGGCGAGACTCGCAAGGTCTGCCCGCCGTCGACGATATACTTGCCCAAGCCGAGAGCCAGCGAGGCTATACCTTCCTCGGCTTTCTCCTCACCCACTGGATAATAGTTGAGCGAGCGGAGTACACCCGACATGGTGGGATAGTAGCGGTCGCCGTGGTTCTGTCCTACTACCTCCTGCAACACCACGGCCATCTTCTCTTGGTCAATGACATTAGAGGTCGCGGTCATGTAAGCTTTAGAGTCGCGGTAATAAACCGAAGCATATACACTCTTAATGGCAGCGGCCAGCATACGCAGCATCTCGTACTTGTCGTCGAGGTTAGGTATCATATAGGTGGAGTAGATACCGGCAAAAGGCTGGTAGTGGCTATCCTCAAGCAAAGAGCTGGAGCGGATGGCGATAGGGCTGTGCGTAGCCTCAAAAAAGGTGAAGAAGTCGGCAATATAGCTGTCAGGCAACTGCGCCTCGAGGAAGTGGTGAAGGATGACTTCGTCGGGCGCGTCACTGAGGGCGATGTCATAGAGATTGTTTTGTTCCATGAACTGATCGAAGACATCGGTGCAGAGTACCACCGTCTTGGGTATCTGTACGGTAGCCCCACCGAAACGGTTGAAGTCGGGATGGGTCTTGATGATGTTGTCGAGAAAGGCCAGACCACGTCCTTTGCCACCAAGCGAGCCGTCGCCGATGCGTGCAAAGTGGGCGTAGCGGTCGAACTTGCCACGGTCGAAGACAGCTACGACGCCGAGGTTTTTCATGTGGCGATACTGTACGATGGCGTCGAAGATGATCTGTCGGTGAGCATCCACATCCTGAAGTTTATGCCACGTGACGTGCTTGAGGAAGTTGCTCACGGGGAAGATGGCACGGGCACAAAGCCAACGGCTGATATGATTGCGCGAGACATGGTAAAGCATGGAGTCGGCCGGTATCTTGAAGATGTTGTCTTGCAACTCCTTAAGGGTATGGATGCGCACAATCTCCTGATGGGTCTTCGGGTCGCGGAAAATGAAGTCACCAAAGCCCATATGCTCCTCCATGAGGTGGCGCAGGTCCACGCTGAGCATCTTGGAATTCTTGTCGACGAACTTAAAGCCTTCTCTTTCGGCCCGCTCACGGTTGGCCGACTCGGCGCTCTCCATGATAAGCGGCACATACTCGTCCTCGCGTCGGATGGCCTCCAAGAGCTTGAAACCAGCCTCAGGATCTTTCTCCTCCTTGTTGCCGCCCATAGCTCCCTGATGTTCGGGATGGGCATGGATGGGAAAGCGCACGTCGCTGATGACACCCAAGCAGTTGTCCTTGTATTTCTCATAGAGCTGTATGGCTTCATCATAGGTACGGGCAAGCAACACTTTTGGGCGGCCGCGCATACGCAGCGTGGCGGCATGGCGGTTGAGTGCCTCAGTGGCGAAGTTCTGACTCTGTTGCAGGATATAGTTGTAGAGGTTGGGCAGGATGCTGGAGTAGAAGCGTATGGAATCTTCTACAAGCAAGATCATCTGCACGCCGGCAGCCTGAATATCGTGGTCGATATTCATGCGGTCCTCGATGAGCTTGACAATGGAGAGGATAAGATTGGTGTTGCCCAACCAGCAAAAGACATAATCGAAGATGCTCAGGTCTTCGTTCTCCATACGCTTGCTGATGCCGTGAGAGAAAGGCGTGAGCACCACGCAGTGAATGTCGGGGAACTTCTGCTTGATGCTTCGTGCCACGGTGAAAGCATCGTTGTCGGCGTTGCCGGGCATACAGATGACAAGATCGATCTTTGTGGAATTGAGAATTTTCTCGGCTTCCTCGATGGTCGACACCTGGGTGAAGGTGGGCGGATAGCGCAGTCCGAGCTGCGCATACTCGTTATAGATCTTTTCCTCCACGCGCCCATCGTCTTCAAGCATGAAGGCGTCGTAAGGGTTGGCAACGATGAGCACATTATATATATGTCGCATCATCAGGTTGACAAAGGTCACATCCTTAAGGATGAACCGCGTCCACTCCTGTGGTATCTGTGTTGGCATAAGCTTTCGGTCTTTAGTCTACTGCAAACTTACGCAATTTTTCCGAGAAGAAGAAAAATCGCAAGTACAAAATGTTTTATTCGTTATTCTCCTTCGCCATCAAGTACGTTGCAAAGATCTTTGCGGCACACTCTACCTTTGCCGCACACGGACGGGTCTTGTAATACTCGGCGGTGCGGGGAGAGGCTACATAACTGGTCATCGTCTTATCATGGCCTTTCAGTCCTAACAGCTCAGCGCAGATAACAGATCCGTTCTGCTCCTTGAACTCTGCCAACAACCGCTGCACCACTTGATAGCAATGCGACTTGCCCATGCGGTCGCTGCCTTCAGCTTGTCCACAGTCCAGGCCTACCAGCATGACAATTCCCGACACGGCTCCGCACATCATTCGCAACCGCCCTACTCCACCGCCAAAACCGGCAGCCACACGCTTGGCCATCGTGTCGTCCAAGCCATAGAGGTCAGCAAAAGCTGCCACCACGCTCTGGCAACAGCCATAGCCCTGCATGAAGTTATCCACCGCACATTGCACACGAGCGTTCATTTCCTGCTCATCAATTTTCTTCTCCATACTGCGTATCTCTTACGTTGTTTTTATTTACAAAGTTACAATACTTCTACGATAACGACAGCAGCTTTAACCAGAGTTAACGCAAAATAGCAGCAACATAACTGCTCAGCTTAAAAGCCGGATATACCATCCAACAGACATAGACAGCAGTATCCTAAAAAATAAGGATTGCAAAGAAAAAAGAAAAGCCGTAACTTTGTACTACGAAAATAAACAGGGAGGCATTCCTGTCAACGAACTGCCTTCCCGTTAACACACTTTATCCAATGGACAAAGAATTGATAGAAAAGTACAACGTGTCTGTACCACGCTACACGAGTTATCCGCCCGCCAACTATTTCACGACTTTTGACCAGGAAATGTATTTGGAGGCAATAGCAGAAAGCAACCGGGCCCGACAGAACAACATTTCATTCTACATCCACATGCCATTCTGCCGACAGCTGTGCCACTATTGCGGCTGCAACTCGTATCCCATGCAGCGAGATGAGCAGGTGAATACATATATCGAAGCCCTGCATCACGAGATAGACCTTGTGGCCACACATATCGACAGCCACCGCAAGATCTCACAGATACACTATGGTGGCGGAAGTCCTACTGCCATGCCGGTGAAAGTGTTGCACGAGCTGAACGACCATTTGCTCTCCCTGTTCCCCACAATAGACAAACCCGAGATTGCCATCGAATGCCATCCTGGATACCTGTCGCACCGGGACTGGGAAGGACTGGTGAAGGCTGGCTTCAACCGCTTCAGCCTGGGCATACAAGACTTCGATGAGACGGTGCTGAAAGTGGTCAACCGGGTGCCTGCCATGCTGCCGATAGAAGAGATTATGGCTATCCTGCGGGAAGCCGGTGCCAACATCAACATGGACTTCCTCTTCGGTCTGCCCCGGCAAACCCCAGACAGTTTCAACCAGTCCATCGAACGGGCTGCAGCACTTCGTCCTGACCGTGTAACTACATTCAGCTACGGACATTGTCCCTGGATCTTCAAGCGTCAGTTCATTCTCGAAAAGGCTGGACTGCCCACACCGGAAGACAAGGCACTCATGTTCCAAAACGCTAAGCAGACTTTGCATGAGGCCGGATATGTCAGTGTGGGACTTGACCACTTCGTGCTCCCGGGCGACGAACTGGCCACAGCACTCACGGCTCATCAACTGCATCGCAACTTTCAAGGATACTGCACTCGCCGCACCACAGGTCAGGTCTACGCCTTCGGTGTCACAGGCATCAGCCAACTCGACACGGCCTACGCCCAAAACACGAAATCGATCGAGGAGTATGTGTCGACCATAGCTCAAGGACGGCTACCCGTAAGCAGGGGCTACAGGCTGTCGCATCAGGAGCGTGTGGTGCGCGAGGTCATCGAGATGCTGATGTGCAACTATCGCATTGATTGGAACGTGCTTGCCGCAGAGCTGAAGATGAATGCTGAAGAGATAAAGCAAACCGTACGCTACGACGAGGCAATACTGGCTGACATGCAGGCCGACGGCGTGCTACACTACACTGCCGACAGCATCGTCATGACCGGCGAGGGCAATCCTTTCGTGCGCAACGTGGCGGCAGCTCTCGACCCGCTGATGTCACACACTACAAAGAAATTCTCAAAACCAATATAGTATGCAACGAAATCGAGAGGTCATCGTCATTGGCGGTGGACTGACGGGACTGACCTGTGCCTGGCAACTAAAGAAAAATGGGCACGACGTGGAGATTCTGGAACGCGACAACCGCATTGGCGGACTCATGCAGACGGTAGAGGCCGACGGCTTCATCATGGAACAGGGGCCAAGTACGGGCACAGTGAAATATCCAGAGGTGGCCGAACTGTTCGACGACCTCCGCGGTCACTGCGAGACGGAAGAAGCAGCCGAGGCAAGCAAGTGCCGCCTTATCTGGAAGGGCTCTCGCTTCCACGCACTGCCGGCCGGCCCGCTGAGCGCACTGACGACACCTTTGTTCACAATGTCAGACAAGCTACGCATTCTCTTCGAACCGTTTCGCAAACGAGGCTCCAACCCCAACGAGACCATAGGAGAACTGGCCGAGCGACGCCTCGGGAAGTCGTTTGTTGACTATGCCGTAGACCCTTTTCTATCGGGAGTGTATGCCGGAGATCCCTACCGGCTGCCTACCCGACTGGCCCTGCCGAAACTCTATCAGCTCGAACAACGCTATGGCAGTTTCATACGGGGCTCGCTGGCTCTGGCCCGCAAACCAAAGACTGACAGGGAGCGACGCGCCACCAAGGCCGTGTTCTCGGTGAAAGGAGGTTTCGGTCAACTCATAGAAGCTTTAGGAACGTGCATCGGCACCGAACGTATCACCCTTGGATGCCACAACATACGTGTGGAGCCGATGGCAGGCAAATGGAAGGTCAGCTGGGGAACAAACGAGATCATTGCCAACCATGTGGTGACAACATGTCCTGCCTATGCGCTTCCGTCGCTACTGTCCTTTCTCCCGGACAAGCAGCTGAAGACACTCTCCAATCTCTACTACGCACCGGTAGTAGAAATCGCAGTAGGACTCCGCGACACCGGCGGCGTACAATGGAATGCCTTTGGCGGTTTGATACCTTCGTTGGAGCACAAAGATCTGCTCGGCATCCTCATGCCGTCGGCCTGCTTTACCGGCCGTGCACCACAGGGAGGCTCTCTTTTCGCTTGTTTCTTAGGGGGCGTTCGCCATCCGGAAATCATACAGAAGACCGATGAGGAACTGACCGAGATTGCCAATAAAGCCCTCCATGACATGCTGAAATTCCCAAAAGGCAAACAAGCAGACCTCATCCGCATCTTCCGACATCCGCATGCCATCCCCCAATACATGGAAAATACCGACGACCGTCTGACCGCCATTGATACTGTTCAAGCACAATATCCCACACTGCATATTGCCGGCAATATCAAGGATGGCATCGGCATGGGCGACAGAATCAAGCAAGCGGTCGATGTTGCCAACGCCATCTGCCAGAAATAGCATGAAGAAAAAGATACTGATAACAGCACCCGAAGGGTATGCCCGCCGCTTTCGCGACGCACTGCTGACCATGTCGGGGCCGACGGGGCCAAGTTTCTCCCCTGTCTCCGCGCCCCTGATAAAGACAGAACTTGACACGGCAGCCGAGGCACACAAGAGTTTGCCGACCATAGGCGATGACGACATAGTGGTCTTTACGAGCAGAAAAGCTATAGAAGCCACTGCGCTGTGGCGCCAAAGGCAGGGCCTCGTACTCCCGCCGGCTGCCACATACGTAGCCATCGGCAAAGACGCGTCATGGATGTCAGCGTTGTTGAGCCTGCCACAAGGACTCTCAGGCTGTGAGCCGAGTCTGATGGGTATCGTTAAGGCACTGGGAGAGAGGCCCGATGCCGACAAGAAGCGGGTGTGGGTTCTTGGCCCCCGCGTAGTAGGGATGCGCGAGCCCCCTACCGTACCCGACTTTCTTACGGCCTTAGGCAACCGTGTCGGCGAAGTGTGCTACGTGCCGGCCTATACCACACGCCCTGCCGACAGCGCAACACGGCAAACCGTGTACACACTGATCCGGCAGGGCGTAGACTGTGTGGCACTAACCAGTGGTGGCGAGGCCCAGGTGCTCAGAAAAGTTGTAGAGACCTCACCCGAAGGCATGGCTCTTATTAGCTCCACGCCAATAGCCTGCTTCGGTCCCTACACAGCCAAGTGTGCGAAAAGCGAAGGACTACCGGTCGATATCATCTCTGACCGTTATCACTCATTCACAGAGTTTGCCGCATATCTGAAAGACCATCTTTCTTGGGTCTGAACAGTATCAGGACATAGAAGAAACTAAGCAAGGCGATAGCGGTCTCGGTCACGTACACTCCCTGATAGTCGAAATATTTGCCGATACTGCCAGAAGCAACAGCAATGAGCAGTCCGCTGAGATGGGTGATAACCACCTGTATAGTGAAGTCGGTGCCCTCACGTCCCGGGCGTACCATCTGCATGGCAGAGGTATAGACCACCACCGTGGCCAGTCCGTAACAGGCCTTGACATAAAGCATACCGATGACATATACTACGATATTAAACGGCAGAAAACTGGTGACAAGAAAGTAGAGAGGGCCAAAGACAATGAGGGCCGCAATCGTCAGACGCACTTTTGCAATCCCTACCCTGCGCACCAACACGCCGGAGAACCAGGCCATGACAAAAGAAACCGAAGTGCCCAGAATGCCCGTGAGGAAACCGATCTCCTTCATATCGTAGCCCTGGTCAACAAGAAAGGGACGGACAGTAGAGAGTATGCCGATGATTCCCATATAGAAAAGCAGAAGAAAGCCTAGTTGCGGCAGAATGCTGCGACGGGAGAAAAACCATATAAAGTCCGAAGGACGTGCACGCTCCTTGGTCTTTTGTCCTTCCTCTATCCTGATATGCTTGTTGAGCACCAACGGGATGAGCATACAGACAACAAACATGCCCAGACAGGGCACCACCACATGCCAGCCATAATGGTGCAGCACCATCAGCAGCAGACCGCCACCAACCAGCGTGCCGCCAAAGCTTCCCATCGACTGCATACTGTTGACCAAGCTCTGATCCCGTCTTTTGAATGAGAGGATAGCCAGTGCGTCGGTAGCAATGTCTTGCGTGGCCGACGCCATCATAGAGATGAAGACGAGAACAAGGACGAGCATCAGATTTGTCTTCACATCGAAAAAGCCTGCGCAGACCAGCGCGAGGGCATATACCAGTTCGGTGGAGATGATGGTCTTCTTGTAGTCGGCCACCGTCAGACAGTGACGGTCGATATAGGGCGACCATAGAAACTTGAGCAGCCAGGGCAGCCTCACTAAGTGGAGCAGGCCGATGGTCTGCAGATCATAATGCCCTTGCCGCATGGTGACTTGCAAAGTTGTCATGAGGAACGACTGTGGTACGAACTGGGAAATATACAGACACAGGAACGTAGAGAGATTGAGCGTTCTGGCATCAGATCCTTTGGCCGGTGCCATCGTACAGACAGTTTGGTCTTCTATATGTTTCATGTGAGATAAGCGAAGAAAAGTCTGTGTTTGATTAGAAATTGACGCTGACCGACGTGCCGAAAGTCAGTGGCTTACCCTTTTGAGCATAGTTGCCCTTTGAAGACTTGAAGCCGTAGGCCATATAACGGGTATCGGTGAGGTTTTTCCCCCAGAAGTCCCAAGTGACGATACCCTTTGTGAGACTCACCTTAGCATTGACCGTGGCGTAGAAGTTCTGGCTCACCACATTGTCGTCGGCCCAGTAGATGCGTCCCAATCCCGTCATGCCGGCACTGATTGTCACTCTGTCGAGACATCCAGCCGGCTCCAGTGTATAACTGCCATTTGCGGCCAGTGTGTGGCTGGGCACCATGGGCAGCCGGTTGCCGGTGTAGTCTTGCTTCTCACTTTTCTTATAGTCGAGGTATGTGGCGTAGGTGTAGCCATAGTTCAGGTTGAACAGCAATCCCTTCAGCGGCCGATAGGCCACCGCCAGTTCCGCGCCCTTGCTGTTGGCATGCGCCGCGTTGGTGATGAGGTTGCCCTGTCCCAGAATGGTATAGGTAGCCTGCATGTCACGCCAGTCGATATAGAAGATGTCAAACTCAGCCGTCAGCCGTCCATTGAGAAAAACGGTACGTGCGCCAACCTCATAGTTCCAGCTGTACTCCGGATCATAGGAACGCTCATTAGCTTCCTTGGCACTCTCGTTGAATCCACCGGGCTTGTAGCCGCGTGTGATGCTTGCATAGTAGAGAAAGCGATGGGTTGTGAGGTATTGCAAGGTGAATTTCGGGGTGAACTGCCGGAAGTTGGCGGTGCTGTGAAAATCGAGCATCGGTGAGGAAGCACCTGTGCCGAGGTTGAGTTTCTCGCGGTGATAGTCCGACTTGGAGTGTTCATAATCAAAACGCACGCCGGCAGTGGCCGACAGTCCCCGCCAAATGTTATAAGAGCTCTGGTGGTAGAATGCCAGCGATGATTTGGGATTGACATTGTCGGTGGGAGTGGCGGTGCCGGCCGAGAAGGCATTGTTCTGTATGAACTGGTCGACCTGCATCGTCATGCCAAAAAGGCCAGTAATCCACTGGTAACGGGAGTCGTTGTTAGACTTCAATGTGAACTCCTGCGAATACATGCGCTCGTGATAGTTGTTCTCGACAAATGACTTATCCTCGATGGTGAAGTCCTGATCGATAGCCTGGTGCGACTTGATATATTGGAAACAGCTTTGGCTGTTGAAGCTGATACGGTCGTTGGTGTAGCGCGCGTTGAATCCCGTGGAAGAGATGAGTCGCCGGAAGAGGCTGTAACGGTTGTAGTTGATATCCTCCAGTCTGTTTCTCTCCACGTTGTAAGGAGCGTATGGGTATCCGCCCTGATCGCTATACGACAGCGTACTGTTCAGTCGGAGGTACCAACGGTCAGTCGGTTTCCAGTAAAGGCCGATGCGTCCTTCTCCCTCGTCTATGTCGTCAGCCTTATCTTTAAGGTATGCGTTGTAGAACATGCCGTCGTTGTGATGGTACGATCCAGCTACGCTGAAGCCGAAATGAGGATTCAATTTCGTATAGTTGGACATCTGCGCGGTCACGTCGTTGTACTTGCCGTATCCCACTTTGACGCGTGTGTTCTGGTATTCGAGTGGATTGTGGGTATATACGTTGATGATGCCGGCTATGGCGTTGCGTCCGTAGAGTGTGCCTTGAGGGCCGCGGAGCACGTCAATGGCGGCAATGTCGCTCAGGTCTATATCGAAAGCTGACGACTCATAGTGCGGCACGCCATCCACATAGAAGCCTACAGCAGAGCCTTTTGACTTGGCACCGATGCCTCGGATATAGACAGGTGTGTTGGCACGCGAGCCATAATCGGGCATAAAGAAGTTGGGCACGACAGCCGACAGTTCCTTGATACTGACCACCTGCTGGTCTTGCAGCAGCCGGCTGTCAACGCGCGACATGGCTGTCATCGTGAGGTTTCTGCGGTTTTGCTTGTAATCTGTGACCACTACCTCGCCCAGATCCACCTTTTTATATGTAGTGGTGTCTACCGGCGTGTCGGGTGTAGCATTTAGTGAAAGTGATAATAAAAGTATCTCGTTGAACATCGTGTATGGTTTTGTTAGTTCATTTCGTTGTGTGGCTGCAAAGATACTTGAAAGATATTTCCCATACAATCCTAATTTATAAGGAAATTGCAAGACAGTCAGTATGAAAATCCTTATAAGTGAGGATTGTATGTCTCCAGGGAAGTCATTATTTTTGTGGTTCGATGGAAAAACTAAGAAATACACTATTGCTCGACACGCTTTGCGGTCGGGAGGTGTCGCGTCCGCCCGTGTGGCTCATGCGACAAGCAGGACGTGTGCTGCCCCGCTACCGGGAGCTTTCAGCCCAGTACGGATTTAAGAAACTCATGGCTAATGCCGACTTGGCCGCCACGGTGACACTACTGCCCGTAGACACGTGGGGAGTGGATGCTGCTATTCTTTTCAGCGACATACTGATAGTCCCCATGGCAATGGGCTTGCAAGTAGAATGGACGAGACAAGGGCCACAGATGCCTCGCCCATTGCTAAGCTACGACGACCCTTGCAGCAGGTTAAAAACCGACACCTCTATATTGGAGCAGTCGTTCCGCACCATAGACAGCTTCCAGAAAAAGCGGCACGGGGTGGTGCCCCTCATCGGTTTCTGCGGAGGTCCGCTCACCTGCCTTTGCTACATGCTTCAGGGTAATGGCAGCAAAGACGGATTTACGGAGGCCGTGAAATATTTCTATACCCATCGCCGGACTACCGAGCTCCTTGTGGATGCTTTCACCGAGATGAGCATCATCTACGCCACAGGTCAGGTTCAGCATGGCATAGAAGTCTTCCAACTCTTCGAGTCTTTTGCCGGAGTAGTGCCCGACAATCTCTATCGCGAACTCTTCCTTCCCTCGGTCAGACGTATTCTGTCGGCTGTCCGCTCATTAGGAGTGCCCACCATTTTCTTTCCCAAAGGCATTGGTGCCGGTCTGCCGATGATCACTCCCGATGTCTGCGATACCGTCAGCATAGACTGGCAGACATCCCTCGACGAGGCCTGCTCCCTGCTCCATCCCTCCATGGGCTTGCAGGGCAACATGGATCCACGTCTGCTGCACGCGTCCAAACCTGTCATAGCCCGTCACCTCGAACAATACATTTCCTTTTTCCGCCGGCATCCACGCTGGATATTCAATCTCGGACATGGACTGACAAAGGACATTCCAGCGGAGAACGTGGCGTTTGTCGTCAATTGGGTCAAACAGGCCCATTGGTGACAAACCGCCATGCGGCTTTGGCATCACATGATGCTTCTGGATGCTTACTCATAAATATCTCCTGCTCCTCTTATGTCGTTTTTGATTACAAAGTTGCGATACTTCAATGGTTATAGCCTGTGACCTGACCACCGTTAACGTTTCAAAATACAGACAGCGTGATTTCGCGATTATCCGTGGCGGTCGCTACGGTTATCTGTGGCGGTCGCTCTGCATATCCTCGGCATTCGCCACGTATAACCAAAACGACCGTCACGGATAATAAGAGAAGCCTTCTCGCGTCAACAAGTCTCTTTTTTAAGCATATCACTTTTGTTTCTCACCAAGTTTGATTATCTTTGCGCCAAATAATCGTCAAAGATACAAATGGAAATCAATTACGAGATACACACTATTGCCAACTCCCAAGGTACCGGCCAGGAAAGAGCTTACATACAACTAAGAAGCAAGGCGGCAATGACTGCCGAGCAACTGGAGAAAGAGATCCAAAGCCCTTGCCCAGCATCGTTACATCACGCGCCAGACGATGTGCACCCTGTTCGGCCTGAGCGAGTACAAAACCAAGTAATGGATAACGCAGTTTCTGGGGGGAAGGCAGACTCGTCAAGGAGGGTACTGAGCGTCATCCGCTGTACCTCCCCGCATAATTAAGGAAGAGCAAAATGGCATCACGCAATGAATATTCAGATTGCCGGAAAACGATTATCATCCGCTATGTACTCGCCCTCGCAGTCATCTCGGTAATGGGAGTCGCCGCCACGTCGCTTCAAGACCGCGCGGTGATCTATCCGTCTGCCGCAGCGCTGGCATTAGGGTTGATCGTCAAGAAACAGCGTCCTTGGCACGTGTCGCTTTGGCTGATACCAGGGCTGCTGGCCTTGTCGGCTCTCATGGGCACATTGCTATTCACATGGCTGAGCGCCTACCCCGTCACTGTGCTCTCGCTGGGTTTTCTCTTCACCGGTGCGCTTTTGCTATTGACCCGTGCCACGCTATTTCCCAGTCTTGCCACTTGTCTGTTGCCCATCGTACTGCACACCACGTCGTGGAACTATCCCTTGAGCGTGCTGATGCTGTCGCTTGTCGTCACACTGCTCTCTTCCCTCATAAACCGTGAAAAATGGAGATGTCCTTCGGCGCCCCTACCTTCTTCCCACCACAGTTTCTCCATCGGCCGCGCACGTCACTGGCTGCTGATGTGGATGGGAGCGTTGCCGCTGCTGGCCTTGGCTGAATCTCTCCACAAGAGCACGCTTATCGCTCCTCCCCTACTCGTCGTCTTCGTTTCGCTCTGCCAGCCCGGTGACCGCCTGCACCGCCATCCCCGTCGTGTGCTCACCACCATCATTCTCTCAGCATGCTGTGGCGTTTTTGGTCGCATAGTTCTGTCCGACTATGCGGGTCTGCCGCTCTTCATTGTCTTACCGCTGACACTACTGCTGTCACTCTTTGTCATGAGCCGCCTGCATATTATCATGCCACCCATCGCCGCCATCAGCCTGCTGCCTTTTGTCATACCCGGCAACGTGCTGCTTTTTCCCGTCTTTGCCTCGACCGGCGCCGCTTACCTGCTGATCTGCGCAAGAACCGATGTCAGGCACTTCCTCGTGCACCGCATGGCACTGCTGTGGCAAAGAACGCCATTCAGATAAAGATCTCCATTTCATATCAAGCATTTGAAAAGATGGGCGAACAAGAATGAATTGTTGTGATGAAAAAAAGATGAACAAGAATGTGATGCATTGAAAAATATTTCTTATCTTTGCAACAACTATATAATATAAGGAGAACGCTTATGCCGCAACAAGTTATAAAATTCAATCAAGCTCAGCGCGACGTACTAAACGTTGTGTCCTTGCTCAAATCCGACGAAGACGTCAAGGCCTTGCGCAAAGTTCTGATCGATTTCGTCAACAATCGCCTACAACAGGAATTGGACAAATTATGGGATTCCGGCGAATGGAGCGAGGAGAAACTTCAGCAGATGAGCAAAGAAAATCTACGAACTCATTACGAAAAACCATGAGCCAAAGAAATATTGTTCTGGATACAAATTGCTACAAGAACAACTACTAAACAAACTTCTCCCCTAATGCTTATTGATACAAAGACAAAGTCTCATGTAACTCTCGCAGGAGAGTCATGCAGTCAAGAATGAACTCACTTCGCTTCTCTCTGCTTTCTTTTCTCTTCCTTCTTGTCCTGAATGTGGAAGTATAGTGTCCAAGCTCCTATCATCGCCAACACGGCAAGCAAAAATAAATCAGTCCCTACCATAATATTCTACTTTTCATTCTACGTTTTCCTTTTGTTATTCATATTGCAAAGATAAGGAAATATCAGTTACCAAGCAACATAATTAAGGTTTTGTTTATAAAATATTTCCTATCCCTCTGCGTTAGCATAGCAAAAAGGGATTTCTCTATGAATAAAGTAAATCAAGATAACGCACCAGCCACTCAGAACATCGTAAAGAACCGACGACAGCTCGTGCTGTGGATAGGAGCCCTCGCCGTGGGCGCTGTGCTCGGCACACTGGGCCTGCACGGATTAGACGCCTTGATGACGTTCGTCGCTACTGTCTACACCCGCCTGTTCCAGTTCCTCGCCGTGCCCACCATCGTGCTGGCAATCACCACCACACTGGCCTCCATCGGCACACAGAAAGATACGGGACGCATCTTCCGCCACGCCGTGACCTATACACTGCTCACCACCTTTGCCGCCGCTGCCGTAGGTCTCATCCTCTACCTGCTCATCCGACCAGGTAACCTGCCTGCGCAGATGGTGGCAGGAGGACAAGGAGCCATCCCGAAGACATTGGGCGGAGAAACCTACTACGACCATATTCTCGCTGTGGTTCCCAACAATCTCGTACAGCCTTTCCTTGAAGCCAACGTGCTCTCACTGCTCCTTGTAGCCGCCGCTGTAGGCATCGCCCTGGCCAAGATGCCGGTGAGCCCACGCCGCGACACGGTGATGAACCTGCTGCTTGGTTTGCAGGACATCCTCTTCATGCTCATCCGCGCACTTATCTGGGCTCTGCCGCTGGGCATCCTCGCCTTTGCCGCACAGCTCAGCGCACAAGTGTCGGCCGGTGTTGTCGCCGACTCTCTGGGCCGTTATATCGCTGTCATCCTTGGCGGCAACGTGTTGCAGTTCTTCGTTGTACTACCTCTCTTCCTATTGGCCCGCGGCATCAATCCCGTGCGCCATTTAGGCCGTATGCTGCCCGCCGTGCTCATGGCGTTCTTCACGAAGAGTTCGGCTGCCACACTGCCCGTGACCATGGACACAGCGGAGAAGCGTGCCGGCGTTGCGCCAAAGGTCTCGCGCTTCGTATTGCCCATCTGCACCACCATCAACATGAACGGCTGTGCGGCGTTTATCCTTGTCACCTCGCTCTTTGTCATGCAGAACGGCGGCACTCACTTCACCCTTCCGATGATGCTGCTGTGGCTCGTCATCGCCGTGATCTCCGCCATCGGCAATGCCGGTGTGCCCATGGGCTGCTATTTCCTCACCCTCTCGCTGATGACCGGCCAGGGTGCTCCCGTCGGCATCATGGGCATCATCCTGCCTATCTATACCATCATCGACATGGTGGAGACTGCCGAGAATGTATGGTCAGACTCCTGCGTAGCAGCCATGACGGACAAAGACATGAAAGGAGAGCTACACCGATGAAAGCTTCTATTACCAAGAACATGACAACTGACGTTTGCGCACACGCTCCAAGCAACTAAGCAAAACGATACTTTTTAAGCAAAATTATCCCTGTTTTCCTTTGCCGTTTACAAAATAAATCCTATATTTGCACCGTCAGAATGACACAATGAAACAACACCGGGAGTATCCAACCCGATTAACCTTTAAGACTAAAAACAAGTTTACTACTATGGAAGTTGAACAAGTATTGAAAGGACTCATGTGGAAGCATTCCGCTGAACCGGAGTTTCTGCAGGCTGTGAAAGAAGTGCTGATCTCTATTCATGATGTCTACAATCAGCATCCTGAGTTTGAGAAGGCCAAGATTATCGAGCGCCTCGTTGAGCCGGAGCGCGTGATCATGTTCCGCGTGCCTTGGACCGACGATCAGGGCGAGGTGCACGTCAATACGGGCTACCGTGTGCAGTTCAACAGCGCCATTGGTCCTTATAAGGGCGGACTGCGTTTCCATCCTTCCGTGACATTAAGCATCATGAAGTTCCTCGGCTTTGAGCAGACCTTCAAAAACGCGCTCACCACGCTGCCTATGGGCGGTGCCAAGGGCGGTGCCGACTTCTCAATCCGCGGCCGCTCCGACGCTGAGGTGATGCGCTTCTGCCAAAGCTTCGTGCAGGAACTCTACCACTATATCGGTCCCGACGAGGACGTTCCGGCCGGCGACATCGGCGTGGGCGGTCGCGAGATCGGCTATCTCTTCGGCGAATACAAGAAGCTCACTCATCAGTTCCAAGGCGTGCTCACCGGCAAGGGCATGGAATGGGGAGGCAGCATTCTGCGCCCGGAGGCCACTGGCTTCGGCGCACTCTACTTCGTCAACCAGATGCTTCAGACCCACGACATCGACATCAAGGGCAAGACGGTCGCCGTCTCGGGCTTTGGCAACGTGGCCTGGGGTGCCGTGAAGAAAGCTACACAGCTCGGCGCCAAGGTGATCACCATCAGCGGACCCGATGGATATATCTATGATCCCGAAGGCATCTGCGGCGAGAAGAACGACTACATGCTCGAGCTGCGCGCCAGCGGCGAGGACATCTGCGAGCCATACGCTGAGCAGTTCAAGAGCGCACAGTTCTTCGCCGGCAAGAAGCCGTGGGAGCAGAAAGCCGACATCTATCTCACCTGCGCCACACAGAACGAGCTCGACGGCAACGATGCTGACCGCATCCTGGCCAGCCATCCGGTTTGCGTCGCCGAGGTGAGCAACATGGGTTGCACGGCCGAGGCTGTGGAGAAGTTCGTCAAGGCTCATCAGCTCTTCGCACCGGGCAAGGCTGTCAACGCCGGTGGCGTGGCGACCTCAGGACTGGAGATGACCCAAAACTCCATGCGTCTGCACTGGAGTGCCCAGGAGGTTGACGATAAACTCCACTATATCATGCACTCCATCCACGAGCAGTGTGTCAAGTACGGCACCATGCCCGACGGATACATCGACTATGTGCGGGGTGCCAATGTGGCCGGATTCATGAAGGTCGCCAACGCCATGATGGCTCAGGGCATCGTATAAAAGTCATAAAAAGCAATCGACATAAAAAGCGAATCATATAGTCTGCTACACATCTGATCGTGTATAGCAGACTTTTTTGTTTGAAGATAACACTATGGCCTATCACGACTAATACGCCAAGACATCAATAAAAAGAGAGCATTTCCATCCTCATATCATTTTTTTTTCGTAAGTTTGCCACAAAAAGACAACGACATGGAAGACGACAACAAATTCATCCGTTTTGACTGGGCAGCCAAACGAATGCTGCGCGACAAAGCAAACTTTGGGGTATTCGAAGGACTGATTACCGTTCTTCTCAACGAGCCTGTCCACATCATCGAAATTCTGGAAAGTGAAAGCAATCAAGAGGAATCCGACGACAAATTCAATCGCGTGGATATTAAAGCGCGTGACAGTAAAGACGAGATCATTCTTGTCGAGATACAACAGGCTCGTGAGTTGTACTATCTGGAGCGAGTCCTCTATGGTGTAGCCAAAACTATTACCGAGCATATTTCTTTAGGTGACAAATACGACAAAGTCAAGAAAGTGTATTCCATTAGCATCTTATATTTTGACCTTGGGCAAGGTGCTGATTATCTTTATCATGGACAGACATCATTGATCGGGGTACACACAAAAGATACTCTGAAGATCAACACACGAGACAAAGGACTCATAAAGATTAAGACACCCGATGAGATTTTCCCAGAATATTTCATCATCAGAGTCAATGAGTTCAACAAAGTAGCAAAGACACCTCTCGAGGAATGGATAGACTATCTCAAAAATGGTCATATCAAAGAAGACACAACTGCCCCCGGTCTTCAAGAAGCACGACAAAAACTTCAATATTTGAAGATGGATAAAGCTGAGCGAAAAGCATATGACCGCCATATTGACAACATCATGGTTCAAAACGATGTACTGGATACCGCAAAAATGGAAGGAAGAGCAGAAGGAAGAGCAGAAGGAAGAGCGGAAGGAAGAGCAGAAGGAAGAGCGGAAGGAAAGCAATCCGTTGCCCAACGACTTAAAGAGATGGGGGTGGATATCCAAACAATAGCCCAAGCGACAGGATTATCCACAGAGGAAATTACCCGCTTGTAATCATACTTTTCTCCAATTCAAAAGAGGCTTATGCCCTGATAGCTCAGTACAACACTATCATTAAGAGCATCGAATAAAAATGATTGGTCAAGAATATAACTTCAAGTCTGCTAAGCATCACATGCATAGCAGACTTGCTTTTTTGAATATGGTGAACAACCGCAAGCATTCTATTGTATGAGAACTTGCTATTTACATCATGATTCCATTCGGCTTATAGGAGGCTCCACAGCCATGTAGGAATTAATCTTGGCGACAGCATTGTTTCATAGCTTTACCCTATAACGTAATTCAACGAAGAAGAAATGATATTTTCTCCGAAAAAGTTCGTATTTTTGCAATGTCCTTAAGAAAGCATAGTTAATTTTGGGAGACAGAGTGGAAGAAATAGAGAAAGCATTACCATCGAATAAAGAATGATGCGAAGTCCCCCACGTAAATCAATATTTAGACAAGGCACAATGTTAAGCAAAATCTGTAATTACATTTCAAAGTACATGGCACTGATCGTCATCGTGGTTGCCGCGATAGCTCTTACCGTGCCGTCTTCATTCCATTGGATATCCACATCCTGGATCACCCCACTGCTCGGTCTGGTGATGTTCGGCATGGGATTGACTTTGGATCCGCATGACTTCAAAGTTGTCTTTACCCGGCCGAAAGACATCATCATCGGCAGCCTGGCTCAGTTCATCATCATGCCCTTGACTGCCTTTCTGTTGTCACACGCCTTCGGGCTCAGCGACGAGTTGGCCATCGGTGTCATCCTCGTAGGCTGTTGCCCCGGCGGCACAGCCTCAAACGTGATGACCTATCTGGCAAAAGGCGACCTGGCACTGTCGGTGGGCATGACCACGGTCAGCACAGTGTTGGCACCAATTCTCACGCCATTGCTCACGCTTCTCTATGCCGGCGAGCGCGTGCATGTCGATGCCATCGGCATGTTTCTCAGTATCATCGAAGTGGTCATCCTGCCGATCATCCTTGGCTTTGTCTTTAAGAAGCTTTTCCCCAATCAAACCCAACGAATGGCGGGATTCCTTCCGGCCTTCTCTTCAGTAATGATAGCACTGATTGTAGGCATCATCGTCAGTGCCAACGCACCGAAGCTGCTCACCGGCGGCATGCTCATCGTGTTGGTGGTGATGCTGCACAACATCTGTGGTCTGAGTATGGGCTATCTTGTCGGACGACTGCTACACCTGCCCCATAGCAAGTGCTCCGCCATCTCCATAGAGGTGGGTATGCAGAATTCTGGTCTGGCCAGCTCACTGGCTACCGTCCACTTTGCCATGTATCCCATGGCCACCGTCCCCGGCGCAGTCTTTTCTGTGTGGCACAACGTCAGCGGTGCCGTCGTTGCCAAGATATACGCCCGTAAGCAGGAGGTAGGTACGGGAAAGTAAACAATGATGCAGAAATGGCAAGTATGAACGACCGGCCTGCAGGCCGGCATGATTCACCAATACTCGCTCCGGAAATCGCATCAGCCCCATACTATCTGTAGCAATGTACATGATGTTTGCGTGGTTACAACCGAAGACATAACAGGACGCGAAGACTTACTCACCGAGACCGTATATACTATAAGAACAGCGCATCGGAGGGTTTTATAGCATCTCCAGTTTTATGCCTAATGATAGCCCGAGTATATCCCAAAAAGAAATGTCAGTCCCCATGAAAAGCGAACGGATATAAAGGTCGCACGAGCCGATTTCATAGAACAGCTTAACACGCTTAAAATAGGTTTTCTCCGGATTGAAACTGAATGTTAATTGCTGCCCTACAGCCACGTTCAGACGGAATTTGGTGGATAGGGCTTCGTAATATTTATCGGGATAGCGCCCGGGCTGACTTCGCCAAAACTCATGTCCATAGACTGTATTAAGATAGACGCTGGACAGAAGCGGCTCCAGCGATACAACGTTGTTGAAGCTCACACTCCAAGGTATATAGTTTTGTTTCAACGTATTAGTCAGATGGACATGCGAACTGCTGTATCGGGGAATAAATCCCCATAGTATCTGTGTCTCCCACTGACTCCTTTTGCCATACGACCAACCTACTCCAGCAGATACCAAACCCATATTGCCAGCGTTTTGAATAACAAACTGCGTGGGTATCAGACTTGCCCAATAATGACGCATACGGTTCACCCGGCGGTCGTAGCTGCTTATAGAGATACTGTCCTGTCCGCTCGTCGTAGCCGGCATGCCACAAAACAACAGCAACAAAAGCCACAAGAAGATCTTTCTTCTTTCATTTATCTTAATAATACACTGTCTCATAGCGGTAGCCGTTAGGGGTGAAGGTGAAAATCTGATAATTACGGTGTACGGCTGCATCAATGCCATACCACATGACACCATCATGGAAAAGGTCAGCAGCAGTCTGGGAATGATCATGACCATAGATGCAACATTGTAATCCCGGAAAAAGTTTAATGACATAGTCAAACATCCCTTTTACATTATTATTGAACTGATCACTGCCGGGACAGGCATGCATGACAAACACAGTCCGGTCAAAAGCAAG
>NZ_VUNG01000014.1 GCF_009695775.1 Hallella mizrahii | reverse complement strand
ACAAAAGGAATTATACGACATTGTGTTGCAAAATGACGCTAAAAAATAACGCGTCTTGAGAGAACTGTATCTAACTGACCATAAAATCGGTCTTGGGTGGCGCAAAATAGGAAAACAGGAAAAGGCAATCACCACAATGCGGTGATTGCCTTTTTCATATTCTAGAGAAGTAGCGTCAAACGCTTACTCCTTCAGCGCATTCCATCCTTGCGCCGTGATGTCAAACTCTTTGTTGTCACGTGAGATCAGACGGGCACCCAGCTCCTCCTTCGTAATATATCCGATTTGCTTGATGCCTTTGCTCTCCAAAGCGTCGAGTTTGTCGTGGTCACCAATCGGACAGGTGAAGAGAAGCTCATAATCGTCGCCACCATTCATCGCGCATGTGGTGACATTCATGTTCAGCTCTTCCGCCATCACTGCCGTCTGATAGTCGATGGGAATGTTCTTCTCATAGACGCGGCATCCGCAATGACTCTGCTTGCAGATGTGCAAGAGCTCAGAAGAGAGTCCGTCAGAGATGTCCATCATCGCTGTGGGATGGATGTTGTTTTCCCGCAACAAGTTGATAACATCTCCACGCGCCTCAGGCTTCAGCTGGCGTTGGAGCAAATATTCCTTGCCGGCGAAATCTGGTTGAAAGTCGTTGAGCTTACGTGCTTCCTGCTGCAAATGCTCCACAAGCTTGGCATTGCCAGCCTTGTGCGCCTCCTGCAACTTTTTGTTCATCGCGTCCACCTGTTGATAGAACACGCTTTTCTCACGCTCCAACAACTGCAAGCCCATATAGGCGGCACCGAGATCACCGGTGACACAGACCAAGTCGGTTTCATTGGCACCATTGCGGTAGACGATGTCTTCCTTCTTTGCCTCACCAATACACGTGATACTGATCGCCAATCCTGTATAGGATGCCGTTGTGTCTCCACCTACAACATCCACGCTCCACTTCTCGCAAGCCTTGCGCAGGCCATCGTAGAAAGCCTCGATGTCCTCCACTTTCAGTCGTTTGCCGATAGCCAAAGACACTGTCATCTGCCGTGGCGTACCGTTCATGGCAAAGATATCAGATATGTTGACCATCGCGGCCTTGTAGCCCAACTCCTGCATCGTGATATAGGTAAGGTCGAAGTGGATGCCTTCCATGAGCATATCCGTGGTGACCAACACTTCCGACTCAGGATAATGAAGTACAGCACAATCATCGCCCACGCCATAAAGCGTCGACTCATTGACCGGCTTAATGTCTTTCGTGAGATGATCGATCAGACCAAACTCACCCAACTTTGCTATTTCCATATGATCTGTCAAGAGTATCTGTATGCACTGACACGCTGTGTGTTATTATTTCTGCATACCAGTTACTCTGCCTTTTACTCTGTCTATTACTTATTATGCTGTCTGATGATCATTTCGCGCATGATCTCCGTCATCTTCGGTTCAGCACTGTTGGCAGCTTTCTGTACTTCTTCATGGCTGACCTCCACAGGTGGCTCAAAGCCGCCCAAGTCGGTGATGATGCTCATACCGAAGACTCTGATGCCACAGTGACGGGCCACGATCACCTCGGGAACCGTCGACATGCCGACCGCATCACCCCCTAAGAGATGATACATTCTGTACTCGGAAGGTGTCTCGAAGGTAGGACCCTGCACGCCTACGTAGACACCATGCTGCAAAGAGATACCTTTTTCCTTAGCTATGCTGTCGGCAAGCGCGACCAGTTCATGGTCATAGGCCTCGTGCATATCAGGGAAGCGGGGACCGGTGGGAAAGTTCTTGCCACGCAGCGGATGCTCGGGGAAGAGATTGATATGGTCGGTGATGACCATCATGTCACCAATATGGAACTTAGGGTTCATGCCGCCGGAGGCATTGCTGACAAAGAGCGTCTTAATGCCCAACTCATACATCACCCGCTCGGGGAAGGTAACCTCCTTCATCGAGTAACCCTCATAGAAATGGAAACGGCCATCCATAGCGATGATATCCACTCCACCGAGCTGACCGAAGATGAGTTTTCCCGCATGTCCTTCTACCGTAGACACAGGGAAATTGGGAATATCCTTGTAAGGGATTTCCAGCGTCTTAGTTATCTCGGAAGCTAATTGTCCGAGGCCTGTTCCCAGAATGATGGCGGTCTGCGGGCTTGCTGTCATCCTTGCCTTTAGCCAGGATGCTGTTTCTTGAATTTTTTCGTACATAGCTAATGATTTTATGATTGAACGTCTCAGCCTCGTCGAGCATAAACCTGATGCGGATGGGCAGGCGGTAGAGATGCCGCCGCACATCTTCGTCAAGTCCTTCGAGATTCTCAAGACGTGTGCTGTCTTTATCTGTAGTGACGATCACACGCGGTTCGGGCAACGACAGGAAAATCTCGTTGATACGCTGCGCGTCCTTTGCCTTGAAGAAATGATGGTCGGCAAAAGTCAAGGGAGTAATCGTCCGACATTGCTTTTTCAGGTCGGCCTCCATCTGCAAGGGCGAGGCGATGCCCGTGAGCAACAATACATTCTTGCCACACAACGGAGAGCCAGAATCGGCGAGCGGCTCTGCCTCTTTGGGGAAGACCGGAACCGGTGCATCGTAGTCGATACAGGTGAAGTAGAGTTCCTGATAAGGATAGAGGTTCATGGCCTTGGTAAGCACGCGAAACTCCATCGGCTTCAAGTCTTTCGGACACTTCGTGATGATCACGATGTCTGCCCGGCTCTTGCCGTTGAGACTCTCACGCAGCCGGCCAGCCGGCAAGAGCTTGTCGTAGATGATCAGACGGTGATAGTCGACGAGCAGGATATTGATGCCTGGTTTGATATAGCGGTGCTGGTAGGCGTCGTCGAGAAGGATGACATCGACATCGTGCGTCGCCTTGTCATGTGTCATCCGGTCTACGCCCTGACACCGGTTCTTGTCTACAGCAACGTAGACATCGGGGAATTTCTGTTTCATCTGATAAGGCTCGTCACCGATCTCGCGTGCTGTTGTCTTGTCATCGGCGAGGACATAACCCTTGCTCTTACGCTTATAGCCACGCGAGAGCACGCCCACCCGCACCACATCTCTCAGCAGTCGGATAAGATATTCCACATGCGGTGTCTTGCCCGATCCGCCCACCGTGATGTTGCCAACGGCAATGATCGGTATGGCAAAGGACCGCTTTTTAAGCACTCCAAGGTCAAAGAGCCAGTTGCGAAAGCCTACGCCCAAGCCATAAAGCCAGCTCAGTGGCAAGAGCCATTCATTGATTTTGATGTAATCCCCTTCTGTTCGCATGATTATTATTTGATTATCAACTCATAAGGCAGCCGTGCCTGCAAGCGACTCATCGAAGTTGCCCTACGCATCATCATGTAGGCACCATAGTCATCGCCCAACACGGCACGCAGCTGACCGTCGAGATAAGAGCCCGTGGAACTGCTGAACAGATCCAACATCTGGTCAAACATATCCTCAGCTCCTGGATAAGAAGCGGTATGCCACTCTGAGAGAGAAGCCAGCTTGGCAGCTTTCGCTACAGCAACATCCAGTCCGCCTAACGCATCGACAAGTTTCAGCTTCTTCGCATCCATACCTAAGTAGACATGTCCCTGAGCCAGCTGTTCCACACGGTCCATCGTCATGGCACGGCCATCAGCCACACGGGACTTGAAGAGACGGTAGCCATGATTGACAGAGGCTTGCATGAGTGACTGTTGCTCCGTCGTCATGGGAGCCATGTCGTCGCCCATCGTGCTATTGCGGTTGGTCTGTACATAATCAGCATTAATACCTAACTTGCCTGTCAGCAGCTTAGAGCGGTCGATGCTCACGCCATAGATGCCGATGCTGCCCGTCAGCGTGGTGGGCTCAGCGACAATATAGTCAGCAGGCGCACTGATATAGTAACCTCCGGAAGCAGCGTAGCCTCCCATCGACACTACGACCGGCTTGCGCTTGCGCAGTTCCTTGATGGCATGCCAAATCTGTTCGGAAGCATAAGCCGATCCGCCGGGAGAGTTCACACGGATGACGACAGCCTTCACATCGTCATCGTCGGCTAAGCCGTTGAGATCATCAGCCATAACCTTTCCTACAATCATGCTGCCACTATTGAATACCGACTGTGGTGAAGCCTCGTCGACAATCTCTCCCTCGGCATAGTACACAGCGATCTCCTCACCTTCGTCTTCTTTGACCGTAGAAGCCAGATCGCTGGCAGATACCTGCGGGATCATGTCGTCCTTATCCAATCCCAAGCGTTTCTTGATATTGGCTTTCATCTCGTCTGCATAAAGCAATCCATCGACGAGATGATATTTCTGGAAGTTTTTCGTTTCCTCTACTCCTATGTACCGGTCGGCGTATGCGTTGAGTGTGTCAACACTGATCTTACGGTTCTTGCTCACCGTGGTCACCATTTTGTCCCATGTACCTTGAATGAATCTTGTGGTTTGAGCACGGGCTTCATCACTCATGTGTTCATTAACCAATGGTTCTGTAGCACTCTTATATTTACCGCACTTGAAAACATTGAATTTGATTCCAATCTTATCCAACAAGGGTTTGAAGTATTCCATCTTTCCCCCCAGCCCATGCCAGTCTACGGCACCTTGCGGATTAAGATAGATCTTATCGGCAGCACTGGCCAGATAATAAGTAAAGGCATTATAGCTGTCAGCGTATGCCACCAGCCATTTTCCAGACTTCTTATAATCTTGCAAGGCATCGTAGATCTCTTCTACCTGAGCAGGATCAGCATAGAAGCCGCCACCCTCAAGATAGATACCGGCTACCTTGTCGTTGGTTTTTGCCTGCTTGATTGCCGTGAGCATATCTTCAAGCGTCTGGCTCGTGTTGCCTTGTAGCTCATCACGCAGCGATGTGCTACCATGATCCGACAGACTGCCATCAAGCTTCAGGACGAGGACACTGTTCTTTTGCACACTCGCCGTAGCTTCTGATGCCGCCATCATTCCAGACAGCGTCATCATAGCGATCAAGAAAGCCACAATGGAAAAGACAAAAAGACCGACAATGGTTGCACCAGTCATCTTAAAGAAATCTTTCATACACTTGATATTGATTGATGATTAGAAACAATAGTGTTAACGGTTCTACGTTTTTGCAAACTTACGAAAAAAAAATCAAATAAGCAAACTTTTGCTATATGAATACGCCACGTTGTCCTTGTCTGAAACATGATTATAACAGATATGAAGAGCACAAGATGGATTTCTACTCGCCATCCTCTGTCATTCTGCAAAGTCGAGACGCCCGCTATTGCTTGTTTTGCTTCTGCCGTGCATGGATGATCCTGACCGTTCCGCAAAGTGCGTCGTAGCGTACCTGCAGGGAGTCGCGTTTAACACGCAACTGATTGCGGCGAAGCAAACTGCGCTCGGCGTTCATCTGCTGAATGGTAGCCTGCAGGGCAGAGTCGGTGCGTCCTATGTCCTGCTGCGTCATCTTCAAACTGGCGTCTTGCCAAATGACCAGCGCACGCTGACGGCTCTTGATGGCACGCGGATGTCGGGCACGCAGTTGGGTGATGGCGTTGAGCGTGGCCTGGTACTGACCATTGTGATAGAGCGTCTCTATCTTTTTCATCAGCGGCGCGGCTTTCTCGTCCTCTGTTGGCTGACAGGCAAAGCAACATGTCAGCACGATGATTGCTAAGATATATTTCTTCATCGGGATAAAGGATTTCAAATAAGATAATGAGTCAGGGTTCTACATAATGTTCCACAAACTGCTTCACTACACAGCGGTAGGCCTGGGGATGGTCGTGGAGGCTTCGGGCATGGGCAGAGCCTTGAGCAAGCCACTTCTCTTTTGGCTGCGGCTTGGCTTTATAGAGAGGATCGACCATCCATGTAGGTACAAAATCGTCCTTCGTGCCATGGATAAACAGCATCGGCTTACGACAGTGTGCTACCATTCTCAATGGCGATGCCTCGCCAAACGACCAGCCGTAACGCAGACAGCAGAGAGCTGAAGCGGAGTAAAGAAGTGGGAAAGAAGGCAAGCCAAACTGATCGTGTAGTTCACTGCCAAACTCATCCCATGCACTGGTGTAGCCACAATCCTCGACAAAGGCTTTCACAAAGGAGGGCGTCTGTTCGCCGGAGACACACATCGTCGTCGCCGCACCCATGGAGATGCCATGCACTACCATACGCGACAGAGAATCACTAAGGCCGAAGCATCGGTTGGCTATGTCGATCCACTGGAGCACGTCTTCGCGGTCCTGCCAACCCATCTGCTGATGATCACCCGCGCTGTGACCATTGCCGTAGAGTTCAGGCAAGAGTACGTTGTAGTTCATCTCCTGATAGACCTTCGCCCACGGCAACATATAGATAGCGCAGTCGGTATAGCCATGGACTACCACAGCAACTTTGTTGCTCCGGCGTGGTGCAAAAAGATAAACGCCATGCAGACTGTCGCCACGGGCATTGACGATGACGGTGTCGTGAAGACAGTGGTTGCTCCGCAGGCTGTCGGTCCAAGAGCGCAACGACGGGTAGTCGTGCCTTACCCGTTTCCAGATATAAGCCTCGTGCCGCCCCTTGTTGAAAGAAGGACGCAAAGCATAGTCAAGCATGTACCAGCTCGCGCCTCCCAACACGACAGTCAGGAAGGCAAGAACGCCAAGGACTATCCAAAGTACGAGATATCGGCTTCTACGATTCTGCATATATCAAACTTTTAGATGAAGAGCTTTGTTATAAGGAGTCTTGAAAGAGAAAATCCTGATAAGAAAAAGAGGCTACAACTCGTCATTGCAGCCTCTATGTTTTTATTTCAAGAGACGGCGGAATTTGGTCGTCGTCTGTTTCACTCATTCTTTTTCGGGATTTAGTCGTACTGATCCTTTAGTCGTCCTGATAATAAACTCGCTTGACTCGGTTGCTGATACCGGTGAGCACCTCGTAGGGGATGGTGTCCAAGGCATCGCTGAGCACAGTCACGGGCAGATGGTCACCGAAGATCTCCACAGAGTCGCCTTCCTTGCAGTCAATACCTGTGACATCGATCATCGCCACGTCCATACAGATATTGCCGACATACTCTGCCTTCTTGCCATTGACAAGGCAGTAGCAGTGGCGATTGCCGAGATGACGGTTCAGTCCGTCGGCATATCCGATAGGTATGGCTGCGATGACACTGTCATGATCGATCTTGCCTTTGCGGCTGTAGCCCACGGTATCACCGGCGGGTACGTTGCGCAGTTGCAGAATCGTCGTCTTCAGCGTCGAGACGTTGTTAATGATCTGATTGTTGCGGCTGTTGATGCCATAAAGTCCAAGGCCAAGACGGCACATATCCAACTGGCGCTCAGGGAAGTGCTCGATGCCGGCGGAGTTGTCGATATGGCGGAGTATCTTATGGTCAAAGGCTGCCTGCAGTTTCTTGCTACCCTCATCGAAGAGTTGGAACTGATGGGCAGAGAAGTCGTCGAATGAGTTGTCATCGGAACCGACAAAGTGTGAGAAGACCGAACGCGGGATAATGGCGTTCTGATGTTTCAGTCTGTCAATAAGTTCGTCCATGTCTTTCTCCGGATCGAAACCAAGGCGATGCATACCTGTGTCGAGCTTGATATGTACGGGATAGCCTGTAATACCCTCTTTCTCTGCCGCTTTCACCAAAGCATCGAGCAGGCGGAAGGAGTATACTTCCGGCTCCAAATCATAGTCAAACATCGTCTTGAAGGCACTCATCTCGGGGTTCATGATCATGATGTTGCTCGTGATGCCATTGCCGCGGAGCATGGCACCCTCGTCAGCGACGGCCACGGCAAGGTAGTCGACACGATGATCCTGCAGTGTCTTGGCCACCTCCACGCTGCCGGCACCATAGGCATCGGCCTTGATCATGCACACGAGCTTGGTCTCGGTCTTCATAAACGAGCGGTAGTAGTTGAGATTCTTCACCACAGCGCCAAGGTTCACCTCCAACACAGTCTCATGTACTTTCTGTACGAGCAATTCTGTAATCTGGTCGAAGCCGAAGCTACGCGCCCCCTTGAGCAGGATGACCTCGTCACGCAGACTCTTAAAGACCTCGCTATGGATGAAGGCACCGACACTCTCGAAGAAGAACTTCTCGGCGATCTGTATCTCGTCGGCGTACTCACTGATGACCTTGCCGATACCGATAAACTTCACCACGCCACGCTTGCGGGCCAGGTCGCTGACCTCGTGATAGAGCTCGGCAGGCTCCTCGCCACTTTGGAAGATGTCGCTGAGGATGAGCGTACGCCGACGGCCTTTATGGTCGGGACGGCGGTTCATGAAGTCAAGCGCGATGTCGAGCGAGTTGATATCCGAGTTGTACGAGTCGTTGATCAGTGTACAGCCGTGGCGGCCTTCCTTCACCTCCAGACGCATGGCAATCGGCTCCAACTGCTCCATGCGCTCGGCAAGCTGCTCGGCAGAAACACCGACATGCAGGGCTACAGCGGCACAGATAATGGAGTTCGTGATCGACGCATCGTCGATGAACGGAATGGTATAGCGGTTTTCCTTACCACCTTTATATATATAGTGAATTGTGGAAGACGCCTCCTTCTTCTCGATCTTCTTGACATACATCGGTGCCTTGCTGTCCTTCAACGACCAGCAAAGGCGCTCACCTTGGTAGTTGAATTCACCAGCCACCTTATTAATAATAGCGTCATCCTCGTTGTACACTACCGTCTGTGCATCGTGGAAGAGAATAAGTTTCTCGCGGCATTTTTCCTCCATCGACGAAAAGTTCTCCTGATGAGCATCACCAAGATTCGTCAGCACGGCAATCGTCGGCTGGATGATGTCGCGCAGCGCCAGCATCTCACCGGGCTGACTGATACCCGCCTCGAAGATACCCACCTGGGTGTTGTCGTCCATGAGCCACACCGAGAGGGGCACACCGATCTGAGAGTTATAGCTACGCGGACTGCGGGTGACATAGAGCTGGGGAGAGAGCAACTGATAGAGCCACTCCTTGACCATGGTCTTGCCGTTGCTGCCCGTGATGCCGATGATAGGGATGTTGAACTCGTCGCGATGGCGTTCAGCGAGCCGCTGCAGGGCTTCGAGCGTGTTGACGACTTTCAAGAAGTTGGCATCGGGATAATCAACGGCATAACCGGCAGGTACGTCTGTGACCACAAAGTTGCGGACACCGCGGCGATAGAGCTCGGGGATATAGTTATGTCCATCGTTACGTGTTGACTTAAGGGCGAAGAACAAGGTCTCCTCGGGGAAACAAAGCGACCGGCTGTCTGTCAAGAGAAAACCGACGTTGGCATCCGCACTACCATAGCGGCGTGCGCCGATGAGTGTAGTTACTTTTTCAATAGTATAAGTCATTGCAATTGCTTTTATCTACTGCAAAGATAGTGCAAACGAGTGAAATGGCAAAGAAAAAAGTATTTTTTCTTTGCCATTCCCGAGTGCAGCCTATCTTATTCCTGCCGCATCATAGCATGTGTGGAGGAACTCACTAGTATCTTACTTTTAACGCACAAGAACTTGGATATCTCGCTAAAATTGTTTAACTTTGCCATAATAACAGTTCCTCTTTTATTTATTAGTAATCAATGTAATAGACTAATGATTATAGAGAAGGTGTTATCCCAAGCCGATTCTTTGAGAGTGCAAACTTTAGTAAACAATGACAGCAATGAAGAACAAGAACAACAAACGAATTCCGTTCGTATTTATTCTCACCATCCTGCTCCTAAGTTGTCTCCCGACGTGGGGGCAGGACTTGGGAACAGATATGCAAAAACTTGTCGACTGGCAATTCAGTCTTGACAGTATCCATTGGCAGCAGGTGGCCATTCCGCATTCCTACAATGCTACAGACGGTCATTCCCATAAATACTATCGAGGCAAAGCTTACTATCGTCGCAATGTGGTTCTGAGCGAATCTGACCTTCGCCGTCCTCTGATGTTACTCTTTGAGGGAGCCGCTCAGCAGGCCACCATCGAGATCAATGGTACTAAAGTACAAAACCACAAAGGTGGCTACACTCCATTTTGGATCAATCTCAAAGGACTGGTTCGCAAAGGTGAAAATCGTATAGAAGTAACATGCGACAACCATGAGGATGTCAACCTCATACCCGTCAGTTCCGACTTCAACAAGAATGGTGGATTGCACAATCCGGTCTGGCTCTTGAAGATGAGTCCTATCTATTTCTCACCCACAAACACCGGCCTTTATCGCCTCCATGTTGCTACGCCCCATGTCAGCGACCGGGAAGCACAGGCCTGTATGAGAGCCGACATCGTCAATGCGTCAGGCAGCCGCCAGCAGGTGTCGGTGGACATCACTCTCCTTGACAAGGCAGGAAAGAAAGTCTATGCCAGCCAACGAAATCTCAGATTGCCCAAGTCTGCCGCCCAGCCCGTTACGATCGTGGACAGCTTCACAGTCCAACAGCCTCATTTGTGGAATGGATTAAAGGATCCCTATCTCTATCAGGCTGTGATGACCATCTGTGACAAGAAAGGACATAAACTCGATGAAGTCAAGACTAAAATCGGTTTCCGTTATTTCCAAGCTACAGCTGATAAAGGATTTTTCCTCAATGGCAAGAGCTACCCGCTGCATGGTGTCAGCGAACATCAGGACATAGATGGCAAGGCTTCTGCCGTCAGCGACAGCGACATTATTTGCGATTATCAGACCATCAAGGAACTTGGCTGCAACTTCCTACGACTGGCTCATTATCCTCATCGCGACATCGAATACGCACTCTGCGATTCTCTGGGCATCATCGTTCAGACAGAAATACCATGGGTCAACGTATGCGGAGTGAATGCCGAACCAGCCTACTTCGACAACATTCATCAACAGATGCGCGAGATGATCACATCGCTCTACAACCATCCTTCCATCGTTTTCTGGGGCATGTGGAATGAGCTCGACAGCTGGGGAAACACCGACAGGCTGCAAGGGAAGATCGACTGCCAGCGCATTGTCGATGAGTCTGCAAAACTCTACGACGACGCGAAGCAACTTGATCCATACCGACTTGTAGGCGTTACCGACTGTAGTCTCTACCAACGTGACGGATACATCCATCTCAAAGGTGATTTCTTCTCAGAGAACAGATACAATGGCTGGTACTACAACCACGACAATCCCGCCAACATCAGAAAAGAGATGAATGAGATACACCAAAAGATGGGTGTTGTCAATATCTCGGAGTACGGAGCCGGCTGCAATCCTTTCTGTCATATCACCTCGACAGACATGAAACAGATGCGGGCCGACGACAAGTACCACTACGAGGAGCACGCTAATCTCGTTCATGAGGAACACGTCAGACAGATCATGCAAATGCCTTTTCTCAACTTCACCTCAGCATGGATTCTCTTTGACTTTCCCGTTGCAGACCGTCAAGAAGGCTATATGGATTCTGACGACGGCATTCATTTCAAAGAGAATGTTCAACGCAAGTATATCAATGACAAGGGGTTAGTGACAAGAGACCGCAAGACAAGAAAGGATGCGTTCTATCTCTACAAAGCATGGTGGAACCACCACGAACCGACCGTTTACATAACAGGCAGACGTATGACCCGTCTCCAGGCAAACAGCGATTACTGTGTGAAAGCATATAGCAATGCCAAAAGTCTACAGCTTTTCGTTGATGGTCAGCCCATACAATTTCTTGAACATTGCCCTGACCCTACAAACATCATCTGGACTTTCTGTCCTATCAAACTGGCACCCGGAAAGCATGTTATCCGCGTTGAAGGTGACAATCACAGCGATTCAGTGGAGAAATTGGTAGAATAACATCTACAGACAACACTCAATTATATAAAGAATCACCACCGCATACCTATATATATAGGAGAAGCGGTGGTGATTATTTGTCTTCACCCGCAATGGAAGTATCTGCCAACGAGTTTGGCGATTTCTTCAGGATGCAGGGCTACATCGTGACGGAGGGTGCGGTCGTTGAAGCTTCTTAACTGCTTAATGACACCATCGATCATAGCCTCGGAGAAGATGCCGTAGCGCTCAAAGACCGCACGTTGCTGCTCCAGACAGTCGGCAGAGGCCGCACAGCTGTCGGGCAGGGACTTGAGTTCGGCAAGTTTCTTCTCATTGGCCTTGTCGTGGATGTTCACAGCCACATAGGTGCGGTCCGCCATCTCTAAAGCATTTGGCATCTCCAGTCCATGGAGCAATCCTACGCAGATGCCGGCCAACATCTGATACGGATCAGCCGAACCGTCGGCCGAGCGGATCTCAAAGGTCTGCTTGCCACTGGTGTCATAGTTTCGTTCCGATTCCTCGGGATTGGCTTTGTGGCACATGTCCACGCCGGAGGTCCAACCAAGCGGTACACGCACGAGCACCGAGCGGTTGCGGTCACCCCAGCATACATTCGTCGGTGCTTCCTGATGAGGCACGAGGCGGAAATAAGATGTAGGATTCTTATTGCCAAAGGCTGTCAGCGCCGGTGCCACGTCAAGCAGTCCGGCGATTGCCTTACGTGCAGTGGCACTCAGTCGTCCGTTCTCCACGAGCATATTCTTTTCGTCTTTTCGCAACTGTATATGGAAATGTAGACCGCTACCAGCCTCTCCTGTTGTGATCTTCGGGGCAAATGTCACGTCATACCCTTCGCGATAGCCCACATTACGGATAATCCACTTGGCTATCAGCAGTTCGTCAGCGGCTTGCTCAGCAGGAACGGGCAAGAACTCTATTTCGTTCTGCTCATAGGTAAGTCCGTCCCTTGTGAAGTTGCCCACCTCGCTATGTCCATACTTGATGATACCACCCGTCTGAGCGATCAGCATCATGCAACGGCTACGGAAATCACCGGCCTTGGCATAGGGCGCACTCTCATGGTAGCCATGCTGCTCCTGAGCGGGATACATGCCCACAGACGGTTTGATGACATAGTATTCCAGCTCACCCATAGCCCAGAAGTCCAGCTCCTGACGGTCATGCAGCGTTGTGATTGCCTTGCGCAGCGTATACTCGGGAGCACTCTCCAGTGGATGGCCGTCTTTGTCGAAGAAAGAGCAGAGCATGCAAAGCGTGGGAATCTCGGCAAAAGGATCGATGAAAGCAGTAGAGTAGCGTGGCATCACATACAAGTCACTGCTGGAAGCCTGGATGAAATCGAAAAGCGACGAGCCGTCGACACGCTCGCCACAACAGAGGATCGTCCGCAGATAAGCCTCGTTGGTGATCACGAAGTTCAGCGTCTTCAACTTCCCGTCACCACCGGGGTACATGAAGTTCACCATCTGGATCGACTTGAACCTGATGAGTTTGATGATGTCTTCCATTGTGAATTCCTTTGGTGCTTTCTGCAGATAAGCCACCACGGGATTCATGTTCATTAAGATACGCGTGTTATTCTCCATAGTCGATTTTTAGTTATTGGTTATTTGCTGACAAAGATAAGGTAATGGAATGAAACCACAAAGGAAAAAGCAGAATATTTTTTTATTTTATTACGCTTCCTTTACTCTAATCATCCTTTGTATATGACAAGAATAGGAGCAAAGCATGAGACACAAAAGCCTCCATACACCTTATATATAATAAGGAGTATGGAGGCAGCTTGATTTTCTCCTTTCCAGGAGAGCGCTATGATTGCAATATGAACTACTTCACTCTGTTGAGCAGTTGCTCGGGCAATTTGGGCATGGCACCGGGCTGAGTGCAGACGTAGGCACTGACCTCAACAGCAAGCTTGTGGGCTTCCTTGATAGGCATACCGGCAAGGATGGCAGAGGCAAAAGAGCCTGTGAAGCTGTCGCCGGCACCTACCGTGTCGTCCACCTCCACCTTGGGTGTAGGCTGATAACTTTTCACGCCGGGCGCAAAGACGTAGCTGCCGTTGGTGCCACAGGTGAGCACGAGCATCTTCAGGTTGTACTTACCAAGGATGAGATAGCACTTGTTCTCGATGTCGAGACCGGGATAACCAAAGAGACGACCGATGGTGACGAGTTCCTCATCGTTGATCTTGAGGATGTCACAAGCTTTAAGACTGTCCTGGATGATCTCTTTGGAGTAGAAGTTCTGGCGCAGGTTGATATCAAAGATCTTCAAGCATGCCATCGGCGTGGTGTCAATGAAACGGTGGATGGTGTCGCGCGATATTTTGTTGCGCTGTGCCAATGATCCGAAACAAACACAGCCACAGTGCTTGGCGATGTTTTCTATCTCAGGTGTGAAGGGAATGTTGTCCCAAGCCACGTTTTGTTTGATGTCGTAGGTAGGTACTCCTTCTTCATCGAGTTCCACCTGTACGGTACCTGTCGGATAATCGACACGCGGCATGACATACTTCAGATGCTTCTCGTCGAACTCTTTGAGCGTTTGATCGCCGAGCGCGTCGTTACCAATAGCACTGATGGCATAGGCGTCATTGCCAAACTGACTGGCATGATAAGCGAAATTAGCGGGTGCACCACCCAACTTGCTGCCGTCGGGCAGACAATCCCACAAGGCCTCACCGAGGCCGACAATGACTTTGTTCATAGTTATTATTTATTTGACGTTCTTGATATAGGTAAAAAGATAAGCTACACCTACAGCCATGACGAGCACGGCACCGGCTTGTCCCATAGCGTCAGAGGCAAAGCCCATGATAAGCGGGAAGACCGTACCACCAAAAAGTCCCATGATCATCAGTCCACTGACCTCATTTTGTTTGTCAGGCACACTCTGCAAAGCTTGAGCGAAGACGAGTGAGAAGACATTGCTGTTTCCATAGCCTACAAGTGCGATGGCAATATACAGTACAAGTTTGGTGGTTCCAAAGAACAGTCCGCACATCGAAAGGGCCATCATCGTGATGGAGATGACAAAGAACAGCCGGTTGTTGACCACACGCAGGAAAAACGATCCTGTCAAGCACCCAAGGGTACGGAAGATAAAGTAAAGCGACGTTGCGAAGGCGGCATCGTTGAGCGTCATCCCCAGCCGTTCCATGAGAATTTTTGGTGCTGTCGTGTTGGTGCCAACATCGATACCCACGTGACACATGATGCCGATGAAGCTCAGCAGCACGATAGGTTTGCCTAACAATCGGAAGCATGCCGCAAACTGCTTGCCTACAGTCGGCGAAGTCTCCCCGGCAAAGGCAGGTCCTTCTTCCTCAATGGGTGTGGAGAGCAGGAACAGCGAAGCAGCGATCCCGACTATCATATAGATAGGGAAGAGCACACGCCAGCCGAGACCGAAGGAGGGAATGGCTTGAGTAGCACCCCAAGCAGCGATATAGGGAGCCATGAACGAGGCGATAGCCTTGACAAACTGGCCGAAGGTGAGCGTAGAGGCGAGATGGCCGCCGCGAACCACTGTGGCAACAAGGGGGTTGAGCGAGGTCTGCATGAGCGCGTTGCCGATACCCAAGAGCGAGAAGCTGACGAGCATCAGTCCAAAGCTCTCACCGAAGAGCGGCAACAAGAGCGACACCACGGTGACAACGAGTGAAAGTAACACCGTCTTCTTTCGCCCGATCTTATTCATCAGCACACCCGTCGGCACAGAGAAGATTAGAAACCAGAAAAATACCAGAGATGGGAAGATATTGGCAGTGGCATCGTTGAGCCCCAGGTCACTCTTCACATAATTCGATGCTATGCCCACCAAGTCAACGAACCCCATGGCAAAGAAGCAAAGCATGACACTGGCCAGAGCCAGCTTGTTGATTTTGTTGTTCATGTCTTTATTAATTTAGGTTTTTTGTTCTATATCATTAAAGACCGCCTTCGTTAAAAAAGGACTATCCTTTAATTGCTGCCACGAAATTACGAAAACAAATTCAATGTTATGTTATGCATTCATACAAATGCTGTAACTTTTTCGACATGTATCAATATTTCCATCGAATGAAACAATTGTTAAGTCATTCGATACCCTTAAACTTACTCTTTTGCGTCTTCCTTGATGTCTGTTGGGTATTTGCCGTATTGCTTCTTAAAACAAGAAGAGAAATATCCAGGTGTACCGAAACCTACCTCATAGGCTACTTCCGCCACAGTCTTGTCGGTGGCTTTCAGCAATTTCATGGCCCGTTTGAGGCGCATCTCTTTCAGCAATTCCACAGGAGACATGCCCGTCATGGCCTTCACCTTTCGGTAGAGCTGCACACGGCTGATACCCATGTCAGCCCCGAGATCGTCCATCTTAAGTTTGGTGTTGCTCATATTCCTAAGGATAGCCTGGCGCAGTGTGTCCATGAACATCTTGTCGGGCGTGCTAAGCTTTTCTTCTTGTTCCTGGTTTTCATTCGTCTGTTGCTTTTCTGCGGAAAAGACTTTCTTGAGTTTCTGTCGATTGGCGAGCAGGCTGGCGATATGCGCGAGAAGCACCTCGGCACTGAAGGGTTTGGTGAGATAGGCATCAGCACCATGGCTGAGTCCTTCGGCCTGTTGCTGTTCTGTGCTGCGCGCTGTTAGCAGGATGACAGGGATATGGCTGGTCAAGGGCTCCGTCTTGATCTTGCCACAGAAGGTCAGTCCGTCCATCACTGGCATCATCACGTCGCTGATGATCAGGTCGGGCACACTCTCGCGTGCCAGTTTCCAACCGCTCTGTCCGTCGCTGGCTTCAAGCACGTAATAGCGGTTGAGGAGCAGCGTGCGCAGGTAGCGGCGCATGTCATCGTTGTCGTCAACGATCAACACAGTCGCGAGCTCGTCACTTTGGTCGCGCACGACGATGTCATGTTGCCCGTCCTGCACCGACCGTCGGCTGATGGCGTGTGCGTCATCGGGCTGCGGCTCCTTGACCATCTTTTGCGTTTCCTTTTGGAATTGCAGCACATCGGTGACAAGATGCAACAATTGTTCCGCATTGCGCCGTACGATGTCGAGCAGTTCATGGTCGCCCACACTGAGTGTCTTGCTCTCACTAAGTTGCTGCAGCGGGCCGTTGATGAGTGTCAGAGGCGTGCGCAGTTGGTGGCTGGCATTGGTGTAGAAGCGGATTTGCTCTTTCCCCAGTTCTTTTATCCGTCGGTTAGCGCGCCGTGTGATCACGATGGCTCTCCACACCAGCAAAACGGCGATGAACAGCACAAGCGCCACACAAACAGACACAAAGAGAATAGTACGCTGCACGTGATAGAGCCCGAGATAATCCTCGAGTTTATTCTGTATAGTAATGAGATACTCGTTTTGTCGCATCATCGCATTGGCATTGACAGCAATCTCATCGACATTCTGTGGTGTGACAACAACGCTCTTGATGATGTTTTCACGCTTATAAGGCTTGTGTTCCAGAATTTTCAGAGCCAAAGCGATAATCTCTTCACCGTGTGTCGGATAGATATAGCTGGCGGCAAGCTTTCCTTGCTGAATGGCCTCAATACCTTCATTTGGGAGTGCGTCAATACCGAGGAAATAGATACTTTTTTCTTTTCCGAGCTCTTTGGCGGCCTTGTAAGCGCCAAGTGACGCCAAGTCGCTATGGCAGAAGACCACGTCGAGAGGCTTGCCCTCCAGCAGCCATTTCTTCGTGGTCGCATAGGAGTCCTCAAACGTCCAGTTGGTCTTGATATGCTGAAAGTCGAGTTCAGGGTGTTGCTTCATGACAGTGCTGAATCCTTCGTATCGTTCACGGTCCGGCGATGTCACCAATTGACCGGTGATCTCAAGGACGACCGGCCGTCGCCCGACGTGTATGCTGTCGTGGCACAGTCGTGCGGCATAGGTACCCATCGCTCGTCCTGCCTCCACATTGTCGCCACCGATATAAGCAGTGTAATTTTGCGATGAAGTCTTGCGCTCAAAGAGAATAACGGGAATTCCACGTTTCTTCGCCTTTTCCACGCAGGGTGAGAGCGGACGATATTCGTTGGGTGAGATGACGAGCAAGTCCACGCCGGCATTGATGAGGCTGTCGATCTGCTGCCGCTGCCGGTCGGTGTTGTTGTCAGCGTTGGTGATGCACACTTTCACGTCGGTGTCGTAGAGATGCTGTGCGGACAGCATCTCGTTGTTGACTTTGTCGCGCCAGCGTCCGCCGACACACTGCGACACACCTATTTTATATTTATAGGAGACGCGCGGTGTGCAACCCGTGATGAGCAGGAGCAGCATCATGGATATTAAGATGAGTGGAACTATCCGTATGGTCTTAGGTTTCTTCATGTGGTATTGGCTTTTACGAGGGTCTTAGGTCGTTGTATCCATCAGTAGACCCTCACGTCGCTGATCACCGAGGAGCCGACAGCCTCGTTGAGTCGACGGGTGAGTTGCGTATGCATCATACTGAGGTCTTGCCGTAGTGCCGGGTTGTCGATCTTCACGTGCAACACTTGGTTGCGGATGAACTTTTCCCGTGTATAGCTTGAGATCATGTGTCCGGTGACCACGTCCCAGGCATCCACGATACGTCGCTGCAGCAGGGGCGTTTCCAGTCCTTCCTTTCTGAGCATTTCCTTCAGCAGGTCACCAATTGGTTTTACTTCACGCTTAAACATATATATAGATGAACGATAAATTGAGAATGAACACTTTTCTCACTTTGGAGCAAAAAGAGTCAACACTTAACACTGTGTCGCGTTTCCGTCCTCGACATGAAAGAGCTTATAATCCTCGCCCACATGTTGGAGGATATGGTCGAGATGGTCGCGGTTGGTGTCCGTGATGAAGATCTGACCATAGTCGGGTCGGGCCACGAGTTTGATGATCTGTTCCACGCGCTTGGCGTCGAGCTTGTCAAAGATGTCGTCGAGAAGCAGCAAAGGCGTCGTGCCGGATGCTGTCTTCTTCAAGAAAGAAAACTGAGCGAGTTTCAGTGCCAGCACGTAGGTCTTTGTCTGTCCCTGGCTGGCCTCCCGCCGCATGGGATAGCCCTCAAGCATCATCTCCAAGTCGTCGCGGTGGATGCCGTGCAGCGAATAGCCCACGGCACGGTCCCGCTGACGGTCGCGGCGGATCACATCGAGCAGTGGACCACGCTGCCCGTGAGAGACATAGTTGATCGATACCGCCTCGTGGTGATCCGAGAGCATGTCGTAGATATCTTGAAACACAGGAGTCATCTCCTCCACAAACTGGCTGCGCTTGTGAAAGACCTCCTCTCCCGCCGAAGCCATCTCCTCTTCCCACAGGTCCATGAGCGTAGCATCGGGCTCCGTCTCCATCTTCAACAGGGCATTGCGCTGCTGCAAAGCTTTGTTGTAGCGTGTCAGTGCGTCCATATAGGTATGGTCATACTGTGCGATGACCACATCCATCAGTCGTCTTCGCTCCTCACTTGTCCCCGTCACCAGACTGTTGTCCGAGGGCGTGACAAAGATAAGCGGGATGAGACCAATGTGTGTCGAGAGCTTCTTATAGTCCTTATGGTTACGCTTGAACTGCTTATGCCGTCCGCGCTTCATAGCCGCGTAGATATTTTCCTGCTGTCCCTGGTCGCCCTCATAGTCGCCCTCGATGACGAAGAACTCCTGGTCATGGTTGATCACCTGTGAGTCGATGTTGGTGAAGTTGCTGTGGCAGAACGAGAGAAAATAGACAGCGTCGAGGATGTTGGTTTTGCCTTCACCATTGTTGCCGATGAAGCAGTTCACCTTCGGCGAGAGCTCCAGTGCAGTGCTCTTAATATTCTTGTAATTGATGATTGATATCTTCTTCAGTCTCATGATCCTATGGGCTCTATGGGGCTTTCCCTTGCCTTACATGTGCAAAGATAAGAGTTTTGAAGCGAAAAAGCGAAAAAAGAGTCGTTTAAATTTTAGTATGTGAGGGAAAATTGCTAATTTTGTACCGATATATTGGCCGTACCCGAAGGAAACGGCGCTGCTGTGTATCATCAATTATCAATGAAATAACAAAAATCATTTCAAATAAATGGCAAACAACAACGGTCAGGCAACATTTGACGCTGCCTTTAAGTCACAAGAGTTTTTCGACAAGAACAAGAAGATTTTACTGGGAGCTATCATTGCGGTGGTAGTCATTGTCGCAGGATATTTCTGCTATAGCGCATTCATCGGCGGTCCCCGTGAGGAAAAAGCAAGTACGGCATTGGCCCGTGGACAGGAGTATTTCAATGCAGAACAGTTCGACAAAGCCCTCAACGGCGACGGTGCCGGATATACCGGTTTTGTGAAGATTGCCGATGACTACAGTTCTACTGATGCCGGCAACCTTGCCAAGCTCTATGCCGGACTGAGCTATGCCTATCTGGGCAAGTGGAGCGATGCCGTGAAATATCTTGAGGACTACTCCCCCAAGGGCGATGCTATGGTCAGCCCTGCCGCCATCGAGGCATTGGGCAATGCCTACGCTCATGTCGGACAGATCGACAAGGCTGTGAGCAAACTCCAGGAGGCTGCTGACAAGGCCGACGACAAAGCCGAGGACGGCGCCAACAACAGCCTGTCTCCTATCTTCCGCCTGCAGGCCGGTGAACTGCTCGAGTCTCAGGGCAAGAAGGCCGACGCACTGAAAGTCTATCAGGACATCAAGAAGAAATATGTCAACTCACAGCTTGTTCAGAGCAACGAGATCGACAAATATATTGAGAGAGCCAGCAACTAAGCAATGGCTCTTTCGAAACGTTAGGAGGATTTAGCTAATCATATTATGGCTACAGCATTACATCATTTATCCGATTACGATACGGCCAGCGTACCCGATGCCAGCAACATGTGCTTCGGTATCGTTGTCGCCGAGTGGAACAAGGACATCACAGGCGCACTGCTCGACGGTTGCGTGTCTACCCTTGAGAAGCACGGTGCGCTGCCCGAGAACATCCATGTCAAGACTGTGCCCGGCAGCTTCGAGCTCGTCTATGGCGCACAGCAACTGTGCAAGAACGATGGTTTCGATGCCATCATCATCCTGGGCAGTGTCATCCGTGGCGACACGCCGCACTTCGACTATATCTGCCAGGGCGTCACCTTTGGCATCTCCCGACTCAATGCCACACAGAACATTCCGGTGATCTTTGGACTGCTGACCACCGATGATCATCAGCAGGCAGTGGACCGATGTGGTGGCAAACTCGGCAACAAAGGTGATGAGTGCGCCATCGACGCCATCAAGATGGCAAAGTTCTAATGAATAAATATCATTATCAGCAGTGTTATGATTCTCTACGATCTCTTGCAGGCCTATCGTTTCGACGAGATCATGGCCACCATTAACAATATGTATCCCGGCACATCGGGCTATCGTGACCAGCTCCGCCTGGCCTACGACCTGTTGCTGGACATGCGTCCCGTGCCATCCAAGAAGCCGATACGCTTCAAGATCATCGACGGACCGGGCGATCTGAAGTATATGGGAGCAGAAGACCGCGACTTCAACACCACGTGGGAGGTCTGTCTCGGCAAAAACCTCGTCAGAGAGAAAGGCGTTGACCTCACCGACGATGAGCTTGTCGCCAACTGTCTGGTCAACATCTGCTTCACAGCGCGCCACCCAAAAGCTTTCGACAAAGCCTTTGAGGAGCTGCATCAAGAGTAACATCCTTTATCTTTCTTCTTACAATCAGGACAGGAGAGATCCTGCCCTGATTTTTTCTTCTAACTATCTCACATTTACCAATTATTTACTACCTTTGCATCCATGAATACAGAAATGAATCTCAACGTACTTTCCGAGAACGATCTTCTTTGGCTGAGAGAAAAAATACAGTCTTCCCATCATATCGTGATAACAGGCCACTCACGTCCCGACGGCGACGCGATGGGCTCATGCCTTGCCTGGGCTACCTGCCTGCGTGAGGCTTTCGGCAAGGAGCCTACCGTCATCATGCCCAATGCCTATCCCGATTTCTTGCAGTGGCTGCCCGGCACTCACGCCATCATCCGCTACGACAAGCATCCCGAGAAAGTCGCGCAGGCACTCAACGAGGCTGACCTGCTCTTTTGCATCGACTTCAACGACAACAACCGTGTCGACGCCATGGCAGAGATTCTCACCGCCTGTCAGGCACCGCGTGTGCTCTTCGACCATCATCTCGGTCCACAGATGCAGGCCGATGTGAAGGTCAGTTCAGAAGAGTTCTGCTCGGCGTCGGAAGTTGTCTTCCGTGTCGCCTGGCAGTTGGGCGTCTTCGATAAGCTCAGCAAGACCTTTGCCGTTTGCGACTATTGCGGCATGATGACCGACACAGGCGGCTTCACCTTTGCGTCCTCACGCCCGGAGATTTTCTATATCATCTGTCAGTTGCTCACCAAAGGCATTGACAAGGACAAGATCTATCGCAACGTGTTCAACAACTACAGCACATGGGCCATCCGCCTGCGCGGCTATCTGATGTCGCAGAAACTCAACGTCTTTGAGGATCTTCACGCATCCTACTATACGCTCACTCGCCAAAACATGCTCGACTACCACTATAAGCGGGGCGACGCCGAAGGACTTGTCAACGAGCCACTGCGCATCAAGGGCATGAAGGTCAGCATCTCGCTGCGTGAAGACGACCGCATCGACAACAAGATATGGATCAGTCTGCGCTCCGTCGACGACTTTTCCGTCGAGGACATGGCGCGCCGCTTCTTCAACGGCGGCGGACACTTCAACGCCAGCGGCGGGCATCTCGACTGCTCGATCGAGGAAGCAGAAAAGATCACACGCGAGGCCTTTGCATATTATAGTGAGCAACTGAAGGGCTGATAAAGGCATTTAATGTTTTTTATTCCTCTATATCAGTACTATCCAGCCTTTTTTTGCTACCTTTGCAATATTAATCAACAACAATAGACAGACAATGAGGAAACTGGGCTTTTTGTGCCTGATGCTGATAGGCTTGATGATGATCGCTTCCTGCAACGATGAGGAGACTTACGCTGATCAAAAGAAGCGGGAGAAAGCAGCTATCAGCAAGTATATCGCTGATTCGGCAGTGAACGTGATCTCGGAAGAAGAGTTTCTGAAGGACACGACAACCGATGTGAAGAAAAACGAATGGGTGCTCTTTGAGTCCTCGGGCGTTTATATGCAGATCGTGCGCCGTGGCTCCGGTAAGCCTTTGGCTTATGGCGAGAGTGAAACTGTCCTGTGCCGCTTCACCGAGCGCAACCTGCTAACCGACAGCGTACAGTTGAGCAATGTCATTTTCCCGGGAGCTTCCCAGATGCCGGACAAGATGAGTGTGACCAATTACTCGGGCACATTCCGCGGCTCGTTTGATAAGAGCAGTCTGATGTACCGCGTCTACGGCAATGGTTCGACAACCGTTCCGCAGGGATGGCTCGTGCCGCTGACGTTTATCAACTTAGGCCGCTATATCAATGCAGACGATGAGATTGCTAAGGTGAGGCTTATCGTGCCTCATGACATGGGACAGACCTATGCTGTGGCCAGCGTCTATCCCTGCCTCTACGACATCACCTACCAACGTGGGCGATAACCGATACAACAATCATAGATGTTTATCAATATATGACTCTGATTAAATCTATTTCCGGCATTCGCGGCACTATTGGCGGCCGCACAGGAGATACTCTGAATCCCCTGGACATTGTGAAGTTCACTTCCGCTTACGCTACGTTCATCCGTCGCAGTGCTAAGTCTTCCGCCAACAAGATTGTCGTTGGGCGTGACGCCCGCATCTCCGGTCCAATGGTTCGCAACGTTGTCTGCGGCACGCTGATGGGCATGGGCTATGATGTCCTCGACATCGACCTGGCAACCACACCGACCACTGAGCTCGCCGTACGCATGAGTGGCGCCGACGGCGGCATCATCATCACGGCCAGCCACAATCCCCGTCACTGGAACGCACTGAAGTTGCTCAACAACGAGGGTGAGTTCCTCACCAAAGCCGACGGCAATGCTGTGCTGGACATTGCCGAGAAAGAGGACTTCGAATACGCTGATGTTGATCATCTCGGACACTATACACACGACGACAGCTTTAACCAGCGACATATCGACAGCGTGCTGGCTCTCGACCTCGTGGATGTGGATGCTATCAAGAAGGCTCACTTCAAGGTGTGCGTTGACTCGATCAACTCGGTTGGCGGCATCATCCTGCCCCATCTGCTCGACGCCCTCGGCGTGGAATATAAGTTCCTCAACGGCGAGGCTAACGGCGATTTCGCCCACAACCCTGAGCCCTTGGAGCGCAACCTCGGCGGCATCATGAGCGAGGTGGCCAATGGCGGGTATGACCTCGGCATCGTCGTTGATCCGGATGTAGACCGTCTGGCATTCATCCAGGAGGATGGAAAGATGTATGGCGAGGAATATACACTGGTGACGGTGGCTGATTATATCCTTGACCATGTCAAAGGTCCTACGGTGAGCAACCTGAGTTCTACACGTGCCCTGCGTGATGTCACAGAGCGCCATGGCTGCAAATACTACGCCGCAGCCGTCGGTGAGGTCAATGTCACCACCAAGATGAAGGAAGTCGGTGCCGTCATCGGTGGCGAGGGCAACGGTGGAGTCATCTATCCCGAAAGCCACTATGGCCGTGACGCCCTCGTGGGCATCGGACTTTTCCTCAGCAGTATGGCACAGAAAGGCATGAAGGCCAGTCAGTTGCGCGCCACTTTCCCGAACTATTTCATGGCTAAGAACCGTGTGGACTTGAAGCCCGATACCGACATCGACGCTATATTAAATAAGGTGAAGGAGCACTTCGCTTCTCAGCCCGATGTACAGGTGACCGACATCGACGGCGTGAAGCTCGACTTCCCCGACAAGTGGGTGCACCTGCGCAAGAGCAACACCGAGCCGATCATCCGTGTCTACAGTGAGGCTCACACTGCCGAAGAAGCTGATGCGCTCGGCAAGGAACTGATGGCGTTTGTGACGAAATAGAGCACTTCAACAGCCTTTTTCCCCCTCCTCCTCTCCCAAGGAGAGGGGGAGTGATATGCGGAAGCAACAATTCTCATGCAAGAACTTGTATGCTTCAAAGTATCAATTATTACGACAAAAACATGTTCAGAAGAGTTCGTGTTCTAGAGCATGCGAGAAATGAAATTTAGGTTGTCGATCGTCAGAAAAGGACTTTGTGCAGGAGAAAACAGTTGTTTGTGTGCGTCATCTCAGTTGTTTTACCCGATAAAACAACTGAGATGACGCACACAAACAACTGAGATGACACGAAATTCTCTAGAGAATTTCGATAGAAACCGATACTTTGACGGCTTTTTGTAATTTTTTTCGTGGTTACAGAAAGCTGTTTTTCTTTTAACTCTTTATCTGTCAAGTATTTACGAAAACATGCCCAAAATTTGCGAAATTGAGAGCAAGGTACACCTCCGTGGAGAAAATTGCCTGTATTTTGCCCGTTTTTTGTCAGTTTCCTAAACAGTAGCAGATGCTATCATCTATTTGAAACGGACTTGCGAAAGCGCAGGTCATTTTGTGCGCTGCAGCCGAGCCAGGAAGCCTTGAAATGTCTATAAAAAAGAGAAACTTCACTTTTCCCTGCTCCTACGGTCGGATTTTCACGGGAAAGCAGTACCTTTGCATAAAAAAGAAAAGAAGCATGATCAATACCAGTGCCTTCCAAGGCAAGAAAGCAGCTTACTACACGCTGGGCTGCAAGCTCAACTTCTCTGAAACCTCCACCTTTGGCAAGTTGCTCAGCGAAATGGGCGTCACGACCGCTCACGAGGGCGAGCACGCCGACATCTGTCTGATCAACACCTGCTCGGTGACCGAGGTGGCCGACCACAAATGCCGTCAGGCCATCCACCGCATGGTGCGCGAGAACCCCGATGCTTTTGTCGTGGTCACAGGATGCTATGCTCAGCTCGAGCCCGAGACGGTGAGTGCTATCGACGGCGTGGACCTCGTGCTCGGCTCCAATGAGAAAGCCAACCTCATACAGTACCTCTCCGACGCCTGGACTCAGCCGCGCGAGGGGCATCTACACGCCTTCCACCACGAGAAGACCAAGGACATCAAGACCTTCCAACCGTCGTGCTCACGCGGCAACCGCACCCGCTACTTCCTGAAAGTACAGGACGGATGCGACTATTTCTGCACTTACTGCACCATTCCTTACGCACGCGGCTTCTCGCGCAACCCCACCATTGCCTCGCTCGTGGAACAAGCCCGACAGGCTGCAAGCGAAGGCGGGAAGGAGATCGTGCTCACCGGTGTGAACATCGGAGAGTTTGGCAAGACCACCGGCGAGACGTTTCTCGACCTGGTCAAAGCACTCGACGACGTGGAAGGAATCCAGCGCTACCGCATCAGCTCGCTGGAGCCCGACCTCATCGACGACAAGCTCATCGAGTACTGTGCACATTCGCGCGCCTTCATGCCGCATTTCCACATACCCTTGCAGAGCGGTAACGACGAGGTGCTTAAACTCATGCACCGCCGCTACACACGCGATGTCTTCGCACATAAGATCAACCTTATCAAAGAGCTCATGCCCGACGCGTTCATCGGCGTCGACGTGATGGTGGGCTGTCGCGGCGAGCGGCCGGAGTACTTCGAGGACTGCTACCACTTTCTCGACAATCTGCCTGTGACACAGCTCCACGTCTTCCCCTATTCCGAACGACCCGGGACATCGGCCCTCGCCATCCCCTACGTGGTCAGCGACAAGGACAAGAAAGAACGGTCAAGACGGCTCTTGGAACTCTCCGACAAAAAGACGCACGACTTCTATGCACACTATATCGGACAGACACGGCCCGTGCTCTTCGAAAAAGCTCCCGCCGGACACGCCATGCACGGCTTCACCGACAACTACATCCGTGTCACTCTGCCCGCCAGTGAGGCTCGCGAGGAGTACGACAATGAGATCCTCAACGTGACACTCGGCGATTTCAGAAAGAGTGGAAAAGAAGATACGCTACTCGCGAAAGCCATCATAGCAAAATAAAACCGAAAAACAATGAAGACTGCTATCGTCATATTGAACTGGAACGGACGGAAGATGATGGAACGCTTCCTGCCCACCGTGCTGAAATACTCACGCAACGACGCTGAGGTGTGGGTGGCCGACAATGCCTCCACCGACAACTCGATGGAGATGCTCGCACAGAAGTTCCCGGAAGTGAAGACCTTGGTGCTCGACCGCAACTACGGCTTTGCCGACGGCTACAACCGTGCGCTGCGGCAGATAGAGGCAGACTACTATGTACTGCTCAACTCCGACGTGGAGGTGACACACCACTGGCTCACGCCTCTGCAAGAGTATATGGACAGCCACGACGACGTGGCAGCCTGTCAGCCAAAACTGCTCAGCGAGGCAGACAAGGACAGTTTTGAGTATGCCGGAGCCTCCGGCGGCTTCCTCGACCGCTTTGGCTATCCGCTCTGCCGTGGCCGTGTCTTCGACACCGTGGAGCGCGACAACGGTCAGTATGACTATAAGATGGATGTGCTCTGGGCTACGGGAGCCTGCCTGATGATACGTGCCAAAGACTATTGGGAGGCAGGAGCACTCGACGCACGCTTCTTTGCGCACAACGAGGAAATCGATCTCTGCTGGCGACTGCGGCAGCGTGGACGGCGCGTGGTGTGCATTCCCGAAAGCGAAGTATACCATGTCGGCGGCGGCACTCTGCCGCAGGGCAACCCGATGAAGACTTTCCTCAACTTCCGCAACAACCTGACGATGCTCTACAAAAACCTCCCCGACGAGGAGCTGCAAACCGTAATGCACATGAGATGGATCCTGGATCACATCGCTGCCTTGGAAACACTGATCGTCAACCGCAATTGGCGCGACTTCATCGCTATCCTGCGGGCGCGTCGCGCTTTCTATAAATGGCGCCACGATTTCGACGCTGACCGTGAGGCTATCAGGATGAGCAGAAAGCTCACGACGGTGCCCGAACGCTTGCCGATCAGCATCGTATGGCAATACTATGTCAAGGGTAAGAAGACGTTCAGCGCTTTGACGAGCTCTCCTCATCAAACAGACGATTGAAAACCTCGCGCAGACGGGGTTTGTCGGCGATGATGTCACGCACACGCTTGAGCTTTTCCTCATTGGGCGAGTTGGGTATCCACAGGCGGATATAGCCACGGGCACTGTACTTCTCTTCCATGTGACGATCGAAGCGCTGCCACTGCCACTCACGGTCCTTATCGGGATCACGCTCTAAACCAAACTCCACGGCACGGCGAAACACCACCTCAGGATCGAGGTCACGGTCGGCCTCGGCGACAATCTTTCCGTAGATGCTCCGAGGCTCGTGTGAGGCAGAGGCACGATGATCCTCCACTGCTTCCCTCATGATGGTGATTTGCTCGGGCGAGAACCACTTCTTCAGACGGGCATCGGCCGCAAGGATCTTGCCGCCGGTGATATGATGGATGGCACGCGGACCGCTCATGCCAAGGTCATGATAGGCGGCAATGGCGTACACCATATTGATATCAGCACCCGTGCGCCGTGCCAGCTCCAAAGAGTTGGCAATGACACGCTGCACATGGCTCAGACCATGGGAGCGACCAAAGGCTGTATAGCGAGGCAGAATGCTCGTTTCGACAAATGACATCAAGTCGAGATTTACTTCCATAGGATATGATTCGTTTATCTTGCTCTTTCATCTGTAAAGATAGCAAAAAGATTTGAGATGACAAAATATTACGGACAATAATAGCTAAACAGACGCGAAATGAATATGGATAACAAAGGAGAACTGTTTCCCGTCGTTGATGAGGACGGACACGTGATCGGGAAAATCACACGCGGAAAAGCACACGACGGCTGCAAGGTGCTCCATCCGGTGGTGCACCTGCATGTCTTCAACAGCCGTGGCGACCTCTACCTGCAGCAGCGACCTCACTGGAAAGACATTCAGCCCGACAAATGGGACACGGCATGCGGTGGTCATGTCGACTACGGCGAGACCGTGGAGCAGGCGTTGCACCGTGAGGTAAGTGAGGAACTCGGCATCACCGACTACTCGCCACACTTTGTCAAGCACTATGTCTTTGAGAGCCAGCGCGAGAAGGAACTGGTGTGGGTCTTCACAACGGTCTACGACGGCAAGGTATGCCCAAGCAAAGATGAGCTCGCCGGGGGCCGCTTCTGGAGTCCCGAAGAGATTAAGGCCAACATGGGAAAGGGTATCTTCACTCCCAACTTCGAGAACGAGTATCGAGAAGTGATCATGCCACTGAAAAGAGAATAGCAGACTCCTCGTCTTATGGAAACATACGTCGCCTTGACAGGCTAACGCTCCCTATGCGTAATAAAAAGATAAACCGAATATTGAGAATAATAAATGGTTGATTCGATATTGATACCAAATAATATTCTCAACATTCGGTTTTATTCTTTATCCCATCGAAGATGAAGCGTTAAAAGCCCAAACGCATAATGCGTTTCTTTTAAGCAGTAGAAACGTATTTTATTCCGTGCTTAAGGTCATTCAGCCTACAGCACTGCTGACGCTACGAAGCAACCTTTGAACTGTTCCTCCACTCCTTGCGGTATCTCACGGAAGATACCGAAAAGGGCACTGCCGCTGCCACTCATCTGAGCATAGAGAGCTCCCATGTCGTAGAGGCTCTGCTTGATACACGCTAACTCGGGATGGGCCTTGAAGACAGGACCCTCGAAGTCGTTGGTCAGTTCGTCACGCCATGTGGAAATCGGCTGACGCACGATCTCGCGGCAAGACTTGCGGGGCATGTGACAAACGATCTGTGCATAGGCCTCACGTGTCGACACTGCCACGTCGGGCTTCACCACCACGATCGAATAGCCGTGGAGATTGCCCTTAGGGCCATCGGCTGGCTCAAGGATCTCGCCGCGTCCGGTAGCATACGACGGTTCGGCAGTAATAAAAAACGCACAGTCGGAACCCAACTTGGCAGCATAGCGCTCCATCTCGGCAATGCCGATGTTCAGCCGGAAACGCTCGTCGAGCAGACGAATCATGAAGGCTCCATCAGAGCTGCCCCCGCCCAGTCCTGCTTGCGAGGGGATACACTTGAAAAGATGGGCATGAATAGGCGGCAACTCAAAGTCGGCGGCAAGAAGGTCGTAGGCCTTCACTACGAGGTTGCTGCGCTCGTCACAGTCCACGGCATTGCCCGTCACCTTCAGATCGCAAGGATGATCTGAGGGAAAAGCGGGATCCATGTGTTTGATCTCCAAAGCGTCGGTGAGCGGGATGGGATAAAACACGGTCTGTATGTCGTGATAGCCATCAGGCCGCTCGGCGACAATATTCAATCCAAGATTGATCTTGGCACAAGGAAAGGTCAGCATAGTATGATGTATTTAAAGTTATCTTTGGCGAAAGCCACGGACAGTTAATTGTTTTGGAACTGCTTGATACGCTGCTCTTCCGACAGTTTGCAGACCAGCAACGTGTCGTCATGCTCGGCAACGATATATCCATCAAGACCTTGCAGGATCACCTTCTTCTCCTGAGTAGTGTGCACGACACAGTTGCGGCACTCAAAGGTGTGGATGTTCTTGCCGATAAGTCCGTTGCCGTACATGTCGCGCTGGCTCTGCAACAGCAGTGAGCCCCACGTGCCAAGGTCGCTCCAACCAAAGTCTGCCGGGAAGACAAAGATCTCCTCTGCATTCTCCATCACGGCGTAATCGATGGAGATATTGTCGCAATCGGGATACACCTTATTAATAGTCTCCTGCTCTTGCGGCGTGCCCATGACATTCTGTATGCGCTCAAAGATGTTGTTGATGCGGGGCGCATACACGCGCAGAGCGTTGACAATCGTCTCCACACTCCATACAAAGATACCGGCATTCCAGAAAAAGTTATGCTCGCTGATATAGTGCTTGGCAGTTTCCAAGTCAGGCTTTTCCTTGAACTGGTCGACACGATAAATCTCGCGGTTGCGCGGTGAATTGGAGGTGAGGTCAGCCTGGATATAGCCGTAGCCGGTCTCAGGGCGCGTTGGCTTCATGCCCAAAGTCACGACAGCATCTGTCTCGCCGGCAAACTTCAGACAAGAAGTGATGACACGACGGAACTCATCGACGTTGGTGACGATATGATCAGATGGCGAGACGACGACTTTGGCCTTCGGGTCGGTCATCTTGATGCGCCAACTGACGTAGGCGATGCAGGGCGCCGTATTTCTGCGGCACGGTTCTTGCAGGATATGATCAACGGGCACATCGGGCAACTGCTCGTGAACCAAGTCGGCGTAGCGTTCGTTGGTGACAATCCAAACGTTCTCTATCGGGCAGACGCCGCGGAAACGGTCTAATGTCATCTGTATCAACGTACGCCCCACACCTAACACATCGATGAACTGCTTGGGGCGTTCTTCGGTACTCATCGGCCAGAAACGGCTGCCGATGCCGCCTGCCATGATGACAAGATGATTATTTTGTTGGGCCATATATTGAAATAGGTTATCTATGCGTTATATATAATAAGGTATCACTAAAAGAAGAATTGAACCATGACACAACACATCATTGTTCTTTGCGTCGTCGCTCTGTGCGTCGCCTATGCCGTTTACCGTATCGTCTATGCTGTTCGCAATGCCCACGGCCGTTGCTACGGCTGTCAGCTGAAGGACGTTTGCAACAAATACGGCAACGGCAAAAAAGCTATTTCACCACGGCAAAGTAAACCAGGTCGTGGTCAGTCAGATTCTCCATGTAGTGACTATGTCCCTCGGGGCAATAATGACACTGCCCGGCACGGCACTCCTCTACATGATCATCATAGTAGAAAGTAGCGATGCCACTGATGACGAAGACAATCTCGCAGTTGCCTTCATGGACATGCAATCCTGAAGATGCACCCGGACGAAGCGTGGAGTACATGATCTTTGCCTTGCCATCATCGTAGTTGCGTGTGTCGAGTCTTCCTTTCCCACCTTTGAAGCCATCGATATGTACTTCGGGTATCTTGTCGAAATCAATAATCATAATGCTTTTCTGTTTTTGATTCTTTATTTAGTCACAAAGTTAACAAAAAAAGCATAACTATAAAACTTTTCCCTAAGAAAAAGACTTTTTCGTGCAAAAAAACTACTGTGTAACGGTCGCATTGCACATGTTCCATATCATCTTCAACCCTGATATGGCGTTGTGTAACGGCGGCTGTAGAGCTCGTTATTCCTTACCTATAACCTAAATTATACCTTATATTGATATTTTTACGAGAAAAATAGAAAATTGTAGTGGCTTTGCAACAGTATTATGGAAATTTTTGCTTAATTTTGCAGTGAATTCGTTAAGCAGGGGGTTAACCCTAAGGTATTAATTATTCATTATTAAAGGTATGCAAAGAAGATTGCATTTTATGCTCATCATGCTTCTGTTGATGATTTCATCAACCATGATGGCACAGGTCACCACTTCTGGCCTAAACGGTAAGGTGGCGGCTGGTGGTGAAAACGTCATCGGTGCTACGATCACCGCCATCCACGAACCTTCAGGTACACGCTACAACGCTGTCACCAATGAAAGCGGGCGCTTTACCATCCAGGGTATGCGTGTCGGCGGACCCTACAAGGTCACCGTCAACTACATCGGCTACAAGGATGAGGTCATCGACAACATCCAGCTGTCCTTGGGACAGCCTCGTACGCTGAACATCGACCTAAAGGAGGATGCGCAGCAAATCGGTGAGGTCACCGTACTCGGCAAGAGCGGACGTAACAGTGGTGGCGCTGCTGCCAACTTCAACCAGCAGCGCATTGAGAACACTCCAACCATCAGCCGCGATATCTACGATGTGGCTAAGTTGTCTCCATTGGTGTCCAATTCACGTCTTGGCGGTGTTTCCATCTCTGGTATCAACAACCGTTACAACTCTTTCCAGATTGACGGTACGGTGAGCAACGATGTCTTCGGACTTGCCGGCAGCGGTACCAACGGTGGTCAGACAGGTGCCAACCCTATCTCCATGGACGCTATTCAGGAGCTGCAGGTAAGCGTCGCTCCGTTTGATGTCCGTCAGAGCGGTTTCACAGGCGGTGCCATTAATGCCATCACCAAGAGCGGTACCAACCAATTCCACGGCAGTGCTTACATGTACTACACCAATCAGGACATGTACAGCAAGTACAACCGCCTGCAAGACTATGCTGAGGACAAACTCTCACAGCGTTCTACCAAGACCTACGGTGCTACCTTCGGTGGCCCGATCGTGAAGGATAAGCTCTTCTTCTTCGCCAGTGCAGAATATAAGAAGACAGAGGCTCCTGCTACTATCTATCCAGGATATATCAACAAATATGTCACTGAGGCTACGCTGAAACAAATCGCTGATAAATACTACGACTTGACCGGTATTCAGGAATCTTATGGCAAAGGTGAGCTCGGCACTAAGTCGTTCGGTCTCTTGGCCCGTTTGGACTGGAACATCGACGTGAACAACCACTTGGCTTTCCGCTATCAGCACAACGACTCTTACGATGACAAGGACGGACTGAACAGCAAAACTTATACTTTCAGCAACTCCAGCTATCGCATGAACAACAAGACCAACTCGTTCGTAGCTGAGTTGAACTCTCATATCAGTCCCGTACTCTATAACGAAGCCCGTGTCTCTGCAAGCTTCATCCGTGACAACCGCGATGTGCCCTACATGGGTCCATGTGTGCAGATCGGTAGCGTTGCCGGTGGTGACGGTACTTCCATGAACACTGTCAACATCGGTACTGAATTCAGCAGTGCTGCCAACTACCTCAATCAGGATATTTGGACAGCAGAGGACAACCTCTCTTGGTACAAAGGCAACCACACTATCACCTTCGGTACACATAATGAGTTCTATAAGATGAAGAACCTCTTCATCCAGGGTGCAAACGGTTCGTGGTACTACAATGATCTCGAGACCTTCCTCGCTGATACTCCTTACAAGTTCACATATAAGTACACTGATCCTGAACTGACCGGCGGTGACACCAAGTGGGCTCCTACCATGAAGTTCGGACTCTTTGGTCTGTATGCACAGGACAAGTGGGATATCACTCCGCTGTTCAATGTTACCTATGGCGTGCGCTTCGATCTCAATGCCACATTGAACTCTCCCACTTCCAACGATGCCTTCAACACCTTCGCTTCTGAGCATAACCTCGGTGTAGAGGTGGGCAAGATGCCAAGTGCCAAGCTCCTCGTTTCTCCTCGTGTAGGCTTCAACTGGTATACCGATGCCAGCCATCGCACACTGCTCCGTGGCGGTGTGGGTATCTTCTCTGGCCGCGCTCCTTATGTATGGCTCTCCAACGCTTTCGTCAACAACGGCATTGAGGCCAAGGGCACAACCATCAACACTAATAACAACACTGCTCCTTCTCTCGGCAAGTATGCCAAGGATCCCATGGCAGCAGCTAAGACCTCTAAGGCAGGTCTGTCTCCTGACATCGTTACCGTGGCCAAGAACTTCCGCTTCCCGCAAGTGCTCCGTGCCAACCTCGCCTTGGAGCAGATGCTCCCAGGTGACGTGAAGATGACCCTCGAGGGCTTGTACTCTAAGAACCTCAACAATGTGTTCTTCGAGAACCTCGCTTATAAGGATAATGGCGAAAAGGTCTATGCTGTTCCTGGTGTAGAGGCTTCTGCCGTCACTTCTTATAGCAAGATTGAAAATAAGCTTCCTTACTACAGCATCATCAACCTGAGAAATACCAATAAGGGTTATTCTTATAATGTGTCTGTCAAGGCAGAGAAGTCCTTCGACTTCGGTCTGGATGTAATGGCAAGCTATATCTTCGGTCACTCTTACAGTGTCAACGACGGTACGTCTTCTGTAGCTTACTCTAACTGGAAGTACAACTACAGCCGCAACACCAACGACAAGAACGAGATGAGCTGGTCGAAGTTCGACATTCCTCACCAGGTACGCATTCAGGTTTCTTACAACTCTCCTAAATACTGGAACGGTTGGATGAACACCGAGGTGGCCATCAACTACAATGGTTTCAGCGGTGGACGCTACTCTTTGACGATGAACGAGAAGGCCGACTTCAACAATGATGGCTTCAAAGGCAACAACCTGCTCTACATCCCGACAAAGGATGAGCTGGCCAAGATGAACTTCACCAGCACAAAGAACATGACTGCCGAGCAGAGCCGTGAGGCTTTCGAAAAGTGGATTGAGGAAGACGACTATGCCAAGAACCATCGTGGTGAGTATGCTAAGCGTAACTCCAACCTCTCTCCTTGGGAAAACGAGGTTGACCTCCACGTTGCTCAGAACATCTACAACATCAAGGGTATCGGCAAGTTCCAGATTACTTTCGACGTGATGAACTTCGCCAACATGCTCAACAAACACTGGGGCGCTCACTACGGCAATGCTTATAACCTCAGCCCGTTGACGCTGACAACTATTAAGGACGGTGCCGGTGTCTACCAGTTCAACACCAACAGCAAGCCCGTGGCAAGCGATACTGGCAGCCGTTGGCACGCACAGATTGGCTTCCGCCTCGAGTTCTAATGATGTAGACATAAGTTTAACACATATATATATTAAGGAGTATGGGGTTCCCATACTCCTTTTTTATTTGTCCCTTTCGAATGTTTTTACTATCTTTGCAACGATAATCATAACACGAGAGAAATGAATATTCTTGGCATCATCATTGGTTTGTTGGCTGGTATTGTCATCGGATATCTCTTCGCGCACAGCAAGAATGCGGCAGCGGAGACACGCGCAGCGATGCTAACACAACAAATCGCGAAACTGGAAGAAGACATAAACAAGCAGAAGGAAGAATTGCAAGCCAACTACCAGCGGCAGTTGCAGGATCAGAGACAGCAACAAGCTGAGCAGCAACAAACATTGCGGGAGCAGCAGACGGAACAGCTGCAAACACTTAGACAGCAACAGGCTGAGCAGTTGCAGTCATTACGACAGCAGCAGAGCGAACAGCTGCAATCCTTGAAGCAACAGCAGGCGGAACAACTGCAAACCATGCGGCAGCAACAGGCCGACCAGCTGCAACAGCAGTCCTCTCTCCTTAAAGAGCAGATCAACACGGCATCGGAAGAGATCCTCAAACGTCGGGCCGCTGACCTCAACAGTGTCAACCAGCAACAGATGTCGGCACTGCTCAACCCGCTCCATGAGAATCTGAAGCTGATGAAAGAGGCTGTGGAGAAGAGCGACCATGACCAGACCGTGCTGATGTCGCGACTCGATGCCAGCATTCAAGAGAACTTAAAACAGGCTCATGAGGTGGGACAACGCGCAGACAAACTGGCAGAAGCACTCACCGGCGAAAACAAGACACAAGGCAACTTCGGTGAGCTGCGGTTGCGTACGCTACTGGAACAGATGGGACTCGAAGAGGGCGTACAGTTCGAAGAGCAAGTAACACTCAAAGACGAGCAGGGACGTACAGTTCATGAAGAGGACGGACACAAGATGATTCCCGACGTTATCCTCCACTTCCCCGACAAACGCGATGTGATCATCGACGCAAAAATGTCGCTCAAGGCTTTTGAGGACTATCACAATGCCACGACAGACGCAGAACGGGACGAGGCTTTGCAGCGTCATCTCACCTCGGTGCGCAGTCATGTCAAAGAGCTCACACGGAAGAAATACGCTAAATATGCTGCCAACGGCAAGGTACAGCTCGACTTCGTGGTGATGTACGTCTACAGCGAGAGTGCCCTGCAACTAGCACTCACCCACGACCCGGCACTGTGGAAAGACGCCTATGACCAAGGTGTGATCATCTCTGGCTCGCAAAACCTCTATATGATGCTGCGTGTGCTGGAGATGACGTGGCGGCAAGTGCGCCAGGCCGAGAACCAGGATGCCATGCTCAAAGCCGCCGACGAAATCATCAACCGCGTACAACTCTTCTATGAGCGCTTCCAAACAGCCGACCAGTTGCTCGACCGCACGCGCAAAGCCTTCGACGACGTGAAGACAACGACAGCACCCACCGGTATGGGCATTGCCACAGCAGCCAACAAACTCCTGAAATATGGCGCACAGGAAAATCCCAAGCGCAAGGTACGCTTGCCAAAGAATAGCACAGAAAGCCTTGAAGACAAAGAAGACTGACCCTCTGATACTAAACTGAAAAACACATGACTTACGTAGTTCTACCCGAGCAGCAGGAGCTGCCCCCCATCACCTACGACTTTGCCGTCGAGGCGTATGTGGCCCGTCACTTCCGTGACGACGACTACTTCTTTATTTGGCAGACCAAGCCCACCGTGATCCTTGGCCGCAACCAACTGCTGCAAAACGAAGTCAACGTAGACTACTGCCGCGAGCACGACGTGTTCATCTCACGCCGCAAGAGCGGTGGCGGCTGTGTCTACTCCGATGAAGGTAACATCATGTTCTCCTTCATCAGCCGTGAGCCGAACGTACAAAAGATGTTTGCCAACTGCATGCACCTCGCCGCCGACGCACTGCATCGCATCGGTGTTCCCGTAACAATCTCGGGGCGCAACGACATCCTGCTTGACGGTAAGAAGGTCTCTGGCGCTGCCTTCTATCGTACCGGCGACCGCAGTATCATGCACAACACCCTGCTCGTCAACTCAGACCTCAGCATGTTGGAACGTGTCATCACACCCGACAAAGCAAAGCTGCAAAGCAAGGGCGTGCAAAGTGTACGACAGCATGTGGGCAACATCAGCCAATACACGACGATGTCGCTGCCGGAGCTGAAAGCATCCTTCCGTCAGGCGATGTGCGGCGACAAGGCCATCACGATCACTGAGGAGATGATGCCGGAAATCAGAGAACTGCAAAAGACCTTTGCCGCCGACGACTTCATCTATGGCAAACAGCCGCTCTTCAAACTCACAAAGAAGCACCGCCTCCCGAGCGTAGGAACTATCGAAGCCTGTCTTGAAATTAAGGATAACCGCATCCACGACATTGACCTCTTCGGTGACTACTTTCTCACCGGCGACCTCGACGAGGAGCTCTTGCCACGTCTGCGCGACGTCGCTTTCACACGTGAAGCTGTGGAGAAGGCATTGCAGGGACTTGATTTAGGCAATATCATCCGCGGACTGACCATCGAAGGCCTCCTGCGTGTGCTATTCGGTCGCAAGCCTCACGTAATGAAACCTGAGTGGTTGAAGATAGACCTCAGTTCTGACAAGCAGAGCGAGAACACCTCTGAGATTATCCATAGCAACCGTCTGCACACGATCTGCGAGAGCGGACTTTGTCCCAACCGTGCCGAATGTTGGCGACTGGGCACTGCCACACTGATGATTGGCGGTGACATCTGTACACGTCACTGCCGTTTCTGCAACACGCTGAGCGGGCGTCCTCTCCCACTCGACCCCGACGAACCGCTGCGCGTGGCTGAGTCTGTAAGAGAGATGAACCTGAGATATGTTGTGCTCACCTCGGTAGACCGCGACGACTTGCCCGACATGGGTGCAGAACACTGGCGCCGGACAGTGGAAGCCGTACGGCGGAAGAGCCAAGTAAAGATTGAAGTGCTCCTACCTGACTTCCAAGGTCGTGACGATCTGTTGGACATCGTACTGCAAAGCCATCCCGACGTGGTGGCACATAACATTGAGACGGTGAGACGGCTGACGCCCTCTGTACGCAGCGTAGCCACCTACGATGGCAGCCTCCATGTGCTTAAGCATATCCACGACAACGGATTCGTCACAAAGAGCGGACTTATGCTCGGACTTGGAGAAACGGAGGAAGAAGTGCTCCAAACCTTGCGAGACTTACGTGACTGCGGTGTTGAGCGCGTGACAATCGGGCAATATCTCCAGCCCACAGCCCAGCACCTGGCCGTCGAAGACTATATCACACCCGCGAAATTCCAGTGGTATCACGAGCAGGCCTTGCAGATGGGCTTCCGTTCTGCCGTCTGTGGTCCCCTCGTCCGCTCGTCCTACAAGGCCAGCATCGGGTAGAGATAAAGACCATCGGAAGAATGTCTGACTAAACTCTTCGCACATTAAAAAGGCCCCAGGCCATCAACGGCTTGGGACCCTCTCTCTTGTATATTAACTTCAAATGGAAAAAGTAGACTATTCCTCAGCAGCAGCTTCTGCTTCATGAGCGGCGATAAGTTTCTGCTGGATGTCATTAGGCACGAGCTCGTAGCTGGCGAACTTCGTAGTGAAGCTGGCGCGGCCACCAGTCAGAGAACTGAGTGCTACGCTATAGTTGGACAATTCCTTCAAAGGAATCTTAGCGCTGAGCTTCTGATAGCCTGCCTCTGCGTCCATGCCCATGATGATGGCACGGCGCCCTTGCAGGTCACTCATCACATCACCCATGTAGTCGCTCGGCACATAAACCTCGAGATCATAGATCGGCTCCAAAATCTTTGGACCGGCCTCCTTGAAAGCCATAGAGAACGCATGACGCGCAGCCAATGTGAAGCTGAGCTCATTGGAGTCGACCGGATGCATCTTACCATCGTAGACCACCACACGCACGTCGCGCGCATAGCTGCCGGTCAATGGTCCGTGTTCCATGCAATCCATCACACCTTTGAGGATAGCAGGCATGAAACGCAAGTCGATGGCACCACCGACAACGGAGTTGATAAATACCAGCTTTCCGCCCCATGGCAGGTCGCGCTCTTCCTTCTGCTTAATATTCATCTTGAACTCCTGGCCGCCAAAGTTATAGCTCACAGGATCAGGCATACCCTCAGCATAAGGCTCCACGATGAGATGCACCTCACCGAACTGTCCGGCGCCACCGCTCTGTTTCTTATGGCGGTATTCAGCCTTAGCCTTCTTGGTGATCGTCTCACGATACGGAATCTTCGGCTCTTCGAAGGTCACGGGTATCTTCTCATTGTTCTCCAAGCGCCATTTCAGCGTGCGCAGGTGGAACTCACCCTGTCCATGCACGATGGTCTGCCGGAGTTCTTTGCTCTGCTCCACCACCCATGTCGGGTCTTCCTGGCGCATCTTCAGCAATGCAGCCATCATCTTCTCGGTATCTTGCGGGTTGTTGGCTTTGACAGCACGGCTGTACTTCGGGTTAGGATACTTGATAAAGTCAAAACGTTCCTCTGTTCCCTTACCATCAAGCGTGTTGCCCGTCTTCACATCTTTCAGCTTCACGGTACAGCCGATGTCACCGGCGTTGAGCTGATCCACGGGGATGCGGTTGGCACCGGCACAGACATAGATCTGTCCCATACGCTCCTTGGATCCACGGTCGGCATTGAAGAGATCATCGCCCGGCTTGACACTTCCACTCATCACCTTGAAGTAAGACACCTCGCCGATATGCGGCTCTATGCCGCTCTTGAAGAAGTAGAGGCTCTCCGGACCATTGCTGTCGGGCGTCACCTCTTCGCCGCGCGTGTTGCGCACCTTAGGCATCTCGCTGACAAACGGCACCACATTGCCCAAGAACTCCATCAGTCGTTGTACGCCCATATCTTTATGTGCATCGACACAGAACACGGGGAAGATGCTGCGCGTGACGAGTCCCTTACGAATACCCTCACGCATCTCGTCCTCGGTAAGCGACTCCGTATCGAAAAACTTCTCCATGAGCTGGTCGTCGTTCTCGGCCGCGGCCTCGACGAGAGCTTTGTGCAGTTCCATGGCCTTATCCATTTCCTCAGCAGGAATCTCCTCACGCTTGGGCTCACCGCCATCGGGACCCCAAGAGAGTTTCTTCATGATGAGTACATCGATCAGGCTGTGGAAGTTTGGACCCGTCTCCAATGGATACTGGATCTCCACGCACTTGCCGCCGTAGATGTCCTTCATCTGCTCGATGATGTTGTCATAGTCGCACTTGTCTGAGTCGAGCTGGTTAATCAGGAAGATGACGGGCTTCTTCAGCTTTTCGGTATAACGGAAGTTGTTTTGTGTGCCCACCTCTGGACCAAACTGTCCGTTGATGAGGATCACGGCCTGGTCAGTGACATTGAGCGAAGTGATGGCTCCGCCGATGAAGTCGTCACTACCCGGGCAGTCGATGATATTGAGTTTCTTATTGTTCCATTCCACATGAAACACGGTGGGGAAGACGGAGTAACCATACTCAAGCTCTACAGGGAAGTAATCGCTCACAGTGTTCTTCCCTTCCACTGTACCACGCCGCTTGATGACGCCGGCTTCATAAAGCATACTCTCGGCAAGGGTGGTCTTGCCGCTTCCCGCACTGCCCAGCAGGGCAATGTTCTTGATTTCGTCTGTCTGATATACTCTCATATCAAAAGGGTTTAAAGTTGTTAGATAAATGTCTCGGTCAAGGTAAACGGGTTGTGCCCGCTAATTCGTGGTTAAAGATAGGAAAAAAAACAATAGGTTGCAAATCAAAATACCATTTAAGGGCTGTTTTTTAAAACTTATTAGTAATTTTGCAGTCGTAAATAACCAAGAGTGTATCATGGCGGGACTATACGTTCACATTCCTTTTTGTGCCTCGCGTTGCATCTACTGCGGCTTCTACTCCACGACACTGCTGGAGCTGAGGTCGCGCTATGTCGATGCGCTATGCCGGGAGATGAGCTTGCAAAAGACCCATCCGCCCATTGAGACGATCTATCTCGGTGGCGGCACACCCAGTCAGCTGAGCCACGACGACCTGCTGCGGCTGTTCACCTATATATATAAGGTGTACCCCGTTGCCACTGACGCGGAGGTGACGATGGAGTGCAATCCCGATGACATCTCCCCCTCGATGTTCCGCGATCTGCCTGTCAACCGCGTGAGCATGGGTGCCCAGACCTTCGACGAAAACCGTCTGCGACTGCTCCACCGCCGCCATACCGCAGAGGAGGTAAACCGCGCGTTCGACATCCTGCGCGCCGACGGCATCCGCAACATCAGCCTCGACCTGATGTTTGGCTTCCCGAATGAGACCATGGACGACTGGCAACACGACATCGAACATGCCCTGCGACTACAGCCTGAGCATATCTCTGCCTATGGACTGATGTACGAGGAGGGCACACCGCTCTACCGTATGTTGGAGCAAGGCAAGGTCAGTGAGATCGACGAAGAACTGAGCATCAGCATGTACGACACGCTTATCGACCGACTCTCCAAGGCTGGTTACGAGCACTACGAGATTAGCAACTTTGCCAAACTGTCAGTCGACGACAAAGTCCTCCATCGTCCCTCGTCTTTTCGTAGCCGCCACAACAGCAGTTACTGGCACGACATCCCATACATAGGACTCGGCGCGGCGGCCCATAGCTACGACGGCCATTCTCGTCACTGGGCGGTTGCCGATCTCAAACAGTACATCACGCGCATCGAGTCTGGCCAATTGCCCTACACCGAGGAGCCCATCGACGAGAGCACCCACTACGACGACCTCATCACCACGGCCTTGCGCACACGGGAAGGCCTCGACATCGACAGGCTCTCGCCTCCCTATAGCTCCTATCTCCTCGCCCAAGCCCAGCCTTACCTCGACAAGAATATGCTGGCCATCACCGGTCATCATCTCCACCTCACCCGCCAAGGCATCCTGCTGAGCAACACGATCATGAGCGACCTGATGCACGTATAGAGGCCTCAACCCCCCGACCCCTCTCCCAAGGAGAGGGAGAGCAAAATGCTTCAAGGGGTCATAGGGCGTTCATCCCTTGTTTCGTCGAGTTCGCTCGGTTCGATATGCCGCTGTTGTGCAGCGGCCCTCTCGCAGTGCCTTGTCCCCCCACTGTGTTGCCCTCTCTATTCATCTTTCATCATTCAACAATGAAACTAAAAGGCTTTGCGGCAGCTCTCTTAGCCGCCATCTTCTACGGTACCAACCCCCTGGGCACCCTGCAACTCTATGCCGACGGCATGAATCCGTCGTCGGTACTTGTCTACCGCTATGCTTTCGCCACCCTGATGTTCCTCATCTGGATGGCAGCCAAGCGTGAATCGCTGACCATCAGTTGGGGCACAGCCATCCGCCTGGCTATCCTCGGCACGCTGATGTCGATGTCTTCCGCCTCGCTCTACCTGAGCTTTCGCTACATGGATGCCGGTGTGGCAAGCACGATTCTCTTCAGCTATCCGATCATGGTGGCTGTGCTGATGGTTGTCTTCTACCACGAGCACCTGACGTGGAGCACCACACTGTGCATCCTCATGGCGGTCAGCGGCATTGCCCTACTCTATCACGGCAAAGGCGGCGTGACGCTCAGCACCGTCGGCGTATCTCTCGTCATCCTCTCCTCACTGCTCTACGCCTTCTACATCATCGGCGTCAACCAAACCCACACCAAGCTCTCGCCCGTGAAGTTCACCTTCTGGATCGTCTTCTTCGGACTCATCGCCCTACTCGTCTACACCTTCTTTGCAGGAGAGCCTCTTGAGCCTCTGCGTACCCCGCTGGAATGGGCATCGGCCTTACAGCTTGCCTTGCTGCCCACCGTACTGAGTCTCTACTTCATCAACATTGCCATCGAACATATTGGCAGCACACCGACCGCCATCATGGGAGCCGTAGAGCCCGTCACCGCCGTGTGCATCGGCGTGTTCATCTTTGGTGAAAGCTTCACGCTGCGCCTTGCCGTCGGCATTGTCCTCATCCTCTCCGCAGTCATTCTCCTGGTGCTCTCAAGAGAAGAGAAAATAGAGAAATAGGAAAAACAGATAAACTTTTATTGCATTTATGTTACAAACAGAACAAATCTCGTCAATACAGCAAAGAGCGTGCTGACAACATTTGACTTGTATCAAGCAATCGACTGACAACTTTTGACCCACGTCAAAATGCGCCTACAAAAAGTGATTTTTTACACTTTTAAGTTGCCAGTATGGGGAAATGGTCGTAACTTTGCAGTGTCAAAAGATGAAAACAATATAAAGGTTTAAGATAAACAAGGTATCAAGATACAGGATAACGTAGGTATCAGTCAGGTATTAAGATACAGGATAACAACATTGAAAAACGGGAACCGTGAGGCTCCCGACATGAGAGTTAGTTAACAGATTGTGTAACCTTTTAAAGTAGAAAGGAAAAAAAGATGAAAAAGTTTATGGATAACATTAAGATGACTTTGAAGAAAGTTTGGGAGAATTACTTGGAGTGCATGAACGCTTATGGAGAGGCCCTGATGAAGGGTGGATCCTATGGCTGCGCATAAACAAGGATCTCCACAGCAAAAAAGGAGAAAGCCTCTCGGGCTTCACACCACTAAAATGATGCGAAGCTATGAGTGAACATAAGATACCCCAAGGATCACGCAAGTGCTCCTTGGGGTATTTTCGTTAACGACAAGTTGCAGAGAGTTTTAAAGCGATAAAGACAGCAAATGAAGTCTCTGAAGATCCGGTTATATATTATTGTTGAATAAACTGACATTTTTCCGCCCTTGTAGCGGCGATTTTTAGAAACAGAGAGCACATCAGCCCAAAAAACGGCAAAAATAAGCCGTTTTCTGTAATTTGTTGTCAATCAGGCACATACAAACTTCTCCCAATAAAAAGGCCTTCTTTCACCAACTTTTTAGAGACACTTTCCAAAGAATAGAGGCATCATCTCACTGTTTTTATGCTGTCATCTAACTGAGATGACCTCATCATCTCAGTTAGATGACCTGCACAAACAACCGAGATGAGGAGGTCATCTCACTGTTTTCTCATCAGCACTGTACTTTTTTCTAACTTCCACCGTACTTTTCACGTTTGTTTCTCCCCACCTTTCGTCTAGATTGCAACTCCGCGAAGCAGTCGTTTTGTCAATTAGTTTCATTTTTCTCTATCTCAATCTGAATTTCACATCAAAATCAGGGATGCTTCTGCTTAAGTCCAAATAGTGAAAACAAGATGCTTACACAGCAGAAAAAAACCATAGATAGAAATTAGCTGATAGATTTGCTTGTCTCACTATTTTTTCGTTACTTTGCAAAGTATAGAAGACATTTGGAATATATAGCATGAAGAAATACCTTAAGTGGGCGGGCTTCGCCGTAGGCATCCCCGTAGCACTGATCATCATACTCTGCTTGCTCTTCTACTTTCCGCCCTTTCAGAACTGGGCGGTGGGGCAGGTCACACGCTATGCGTCGGACAAGATGAAGATGCAGATCAGCGTGGGACACGTGCGCTTGGCATGGCCGTTGGATCTCGCCCTCGACGAGGTGAAGGTGCTTGAGCCCAACGACTCGCTGCGCGGCGTGACGGACACCGTGGCACATATCCATCGCACCGTCGCCGACGTGCAGCTCTGGCCTCTGCTGAGAAAGCAGGTCATGGTCGACGAGCTCTCCTTCCGCGACATGCAGGTCAACACCACCCACTTCATTCCCAAATGCCGCATCAAGGGCAAGGTGGGTACGCTGACGCTCAAAGCCCATGGCATCGACCTCGGCAAAGAGCATGTCAACGTCAACCACTGTCTGCTCGACAACGCCAATATCGACATCGCGCTCAGCGACACCGTACCGCCCGACACCACTCCCAGCACCAACTACTGGAAGATCGCCATCAGCCGGCTCAAAGCCCGCAACACTGCCTTTGCCCTGCACATGCCAGGCGACACGCTCGCCATCCACGCCCTCATGGGCAATCTCGAAGCACGCCAAGCCTATCTCGACCTGTTCAAGAGTCTCTATTCCGTCGGACACCTCGACTGGCAGGCAGGCGCACTGGCCATGGACCAGAACTTTGTCAAGAAGACAAAGGGACTGGACTTCAACCATCTCGCGCTCTCTGAACTTAACCTCAAGGCCGACTCCTTTTATTATTGCGACTCAAAGCTCAACCTCATCATCCGTCAGGCTGCCTTCCACGAAAAGAGCGGTCTGACCGTTGACAAGCTGCGAGGGCCCTTCCGCATGGACAGCACACGGCTCGAACTGCCTGGGCTGAGCCTTGAGACACCGGGCTCACAGCTGCGTCTGGCCTTTGCCATGGACATGAACGCCTTTGCCGACAGCCTGCCGGGAAGTCTCCGCGCCACCGTCCACGGCCACGTGGGCATGAGCGACATCAGGCTCCTCGCCGGACCATACATGCCACGTCAGCTGCTCAACAACCTGCCCCGACAGCCACTGATCGTCAACGGCAGCCTCGGCGGCAACCTCCAACGGCTACATCTCGACAGGCTCAGTCTCGCTGTCCCCACCCTGCTGCGTCTCTCCGCCGACGGTTTCCTGAGCCGTCTGACCGATCCGAAACGACTCACGGCTGATCTCAACGTAAAAGCCCACGCCTATAATCTGCGACCCGTGAAGCGGCTCTTGGGCAACACGCTGCCCAAGACGGTTGACCTGCCCAATGGCATTGGCTTCCGCGGACGCGTCAAGGTCAACGGACCGCGCTATGCCTCGACATTCATCGCCACGCAAGGTGGCGGTACGCTCAGCGGTCAGGCGGCCGTAGACACCCGTGGCGCACTGGCCTATAAAGCCCATCTGCGCGCACGCCGCTTCCCCCTCAACCACTTCCTCCCCCGCCAGGGTCTGCATCCCTTCACCGGCACGCTGGCTGCCGACGGCTCGGGCACCGACCTCTTCTCGCCGCGTACCCACATAAAGGCAGAAATCCACAGCCAGCAGTTTGCTTACTCTGGCTATAACCTCAGCGGCATCAAGGCCACCGCCAACATACGCCGCGGACGTGTAGAAGCTCATGTCAACAGCGTCAACCCGCTGTTTAAGGGACTCATAGGCATCAACGCGCAGCTCAACCGCCACGCGTTTATCGGTACCATCGCCTGCGATCTCGCCAACGCCGACCTCTACGCCCTGCATCTCGCTGACAAGCCGATCACCCTTGGGCTCTGCGGACATGTCGACGTGCGCTCGGATCTGAAACAGCACCACGACATTGAGGGCATGTTCAGCGACATCACACTCAGCGAGGGCAACCGCCACTATCGCCCACAGGAAGTCATACTCGACATACTCACCACACGCGACACCACCCACGCCATCGTGGACTGCGGCGACTTCCACCTCAACATGGATGGCAGAGGCAGCTATGAACGACTCATCAAGCACGGCAATGCCCTCGTGACAGAACTGCAGCGGCAGATCTCCAACAAGTATATCGACGAGGCACGTCTGCGCCGGCTGCTCCCCGATCTGCGCATCCAGCTCTCGGCGGGCAGCGAGAACATCGTCTACCGCGTATTGAAGCATTTTGGCTACGACCTCCACAACCTGCAGATGGACATGAGTTCCTCGCCGCTGCTCGGCCTCAACGGCACGATGCAAGCCGACTCTGTGGTCTACGACAGCATGGAGGTGGACACCATGAGGCTCACCATCAAGTCGGGACTCGACAACGTAGCCTACACTCTGCAACTGCACAATGGCAAGAAAAATCCCAAGTATGTGTTCAACGCACTCCTCGACGGCACCCTGAAGGGCAGCGGCACGACACTCACCACACGACTCTACGACGCCAAGGACAAGCTCGGACTGCGCCTCAGTCTCGAAGCCGCCATGCAGAACCACGGCATCAACATCCACATTGCGGGCGACAATCCAATATTGGCCTACAAAGAGTTTACCGTCAACGACAGCAACTATGTCTTTCTCAACGGCAACCGGCGTGTCAGTGCCAACGTGAAGATGAAGGCTGCCGACGGCATGGGACTGCAGGTCTACACTGACGACAGCAACACGGAAGCCCTGCAGGACATCACCGTCTCCACGCATCAGCTCAACCTCGGCGAGGCGCTGTCCATCATCCCCTACATGCCTGATATGTCGGGAATCCTCAACGGTGACTTCCACCTCATCCAGACCCCGGAACAGCTCTCGGTGTCCTCGGCGGTCGACGTCAAGGACATGGTCTACGAAGGCTGTGAGATGGGCGACGTAGGATCGGAGTTTACCTACATGCCCAAGCCCGACGGCACCCACTATGTCGACGGCATCCTCACCCACGACGGCGACGAGGTGGGTACGCTGACGGGTACCTATAACGCAGCCGGGCACGGATACCTCGACGCAAAGGTCAATACCGACCGGCTGCCACTGGCAATGCTCAACGGATTCATACCGCAGAAGATAGTAGGATTCAAAGGTACCGCCGACGGCAACCTGACCATCAAAGGCTCGCTCACCAAGCCTGTCGTCAACGGCGAACTCTTCCTCGACTCGGCCAGCATGTTCTCTGAGCCCTACGGCGTGGAACTTGCCTTCGCCTCAGACCCCGTGACGTTCAAGGACAGCAAGCTGCTCTTTGAGAATTTCGAGGTCTTCGCCCACAACGACCAGCCGCTCAACGTCAAGGGCTCCTTTGACTTCAGTGACCTCGACGCCATGCGCCTCAACGTACAGATGCGCGGCACCAACCTGCTGCTCGTAGACGCCAAGGAGACCAGCCGCTCCGAAGTCTACGGCAAGGCCTACGTCAACTTCTATGGCACGATGACGGGACTGCTCGACAATCTCAAAGTTCGCGGACGCACCGACGTGCTCGGCACCACCGACCTGAAATACAATCTGAAGGACACACCGCTCTCCACCGATAACCAACTCGACGGACTCGCGCAGTTCACCAACTTCAGCGACACCATCAGAGACGAGGTCAGCCGCCCGCCGCTCACGGGTCTGAACGTGGACATGAACATACACATCGACGACGGGGCGCACGTCGACGCCTATCTCAATGCCGACCACTCCAACTATGTCGACGTCATCGGCGGCGGCGACATGCGCATGCAATACAACATCGCCGATGGCGTCATCCTCCGCGGACGCTACACCATCGGCTCGGGAGAGATGAAATACTCACTCCCCGTCATCCCACTGAAGACCTTCACCATCCAGGACGGCAGCTACATCGCCTTCACCGGTGACCCGATGAACCCGACACTCAACATCACAGCTACCGAGCAGACCAAAGCGGCCGTGGGCAGCGATTCCGGCAACGGACGTACCGTCACCTTCAACTGTGGCGTCGTGGTCACGAAGACCCTTCAGGATATGGGACTGGAGTTCACCATCGACGCACCGGAAGACATGACCATCCACAACCAGCTCCAATCCATGTCGAAAGAAGAGCGCGGCAAGCTCGCCGTGACAATGCTCACCACCGGCATGTATCTCGCCGACGGCAACATGAGCAACTTCACCATGAACTCGGCACTGAGTGCCTTCCTCAACAGCCAGATCAACCAGATCTCAGGCAAAGCCCTGCGCTCCCTCGATGTCAGCGTGGGCGTGGAAAACTCGTTCAACTCACAGGGTGCCCTCCATACCGACTACTCGTTTAAGTTTGCCAAGCGCTTCTGGAACAACCGGCTGAGCGTCTCCATCGGCGGCAAGCTGTCGACCGGCGCGGAGTTGTCGGCACAGCAGGATCAGACATTCTTCGACAATGTGACCTTTGAATACCGTCTCAGCCCCACGTCGAACAAATACCTCAACCTGTTCTACATCCGCGACAGCTATGACTGGCTGGAGGGCAACGTGAGCAAGTTTGGCGGCGGCTTCCTGTGGAAGAGAAAGTTCAGCAGCCTCAGCGACCTGTTTGGCAAAGAGAAAAAAGACTCGCTCGACAACTGACACCATATATTATAGCCATTTCACTCTATGACATACACGCATATCCTTCGATCCGCAAAAACGCTGGTACTGGCTCTGATCACGCTGCTTATCACCGCCTGCTCAACGACTAAAAGCATCCCCGACGGTGACCAGCTCTTCACGGGACTGGCCAAAACCGACTATATCGCGTCCGTGCACGACACGCATTTCACCAGCACGCAAGCGGAAATCGACGCTGCCCTCGCCACAGCCCCCAACGGTGCGCTCTTTGGCAGCAGTTCGGTCAGATCTCCCTTTCAGGTAGGTCTGTGGGTCTGGAATGCCTTTGTGGGCAGTGATGACGCCTTTTCGAAATGGATGCTCTCCTCCTTCGGTTCGCGTCCTGTGCTGCTGAGCTGGGTCAATCCCGCCCTGCGCGCCTCGGTGGCTCAGGAGGTACTGCGTGCCCACGGCTACTTCCACGGCAAGGTAAGCTATGACATCCTCCAACAGCACAACCCCAAGAAGGCCAAGATCAAATACACCGTAGACATGGGACCACTGTGGACGGTGGACTCGCTGAGTTATCTGGGCTTTCCACCCCAGGCCGACAGCCTCATGGTCTCGGCCATGGGCGACGCCAAGATTCGCCGGGGCGACGCCTTTGACGTCAACACCCTCGACGCTGAGCGCCGCCGCGTGAGCACACTGCTGCGCAACAACGGCTTCTTCTATTATCAGCCCTCCTATGCCTCGTGGCTCATCGATAGCATCTCGCGACCGGGAAAAGTGCTGCTGCGGCTGCAACTCGCCGAGCAGACGCCAAGTGTGGCGGAGCGCAAATGGACCATCGGAAAGATCAACATCGACTTGCACAAAAGCTATGGCGACAGCCTCACCAACAGCGAGACACGGCGCGACATCACCATGCACTACAACGGCAAACACTCGCCCCTGCGCGTGCCCGTGATCCTCAGCAGTAACCGGCTCTTCCCCGGACACCCCTACAGCTACGCTGAATACCAGGCTGGCATCAGCAATCTCTCGTCAACAGGACTGTTCAGCACCGTCGACGTCAACTTCTCGCCACGCGACACCACCGGACTTGCCGACACGCTCGACATGCACATGAACCTGGTCTTTGACAAGCCTTACGACATCTACTTCGAAGGCAACGTCACTGGCAAAACCAACAACCGCTTCGGACCGGGCGCTGTGCTCGGTGTCACACGCCGCAACGCATTCCGAGGCGGAGAGCTCCTTGACCTGAAAGTCAAGGGCAACTATGAATGGCAGACGGCACACCACGGCGAAGGCAGCTCGTCGAAGTTCAACAGCTATGAGTATGGCATCGATGCCTCACTGCAACTGCCGCGTCTAGTCGTCCCCTACGCATCGTTTTTCCGCAAGAAACTCATCAACCATTTTCGCCGCATCGGCTTTTTCTCCACGCCGTCCACAACGCTGAAGTTCTCTACCGACATCCTCAACCGTGCCGGATTCTTCAAGCGACGCATCGTGTCGGGAGAGTGGACCTACGACCTACAGACCTCACCGACGAGCAAACATCAGTTCACCCCACTGTCGTTCTCGTATGAATATATGAAGCGGCGCACGGCGGCCTTCGACTCCGTGCTCACTGCCAATCCTTATCTGGCCTACACCATGCGCGACCAGTTCATCCCGAAGATGCAGTATGTCTATACCTACACGAGTCCGAAGACATTCCGCAATCCGCTGTGGTGGCAGACAACGGTCAGCGAAAGCGGCAACATCCTGTCATTGGGCGAGATGGCGGCAGGAAACAAATGGAGCCAGAAAAACAAAGAGCTGTTTAAGAATCCCTATGCCCAGTTCTTCAAATTGGAAACTGAACTGGTCAAGACGTGGCAACTGACGGAGCACAGCAGTCTCGTGGCGCACGGCGACTTGGGTATGCTGTGGGCTTACGGCAACTCGGGCGAGGCGCCCTACAGCGAGCAGTTTTATGTTGGCGGTGCCAACAGCATCCGTGCCTTCACCGTGCGCAGCATAGGACCGGGAAGCTACCACAACGCTGAGTCGGCAACGAATAACTATCTCGACCAGACGGGCGACTTGAAGCTGTTGGGCAACCTGGAATACCGTCCGCGGCTGTTCGGCAACCTCTATGGTGCGATGTTTCTTGATGCAGGCAACGTGTGGTCGCTGCACAAGGACGACCGCAGCGGCGGACATTTCGAACCGAAGAACCTCCTCAAGGAGATAGCGCTCGGCACGGGCGTCGGTCTGCGCTACGACATGGACTTCTTGGTCATCCGCGTGGACTGGGGCGTAGGACTGCATGTACCCTACAAGAGCGGCTTCTACAACGTCGGCTCGTTCCGTGACAGCCAAAGCCTCCACTTCGCCATCGGATATCCGTTCTAAATATTGATAAAAGACAGCCAATCGTTATAAGAAGGGTACCATATAGACGGGAAGCAGGATCGTGTCGCCATCCTTGCCCAGATCCTTTGTGTACACGAGGATGGGATCTTTGACTCGGCTCGAGAATTTCTTGCAGAAAGCATCCAAGGAGGCATGTGACCTATAGCCGAATGACCTTCCATAATCTTTTGTACATCAGTTGATTCTCAAGTGAGAATATACTAAATTTTGTGGCTCCCCCAAAATTCTAAAGGGTCAAAATCGTCATCCCCCCGAAATTTAATTGGCCGGGAATAGTCATTCCCCCGAAATTTAAGCGCCTTTGTTGTACCAGCCCCTATTCTGTAAATGCCCTCAAGCTGACACGATATTGCCAGCACGAAACGATCATCTGCTCTATCGGGTAAGAGGCATGGAACAAGAACATGACCGGACTTGCTGTAAGCGTGATGGTGTTTTGGAAAAACTATGGAGAGGAATGTAAGCTTAAGAAGAGGTGAGATATAAAACAAAAAAAATCGTGCTTGGTAGTAGGCTCACGCCTCACGGCGTAAGACAAACTCCAGCATGATTGTTACTCTGAAAATAAAATCAATCTTTCTTTCCCTGACTAACAACCTGTTGAATTGTTGAATTAAACAACCTTGTAATCTACCTAAATAATAACTAAAACCTTTTCTTAAAACCTAAAAACCTTTTCGAATCTGTCTATTTTAAAACCATTGCAAAGATACGTGGAATTTACCAAACCTCCAAATTATAGGGGAGTCTTTTAACCTTTTCTGTGATTGGTGTGTGCGATAACAACAGTTGTTAACCAATGGTGGCAGGGTTACACTTAAAATGTTAACAACATTGACCCTCTAAGAAATAATTCGCGATTATGATGGGATTCTGATTTATCTTTCGTATCTTTGCGCATAGAAAAGAAAACTTTCATGGCAGCTTTGTCTGGCATTGCTGCCAAGTATTCATTTAAAACATAACACAACATGAAAAAGTACGAATGCAATGTATGCGGCTACGTCTATGACCCCGCTAAAGGAGACCCTGATAATGGTATACAACCCGGAACGGCTTTCGAGGATCTGCCCGAGGACTGGGTATGCCCCACCTGCGGCGTAGGCAAGGAAGATTTCAGCCCCGTGGAGGAATAACAGTAAATACCAAGACAGACAGGCAGATGATGACGGCTCCTTAATATCAAGGTGCCGTCACCATCCATTTTGAATCAGGACAGAATGAAAGAGGAATAACAACAGATATGGGAAAGAAGATTACCGACAACGTCACATGGGTAGGCAAGGTGGACTGGGACTTGGTCCATTTCCATGGCGACGAGCTGTCCACTTTTCATGGCTCCAGCTACAATGCCTATTTGATTAAAGACGAAAAGAATGTGCTCATCGATACGGTGTGGCGCCCTTACGACCGCGAGTTTGTCAAGCGGCTCAAAGAGGTCATCGACCTGAAGGACATCGACTACATCGTGATGAACCACAACGAGATAGACCATAGCGGTGCGCTGCCTGAGCTGCTCCGTGAGATCCCCGGCACGCCCATCTACTGCACAAAGAAAGGAGAGGCCATCCTGCGTGGTCACTATCATCAGGACTGGAACTATGTCAACGTCAAGACGGGCGACACGCTCAACATCGGCAAGCACACGCTGACCTTCATCGAGGCGCCGATGCTCCACTGGCCCGACACGATGTTCACCTATATGTCCGGCGACGACATTCTGTTCTCCAACGATGCCTTCGGACAGCATTATGCTACCGAGTCGCTCTTCGACACAGCAGCCAACGTCAACGACGTGATGTATGAGGCAGAGAAATACTACACCAACATCCTCAACCTCTACAGCCCGATGGTGGCACGCAAGGTGAAGGAGGTGCTCGGCATGAACCTGCCCATCAAGATGATCGCTCCTTCGCATGGCGTCATCTGGACAAAGTACATCCAACAGATCATCGAGAACTATCAGAAGTGGTCGACACCATATCAGGAAAATCAGATCACCATCGTCTACGATACCATGTGGCAGAGCACACGACTCATGGGTGAGGCCATCGCCGAAGGCATCCGCCGCGCCGATCCGTCGGTGGAGGTGAAACTCTACAACGTAGCCAAAGAGGACAAGAACGACGTGCTCACGCAGATGTTCCGCTCTAAAGCGGTGCTCGTGGGCTCACCAACCATCAACTACGGCTACTCCTTTGCCATCGCAGGCATCCTCGAGATGGCACGCGGACTGAAGTTCAAGGGCAAGAAAGCTGCTGCCTTCGGCTCTTACGGCTGGAGCGGCGACGCACCGAAGCTCATCACAAAACATCTGCAGGAAGCAGGATTCGACGTTGTCGACGACGGCATCAAATGCTTGTGGGTGCCCGACAACAAGGCCATCGACGAGTGCCGCGACTACGGAGAGCAGTTCTGCAAGAAAGTAGAAGCATAAATGACTGTCGCGGCCGGACAAAACCGGTCGCGACAATTAATTTGAAAAAAAAGATGCAAATCCTTCGTCTGTTTCAAAAAAACTTTGTAACTTTGCACCCGCAAAACAAGAGCAGACGTTTTGCATTATAAATATATTCGTTTGTCGGCATAGCTCAGTTGGTTAGAGTATCACCTTGACATGGTGGGGGTCCTTGGTTCGAATCCAAGTGTCGACACGAAATACAACTCCAAATGGATTATCAACTCAAAAAGATTGTCCTCACAGGTGGCCCTTGTGCAGGCAAAACGACAGCTCTTGTAAAGGTCATCGACCATTTCTCAAGTTTGGGCTTTAAGGTCTTCACCATTCCAGAAGTACCCACCATGTTTGCCCAAGCAGGAATGGACTACCTGACTACCAATCACGAATTCTTTTATCAAGGCGAGATCGCTACGCTGCAGGAGCAACTCGGGCTGGAAGACAAGTTCATACAGATTGCCCAGACGGTGAAGGAACCGGCGGTGATCGTCTGTGACCGGGGTGCCATGGACATCTCGGCGTATATGAACACCGACATGTGGAACGACATCACCGGGCGCGTAGGTACTTCCACGCCGGAACTGCTCGGACGCTACGATGCCGTGCTTCACCTCGTCTCCGCTGCTGACGGTGCCGAAGAGTTCTACACAGTAGCTAATAACAAGGAACGGTCGGAAGGACTGGAAAAGGCTCGCATCGTCGACAAGCGCGTCATCAACGCATGGAGCGGTCATCCCCATCTGCGCGTTATCAACAACCACGTCGACTTCGACACAAAGATCAACCGCGTGCTCAAGGAGATCTCCGCCGTGCTCGGATTGCCGCAACCTATCACCGAGGAGCGGAAATACATCGTGGAGGTTGTCGGTGACATGCCACAGACCATCGACAGCGACATCGTGCAGACGTATCTCGTGGCTGACCCGGACAGCGAGGTCAGACTGCGTCGACGCATCTGGCCCGGCGGCAAGCGCGTCAACGTGCACACCATGAAGAAAACTGTCGGACCCAACCAGCAGGTCGAGACCGAACGGCAGGTAAGCAACGCTCTCTACGAGTCGCTGCTCTCGCAAGCCGATCCTTATCGCCACACGATATACAAGAAGCGCAAGAGCTTTATCTGGAAAGGACAATACTTCGAGCTCGACACCTATCAACGACAGCTCCAGGGACTTGTCATCCTTGAGACAAAAGGCATCACCGACACCGAAAGCGTCAACTTCCCTCCCTTCCTCAAAGTGGTGAAAGACATCACCGGCGATGCCAATTACTATAACTATAACCTTGCGCTCAGACATTAACTCATGCATATCGTCATTGCAGGAAACATCGGCAGCGGGAAAACCACGCTCACTCAGTTGCTCGCACGGCACTACGGCTGGCGCGCACGAATGGAAAGCGTGACACACAACCCATACCTCGAAGACTATTACAAGGACATGCGGCGGTGGGCACTCAACCTGGAAGTGTTCTTCCTCAAAGAACGCTTCCGCGACTTGCTCACCATCAACCGCAGCAAGCGCACCATCGTACAAGACCGATCCATCTACGAGGGTGTGTATATCTTCGCCGCCAACAACCACGACTTGGGAAATATGAGCGACCGTGACTTCGAAACATACATGGGACTCTTCAACTCTATGATGATGGTGGCGCGTGAACCTGACCTGATGGTCTACCTACGTGCTTCCGTTCCACATCTCGTGGGCAACATTCAGAAACGAGGACGTGCCTACGAGCAGGACATGCAGCTCAGCTATCTCAAACAACTCAACGACCGCTACAATCGCTTCATGACAGAGCAATATCACGGGCGCGCCATCACCATCGATGTCGACAACCTCGACTTTGTCAACCGTCGCGAAGATTTTGAATATATCATCGGCCGCATTGACGAACAGCTCTCACCCCACCCCACTCTGCTGTAATCTTGATGCACGACCCTTGTAGGCTTACTCCATTCTTCACTCAACATACAACACTCATCATTCAAACATGCATATCGCTATCGCCGGCAACATCGGAAGTGGAAAGACCACGCTGACCAAGATGCTTGCCAAAAAATATCACTGGACACCACGCTTTGAGCCTGTAGACAACAACCCTTATCTCGATGACTTCTACGGCGACATGAAGCGCTGGTCTTTCAACCTTCAGATCTACTTCCTCAACAAACGTTTCAAAGAGGTCGTGGAGATTGCCAACAGCCACGACACCATCATCCAGGACAGAACGATCTTTGAGGATGCACGCATTTTTGCGCCGAACCTCCACGACCAGGGATACATGAGTGACCGCGACTTCCAAAACTACAGCGATCTCTTCGACTTGATGATGTCACTGGTCAAGCTTCCACAACTGATGATCTACATCCGTTCGAGTATCCCCACGCTCGTCAAGCACATTGAGAAGCGTGGCCGCTCGTTTGAGAAGAGCATACGCATCGACTATCTTGCCGGACTGCAGAAGCGTTATGAGGATTGGGTGGCCTCGTATCAGGGACCGCTGATCATCATCGACGGCGACAAACTCAGCTTTGAGGATACGCCTGCCGACTTCCGGAAGGTCACCGACATGATCGACGCCGAACTCTTCGGACTGTTTCGAGACGACAGGCTCACCGACAAATAAAACTGTGGGAAAACTAAGATGTGACTGTTCTAACATGCATAGGCATGTTGGACACACCTTATTATATATATAACAACAAACATTCAATATAGCATCATACTTCAGAACAAATGGAAAGAAAAGTAGCATTGATCACAGGCATTACGGGACAAGACGGTTCCTATCTTGCCGAGTTTCTGTTGGACAAAGGTTATGACGTGCATGGTGTCATCCGCCGCTCTTCCGTGGACTTCCGTCCACGCATCGCCCACCTTGAGGGTGCGCCGCATTTCCATCTTCACTATGCCGACTTGAGCGACTCGATGAGTGTGCTAGGCGTCATCGGCAAGGTACGCCCTACTGAGATCTATAACCTCGCCGCACAGAGCCATGTGCAGGTAAGCTTCGACTCTCCGGAGTATACCGCCGACGTGGATGCCGTCGGTGTGCTCCGCATCTTGGAGGCTGTGCGTCAGTTAGGTCTCACGGACAGCTGCCGCATCTATCAGGCTTCCACTTCCGAGCTCTATGGCAAGGTGGAAGAGGTGCCGCAGAACGAGAACACGCCTTTCCATCCCTATTCTCCCTATGCCGTGGCCAAGCAGTATGGCTTCTGGATCGTGAAAGAGTACCGCGATGCTTATAACATGTTCGCCTGCAACGGCATCCTCTTCAACCATGAGAGCGAGCGTCGCGGTGAGACCTTCGTGACACGTAAGATCACGCTGGCTGCCGCCCGCATCAAGCAGGGCAAGCAGGACAAGCTCTATCTCGGCAACCTCTCCAGCCGTCGTGACTGGGGCTACGCCAAGGACTATGTCGAGTGCATGTGGCTGATCCTGCAGCACAAGACACCGGAGGACTTCGTCATCGCCACAGGTAAGCAGCACACCGTACGTGAGTTTGCCACGCTGGCTTTCCATCACGTGGGCATCGAACTGCGCTGGGAAGGCGAGGGTGCTGACGAGAAGGGTATTGACCAGGCTACCGGCAAGGTGCTCATCGAAGTGTCACCGGACTTCTACCGTCCCACCGATGTGGTCAACCTTTGGGGCGATCCCACTAAGGCCAAGGCAGAACTGAACTGGAATCCTACCCGCACATCCTTCGAAGACCTTGTCAAGCTCATGGTGGACAGCGACATGAAGAAGGTAGCTGCCGACGATGCTGCTGCCCGCGTCCGCGTCAACCTCGAAGAATATCTCGAAAAAGGTATAGTGAAATAGAAGAGGAAAACTTATTTCAATCTTACAAGCTAAGGCTCTAAGAACGCAAAGAGAGCAATGTGATATGACTTTAAAGAAATCGGATAAAATATTTGTTGCCGGCCACCACGGCTTGGTGGGCTCGGCCATCTGGAACAACTTGAAACAACGCGGATACAACAATCTTGTTGGCCGCACACACAAAGAGCTGGATCTCACCGACCAGCTCGCCGTAAAGAACTTCTTTGACCAGGAGCAGCCCGACGCGGTGGTGCTTGCCGCTGCCTTCGTGGGCGGCATCATGGCCAACTCGCTCTATCGCGCTGACTTCATCATGCAGAACATGAAGATGCAGTGCAATGTCATCGAGCAGGCCTATAAGCATCATGTGAAGAAACTGCTCTTCCTCGGCTCTACGTGTATCTATCCTAAGAATGCGCCACAGCCGATGAAAGAAGACGCACTGCTCACCTCACCCTTGGAATACACCAATGAGGAGTATGCCATTGCGAAGATTGCAGGACTGAAGATGTGTGAGAGCTACAACCTGCAATATGGCACAAACTATATCGCCGTGATGCCGACAAACCTCTATGGCCCCAACGACAACTTCCACTTGGAGAACTCCCACGTCATGCCGGCCATGATGCGCAAGATCTATTTGGCCAAGCTCATCCACGACGACAACTGGGATGCAATCCGCACGGACATGAACAAACGGCCCATCAACCCGCCTGCAAAGCTCGCCGACCTCATAGGCAAAGAGAATGTCGACGGCAACGAGCCGAAAGAGCGGATTCTGAAAGCTCTCGACTTCTATGGCATTGACAACAACAAGGTGACGCTTTGGGGCGACGGCTCTCCGCTGCGTGAGTTCCTCTGGAGTGAGGACATGGCCGACGCATCAGTACATGTGCTGCTCAACGTAGACTTCAGTGACATCATCGGCATTGAGAAGTACTCTTCTGTGTTCTACGGCGTGAAGACTGACGGTGAGGTGAACCGCAACAACTCGGAAGGCCGTGGCGGCGCCATCCCTTCTCTTGGCGAGATCCGCAACTGCCACATCAACGTGGGTACGGGCAAGGAGCTCACCATCAAAGCGCTGGCCTGCCTCGTGAAGAACACCGTCGGCTTCGAAGGCGAGATCGTCTGGGATACAACAAAACCCAACGGCACACCGCGCAAGCTCATCGACGTGAGCAAACTCCACTCCCTCGGCTGGCACCATAAGGTAGAGATCGAGGACGGTGTGAAGAAACTCTATGACTGGTACCAAAGCACTCTGAAATAACGTAAAACATGAATACCCTCATCAATTGCTTCGTGCCCAAAGGTATCGAAGAGGAAACCAAACGCAACGTGGAGGCTCTCGGCAGCCTCGACCTCGTAGGCGAGGTGACCGTCATCGACGGCGATGTCCGCGACACCAAGACAGTTCACCGCATTGCCGACGAGGCCCGTACCCCCTATACGCTCGTCTTTCTGAAGAACAGCTACATACGCATGGGCTATCTCGCTCTGGAGCGTATGGTGCAGATTGCCGACATCACCGGTGCCGGCATGGTCTACGCCGATCACTATCAGGTCAGCGCCGACGGCAAACGCAAGGACGCACCCGTCATCGACTACCAGCAGGGCAGTCTGCGCGACGACTTCAACTTCGGCTCCGTCGTGCTCTTCCGCACCGACGCACTGAAGGACGCTGCCGCCCGCATGACCGCTGACTACCGGGCCGCCGGCTTTTACGACCTGCGTCTGAAGCTCTCGGAGAAATACCGTATCGAGCATATCAACGAACCGCTCTACTCTGAAGTGGAACTCGACACGCGCAAGACAGGCGAGAAGCTCTTCGACTACGTCGACCCGAAGAACCGAGCCTCACAGATAGAGATGGAGCAGGCCTGCACCGAACACCTCAAGGCCGTGGGTGCCTACTTGGCTCCACAGTTCCACGATGTCAACCTCGACGAGGGCGACTTCCCAGTAGAGGCAAGCATCATGATTCCCGTACGCAACCGCATCCGCACAATCCGCGACGCGCTGAAGAGTGCGCTCAGCCAGCAGACCACCTTTAAATATAATGTGTTCGTCGTGGAGAACGGACCCGAATGTCACTCCACCGACGGTACTACAGAGGCTATCGACGCCATCGACGACGACCGTCTCGTGCATATCGTACCCGACCGCAACGACATTGGCGTGGGTGGAGCATGGAACATGGCACTGCACCATCCGCTCTGCGGACGTTTCATCGTACAGCTCGACTCCGATGATGTTTATTCCGGACCGGACAGTCTGCAAAAGCTCGTCGACGCTTTCCGCCCGCAACAGTGCGCTATGGTCATCGGTGCCTACCGTCTGACCGACATCCATCTCAACACGCTGCCACCCGGAACCATCGATCATCGCGAGTGGACATTGGAGAACGGACGCAACAACGCCCTGCGTATCAACGGACTCGGAGCACCCCGCGCCTTCTTCACGCCCGTGGCCCGTGCCATCAATCTTCCCAACGTGCTCTATGGCGAGGACTATGCACTCGGCCTTGCCATCAGCCGTCGCTACCGCATCGGACGCATCTATGATGTCGTCTACGACTGCCGCCGCTGGGACGACAACTCCGACGGCGACCTGAGCATCGAGAAGGAAAACCGCAACAACACCTATAAGGATCGCATACGTACCTGGGAGCTCTTGGCACGCATCGCACAGAACAAGCAGGAGAAAGACGAATGAAGCACCCACAATCACCTTGGTGGTGGGTGCCCACGCTCTACTTCGCTGAAGGCATACCCTATTTCATCGTGAACAACATCAGCGTGACGATGTTCACCAAGATGGGCGTGCCCAACGGCGAGATGGCACTCTTCACCAGTCTGCTCTATCTGCCGTGGACCATCAAGCCCCTGTGGAGCCCGTTTGTCGACATCATCAAGACCAAGCGGTGGTGGATTCTTGCCATGCAGCTACTGATGAGTGCCGCATTCGTTCTGCTGACGCTGACCATCCCCCACCCCTCTGCAGCTGTCATCGCCTCAGGGCACACGCCCATCAACCTGTTCACCATCACGCTGTTGCTCTTCATCATCACCGCTTTCGCCTCTGCCACGCACGACATAGCGGCCGACGGTTTCTACATGCTCGCGCTGAGCGAGGACAAGCAGAGTTTCTTTGTTGGCATCCGCTCCACGTTCTATCGGCTCTCGTCGATCTTCGGTCAAGGAGTCCTCGTGTACATCGCCGGAAGCCTGGAAAAGAGTAGCGGCAACATCCCCCTGTCATGGCAAGTGACCATGGGCATCACCGCCGCACTGTTCACCGCCATCTCCCTCTACCACACCTTTGCGCTTCCCAAGCCGGGGAGAGACGCGCAGCGCACGGCAGATGGCAAGCCACAGACCTTCGGAGAAGTGCTGAGTGAGTTCGGTCATACTTTCTACACCTACTTCCACAAGCCCGGTGTATGGCTTGCCATCGTGTTCATGTTGCTCTACCGTCTGCCCGAGGCCTTCCTGCTGAAGATGGTCAATCCCTTTCTGCTCGGCACGACGGCGACGGGCGGTTTAGCCCTCGACACCGACACCGTAGGCATCGTCTATGGCACCATCGGCGTCATCGCGCTCACCGTAGGCGGCATCATCGGCGGTATCGCAGCCTCGCGCTGGGGACTGAAGAAAGCCTTATGGCCCATGGCCGCCAGCATGACACTGCCCTGCGCCACATTTGTCTATCTGAGCATCTGCCTGCCCCACGACCTTGTAGTCATCAGCACGTGCGTCGCCGTAGAGCAGTTTGGCTACGGCTTCGGCTTCACAGCCTACATGCTCTACATGATGCACTTCTCCGAAGGCAAGTATGTCACCGCCCACTACGCCATCTGCACAGCGTTCATGGCCCTGAGCATGATGCTCCCCGGTCTCGTTGCCGGCTACATCGAGGAGGCCATCGGCTACCGCGACTTTTTCTGGATGGTGATGGCCTGCTGCCTCGCCACTGTGGTGATGACCATGCTCGTTCGCCGCAAGATCGAGCCGGAGTATGGCAAGAAGCATTAAGGAATGGAGCCCTTCCCTAACCCTCCCCAAGGGGAGGGAATTGCAATACCCTCTTAATACCCTTGAAGGTAATTACTCCCCTCTCCTTTGGAGAGGGGGAAGGGGGTGAGGCTAGTGAAGGGGGTGAGGCTCCTAATTACAACCGGCAAAAGGCAAAGCACAAGGAGCAAGTGTGATTAAAGAGTGTTAAACGTTTGAAAATGAAACACTTCAAGCGCACAAAAACGCCGCAAGAAGAAAAAAACATTGCAATAAATTTCCGTATCACACGAAAAACTTGTAACTTTGCATACCCTAAGAAAAAGGGCTAACACGTTGACATTCATATAATAAAAGAAAAGTATATCAACACCATGACAAAAGCAGATATCATCAGTGAGATTACTGAGCAGACAGGATTGCAAAAGAAAGAAGTGGCCGCAGTAGTGGAGAGCTTCATGGAGTGCGTAAAGCGTTGCATGCTCGACAAGAAAGAGAACGTATATCTCCGCGGTTTCGGCAGCTTCATCATCAAGCATCGCGCTGCCAAGACAGCCCGCGACATTGGCAAGAACACCACGATCACCATTGCCGCCCACGACCTGCCGAGCTTCAAGCCCGCCAAGGCTTTCGTAGAAGAGATGAAAGGCGAGTAAGCCCATCACACTACACTGAGAAAGACAAACAAAACTGTATTATACACAACTTTTAAAACATTTTACCATGCCAAACGGAAAAAAGAAGAAAGGCCACAAGATGGCTACGCATAAGCGTAAAAAGAGATTACGTAAGAACCGCCACAAGAGCAAGTAAGCTCAGGCGACTGTTCTTGAGAGGGGGCACGCCTTTCGTGGTGTGCCCCTTGCTTTTTAACCCTACTAAAACACCAAGAGATGACAAGCGAAGTAATCATTGACGTCAAGCCAAAAGAGATCTCCATCGCCCTGCTCGAGGACAAACGACTGGTAGAATACCAGAACGAGCCCCGCTCGGCCAACTTCTCTGTGGGCAACATCTACGTCGCAAAGGTGAAGAAGCTCATGCCGGGCCTCAACGCCAGTTTTGTCGACGTAGGGTATGAGCGTGACGCTTTCTTGCATTATCTTGACTTAGGTAGTCAGTTTAATTCCTACGCTAAGTATCTCAAGCAGATACAGAGCGACCGCCGGCGCCTCTTCCCCTTTGACAAAGCCACGCGCCTGCCCGACCTACAAAAGGACGGCAGCGTGCAGCAGACGCTCAAACAGGGACAGGAAGTGCTCGTGCAGATTGTCAAGGAGCCTATCTCCACCAAGGGTCCGCGCCTGACGGGCGAGCTGAGCTTTGCCGGCCGCTATCTCGTCTTGCTGCCCTTTGGCGACAAGGTCTCTGTATCCTCCAAGATCAAAAGCGGTGAAGAAAGAGCAAGACTCAAGCAACTCATCCACAGCATCAAACCCAAGAACTGCGGTGTCATCGTCAGAACCGTAGCTGAAGGCAAGCGCGTAGCCGAGCTCGACGGCGAGCTGAAGATCCTGTACAAGCGATGGATGGATGCCATCACCAAGGTGCAAAAGACCCAGCAGCGCCCGCAACTCGTCTATGAAGAGACCAGCAGGGCCGTTGCCTTGCTGCGCGATTTGTTCAACCCCAGCTACGAGAATATTTTTGTCAACGACGACAACGTGTTCCATGAAGTGAAGGATTATGTGGCACTCATCGCCCCTGAAAAGGCAGGTATCGTCAAGCGCTATACCGGAAAGGTGCCCATCTTCGACAATTTCAACGTCACCAAACAGATTAAAGCCAGCTTCGGCAAGACCGTGAACTATGCCCACGGTGCTTACCTCATCATTGAGCACACCGAAGCCATGCACGTTGTGGATGTCAACAGTGGCAACAGATCAAAGAACGAAAAAGGCCAGGAAGGCACGGCTCTCGACACCAACCTCGGAGCTGCCGACGAGTTGGCGCGCCAACTCCGACTGCGTGATATGGGAGGAATCATCGTGGTCGACTTCATCGACATGAACCTGGCTGAGGACCGGCAACTGCTCTATGAGCGCATGTGCAAGAACATGCAGAAGGACCGCGCCCGCCACAACATTCTGCCACTGAGCAAATTCGGACTGATGCAGATCACCCGTCAGCGCGTGCGTCCGGCAATGGACGTCAACGTGGAAGAGACGTGTCCCACCTGCAACGGTACCGGAAAGATCAAGTCAAGCATTCTCTTCACCGACCAGCTCGAAGGGAAAATCGACCGCCTGGTCAACAAGATAGGCATCAAGAAGTTCTATCTCCACGTTCATCCCTATGTCGCTGCCTACATCAATCAGGGCATCATGAGCCTCAAACGCAAGTGGCAGATGAAATACGGATTCGGTGTGCACATCATTCCTTCCCAGAAACTTGCCTTCCTGCAATATGAGTTCTATGACGCAAAGGGTGAGTATCTCGACATGAAGGAAGAGATTGAAACCAAGTAACGGCAGCCCGCAACACGGGCTAAGCCGCATGACCCTACAAGAGGGGGTGTCAACGCTGCGTTGACACCCCCTCTTCTTTATTCTTGCAATACCAGGTCCGTTGCAAAGTCAAAACGGCTTTTCATGTTATCATCTCTGTGTTTTGTCACAGATGTGGCAAGCCCATGCCGAACAAGCATGTGTCTATGCCATTCTGCGGATGCTTATTGATGGCACTTATAATTGAAATCAGGACGCAAAGTAACTATTCAGCTGCCATATCGTCCTTTTGCGATAACAAGTTGTTGATATAACTGGGTTAGTCATATAGAAGCGAATTCATTTCGGCGATTGGCGTCCTCTTCGTTTTGGTAGTATTACCCTGCTAACGGTGCCGCATGTCTTTTATATTTTTTTGCGGGGTTATCCCCGCCCTAACCCTCTTGACGGTAATCATTCCACCCCCGTGCCACATGTTTGTATATCTTTTGCAAGGTTAGGACGGGGATAAACCCCGTCCCTACGGCGGAGGATGCCACTACCGCTGGACAAGTTATTAAGTAGATCTTCGTTAGAAGTAGACTTTTGCTGCACGATCCTTTTTTTCGACCTTTCGGCCTGTATTCGGAGAATAGTTACACGTGTTTCACAGGAAGTCATCTTTTCTTAAAGGATGAATTTTTACAAAACTGCATCACCGCGGAGCTGCAATCTAGAGAGCAGGGAGCCCCGAAAATAAGAAAAAAGAGGGATGAGTCGTACTTTTTTGCTGTCTCATGAAGTCAAAACACTGTTTTGATGTTGTCAAATAACTGAGATGACCGGGTCAAACAACTGAGATGACCGGGTCAAACAACCGAGATGACCAAGTCAAACAACTGAGATGACAGCAAATTCTCTAGAGAATTTTGCGAGAGCGAGGTATTTTTGCCGCATTACAAAAGCTGCACGTTTATAATCCGCTGGCTGCTAACGACTTACAAAAATATACGTATTTTCGCAAAAATCAGAGCAAGATATGTCTTCGTCGAAAAAAATCGATTCTCGCAGGCGGAAAAATGTCAGTTTTATCAACAATTGCAGGATACTCACATTGGCATAAAAGACGAATATTCGCATTTTATCGCTACAAACGGCGGATATTCCAAATATTTTATGTAAGTTTGCCATAAATAAAACCAAATCACCATGAAGCAACACCTTCTTTTCAACAAGGCAACCGTCTGCCGACATTTAGTCAGGGCACTGCTGTTGCTCTGCTTCTATCCGCTGACAGCCTCCGCCCAACAACACGACAAGTTGCTCACGCTGCTCCGTGACCGGCTGAAATACAACTTCTCCCAACTGCAGAAGCAGACGGTGAAGCCCTATTTCATGAGCTATCGTGTCGAGGACAACGACACGCGCACGATCACCAGTACCTTTGGCGTGCTCAACGGCAACAACGACAGCCACGTGCGCTCGTTTATCCCGCAGGTGCGCGTGGGTTCCATGGCACTTGACAACTACAAGAACGACAATAGTGGCGGACGCCAGCAAGGAGCGACACTGCCCTTTGACGACAATGCCACCGACGGCATCACCACCAACTTCTGGCAAGCCACGATGGCCGCTTACGACGGTGCTGTAGAGGCCTATGAGGACGCCAAGAGCAAGGCCGCCACGTCGGCCGCCGACGAGGACAAGGCACCTTGCTTCTCCAAAGCCCCGGCGGAGCAATTCTACGAAGAGCCGCTCAACGCCGCCGCTGTCAAGCTCGACGACCAGCAATGGGTCAAACGGCTCAACACCGTGAGTGCCGTGTTCAAGGCTGATCCAACCCTTCAGAACGGCACAGCGGCACTGATCTATGAGGTCAACCGCTCCTATCTCGTCAACACCGACGGCACCGAGGTGGTGCAGAACCGGCGCACGGCGCGTGTCATCATCATCGCCCAGGCCATGGCCGACGACGGCATGATGCTGCCTGTGTTGCAGGACTTCTTTGCCTTCAACCCCGACTCGCTGCCCTCTGAGGAGCGTCTCGTCGCCGCAGCACAAGACCTGCTCAAACGTGTACAAGCCCTGAAGGCTGCTCCCGTCGCCAACCCCTATACCGGTCCGGCCATCCTCTCGGGTCCGGCTGCCGGCGTCTTCTTCCATGAGATCTTCGGTCACCGTCTCGAAGGCCACCGCCTCAAGAAAGGCGGCGAGACCTTTAAGAATATGGTCGGCAAGCAAGTGCTGCCCACCACCTTCAACGTCTATTGCGATCCTACGCTGCGCCACTATGCCGGCGTGGACATGAACGGCAGCTACCGCTACGACGACGAAGGCGTGAAAGCCCGTCGCGTCGACAATGTCGTAAACGGCGTGCTGCGCTCCTTCCTCATGAGCCGCAAGCCCATCGACGGCTTCCCCGAGAGCAACGGACACGGCCGCGCTGACCTGAAAAGCGATCCCGTCAGCCGACAGTCCAACCTGATCGTGGAGACCACCAAGTCCTATACAGATGCCCAGCTGCGCGACATGCTCATCCGCGAGGCCAAGCGGCAGGGCAAGCCCTACGGCTATTTCTTCCGTACGGTGACGAGCGGCTACACGATGACGGGCGAAGGCGGAAGCATCAACTCGTTCAACGTCACGCCCGTGGAGGTCTACCGTGTCTTTGTCAACGGCAAGCCCGACGAGCTCGTGCGTGGTGTGAGCCTCATCGGCACACCGCTCTCGATGTTCTCCCATATTCAGGCAGCAGGCGACCGTCCCGCCGTGTTCACCGGCAGCTGTGGCGCTGAGTCGGGTTGGGTGCCCGTGACAGCCTGCGCCCCCGCCGTCTTTGTCAGTCAGATAGAGACCCAACGTGCACAGAAGACCGACTTCGTACCGCCGATCCTCCAGGCACCTATATATAATAATGAGTACCAACCGCTCACCAATGCTATCGGCAAGGATGTCGACAACGTGATCTTCACCGCCATGAGCGACGACATGAAACGGTCGATGGACAGCCTGCAACTCGAAGGATCGCCCAAGCCGTTTTATCTCGACATGATGGCTACACGCTCACGTGGTTTCGACATCACCGGCGAATTGGGTGGCATCTCCTTGAGCGACCAGACACCGTGGCACACCTATCTGTCCACCCATCTGCTTCTCGGCAACTATAAGAGTACCAACGAACTGCCGGGACAAGAGAACGTGCTCGGACTCAACAATGGCGAACAAGTCGACTACAACGACATCCGCCGCTCCTTCTGGCAACTCAACGACGCCGCCTATAAGCAGGCTGTGGTATTGCAGGCACAGAAGATGTCCTACCTGAAACAGAATCCGCCTTCGCTCGATCTGTCAAAGCTCCCCAACCTGCAACCGATGAAGCCGTCCACGCAGATCGTCGACGACACCTCCGGCTTCGACATCGACATGCCAAGGTTGGAGCAGACCGCCAAGCGCCTCTCTGCCGTCTTTGAGCACTATCCCAAGCTCTATCACACCTCGGTGAAGATCAGCGGAGAGCAGATGGTCTCTTACCGCCTGACATCTGAAAACGTGAAGATCAAGCAGCCCCATCACCGTGTCATCATCACTGCCGAAGCCTACTTCCGCGATGCCGACCAGGTGGAGCAAAGCGATGACTACACCTTCGCCTACGAGAGTACAGCTGAGATTCCTGCCGACGACGTGCTGGAGGCTCAGGTGCGCGCCTTTGCCGACAGCTGCATGACGCTGTGCCAAGCTCCCACCATGCCGAAATACTACAAGGGTCCGGCCCTCTATGTCGACGGTGCCGCCATGAACTCTCTCGTCGACAACCGACTGATCTCAGAGCCTTCCTACGAAGAAGATGGCGACGACATCGGACAGAAGATCGGTGAGCCCTTCATCAGCAACATGATCTCTATCGTCAACCGCAACGACCTGAAGACCTACGAGGATCAGCCGGTCTATGGCCACACGACGGCAGATGCCGACGGCGTGACACCGGCTCCACAGCAGATTCTTATCGACCACGGCGTGCTGAAGGCGAAACTCAACGGTGCCGCACCTACGCTGTTCGCTCCCGCCACCACGGGCAGTGCACGTTTCTTCAACGATCCCGACAAGCCAAGCATCGGCACGGGCTTCAACACCATGCAGGTGCAGGCTACATCGACCACACCGGAGAAAGACATGTTGAAACTGCTCATCAAACAGGCAAAGAAACGGAACCTGCCCTTCGCCTACATCGTGGAGATGCCGCTCCGTCAGTCTGCCACACGACTCTACCAGGTCGACGTGAAGACGGGAGCCATGAAACTGATGAAGACAGACCAGAACATGACAACATCAGACGATGAGCTGATGAATATCCTCGCCGTTTCGAACAAGGAGGATCTCTTCAACGTCATCAATCCTTATACGTTCACCATCATCTATCCACACAGTTTCCTGCTCAACGAGATCGAGCTCAACAAGGCTACCATGGAGGTGCAGAAAGAGTTCGAGATCCCGTACCCGGTTAGCGAATGATGAGTGTCGAATGATGAACGGATGCAATGTTCAGTGTTCAGTGTTGAGTGTTGAATTGTAAATGTAGAATAGAGCTAAAATGAAATCATATAATATGCAGATGAGAAAGATTTTCATTGCCATGCTGCTCGTGCTCACCATGCCGGCCATGGCACAAAAGGCAAAGGAGGAAATCAAAGCCGACCGCAATCTCGCGGCAAGTAACTATCTGGCCTATCCCGGCCCCAAAGCGAAACTTACCAAGGCTCCGGAAGGCTACTCTCCTTATTATATCAGCCACTACGGCCGCCACGGTTCCCGCTATCTCATCAACCCGGCTCAATACAGCGACGCGGTGGACATCCTTGCCAAAGCCGACAGTCTTGGCAAGCTCTCACCACGCGGCCACGACGTGCTGAACAAGGTCAGAATGCTTGCCGCCGAGGCGCAGGGACGCTTGGGCGAGCTCACTCCCTTAGGCGCGGAACAACACCGCGGCATCGCCCACCGTATGTATATGCGCTTCCCGCAGGTCTTCAACGGCAACGTGCATGTCGATGCCCGCTCTACCGTCGTCATCCGATGCATCCTCTCCATGGAGAATGAACTCATGGAACTGGCACGTCTCAACCCGCGGCTCGTCATCACCAGCGATGCCAGCGCACACGACATGTACTACATGAACGATGAGCACGGCAAATACAACAAGCTGCGCAACACGCCGGAGGCTCGGCAGGCACTCGCTGACTTCAACAAACAGCACGAAGACTACAGCCATCTGATGGGACTGCTCTTCAACGACACTGCCTACGCACACGCTATCAACGGCAACAAACTCGGTGAGCGGCTCTTCGACCTCGCTGCCAACATCCAAAGCACGGAGCTCAGACATAAGTTCAGCCTCTGGCCGATCTTCACCGACAAAGAGCTCTATGACTCTTGGCAGCGCAAAAACGCTATGTGGTATATGTACTACGGCCCTTCGCGCCAGGCCCGCAGCTATGGACTGCTGACACAGGCCAACCTGCTGAACAACATCATCGCTACGGCGGACAGCTGCCTGCTCCTCCAGCATCCGGGAGCTACCATGCGCTTTGCCCATGAGTCGGATGTCATGCCGCTGGTGTGTCTGCTCAACCTCAACCACTACGGCGAGACCATCGACGACCTTGAGCAACTCGACGACCGCGGATGGAACAACTACGACATCTACCCCATGGCCTGCAACGTGCAGCTGATCTTCTACAAACCCAACACCGCCACGGACCTCAGCAAGGCCGACATCCTCGTCAAGGTGCTCCTCAACGAGAACGAGGCTACCCTGCCCGTCACCACTGACAAGGCACCGTATTACCACTGGAAAGACGTGCGCGCCTACCTCCTTCAGCGACTGAAACAGCTGAAATAGGCTGCAACAAATATATTATACCCGCAACGGAGGCGTAACCCATAAGAAAAGAAATAGGCTACGCCTCCTTTTTAATTGCAGTATTTGCAACTTATTGTGTACCAATTCGTTTTGATTAAAACGGCAGAAAAATGATTGCGTGGATTTAATGAAGAATGAAAAAGACGAAGACTTAATATATTTAACCTTTATTAAATGGAAAGTAAAGAATCCGTTGATGTCATTATATGAAAAATAAATGATGGCAGTAAGTATGTAAAGAATGTTGTTGCATTTGATGAGGACGATAAGACATTAGCAAGTCTCAAGCTGCATCATAATACAAAAGACATTTCTGTTCTATATATTGCGTCTTTACAAATACCCGATGTGCCTCCATTTTGCATGACGGGCCAAGAAATGATAGATAGGATAAGTGATGATGAAGACCGAAAGACATTCAAAAAATACCTCAACCACGTTAAGAATGTGAATGTACTCTTTCCAATAGGATTAAATTATGCCATAGGTGGTATCTGTATACACGACTTGAAAGTGAACAGAAACGGCTATCGGAAAGGAACACTGACATCATTTAAGGTACTGACATCTTTTGAAAACAAAAATAAGAAACTTGACAGGCTATATGCTTCGGTATATTCTAGTCAACGTATTGCCGAACGGACTGCTGGAGGAATAATGATGGAGAAGCGTTTTATTGTAGCCGGGCTTGGCAGCATAGGCAGTAACCTATGCTACTTTCTTAACGGTTACAATAATGCTACATTTGCCCTGACAGACAGAGATTGGCTAACAGTTGATAATATTGGACGCCATCTACTCGGCTTTGAGTACATTGGCCAGTACAAGTCGCATGCCGTTGCACGCCACCTACAGCAATACAGACCAGATAGGAAAGTACAAGCATTACTAAAGAACCTACAGGAACTGAAGGAAGAAGAAATCAACAAAGCCAGTGCTATATTTGTTTGTACTGGCGATATTATGTCAGAGAAATGGCTGTTTAGCCAAATGGCTGAAGGAAATATAAGAAAACCAGCTTTTATACTTTGGCTGGAACCTTACGGAATATCTGGCATCATGATATATGTTAATCCAGAAGATGAAGAGTCTGTTAAGCGATTGAGAGAAAAAGCCAATGACAACTTTATGAGTTATTGCATGGTAAAGCGAGAAGAATATGAAGATGGAGAGAGACTTACGAAGCATGATGCTGGGTGCAACGGCAGTTATTCGCTGTATTCTGCCAATGATGTGTCCATGTTTCTCTCTTCAATGTTCCATATTATAGACAAATTATTAGAAAAGCCGTCAGAATCAAAATGTTACCGATGGGTAGGAAACACAAATATAGCAATGGAAAAAGGCGTAAACCTTGTGTCATCGTTGGGGGTGTCAAAAAATACTTTGCAAGAACTGCCAGTGTAAATGTTGACGATTATCACTTCGAAATAAAACAAGAAGTAGTCAATGAATTGATAAGCAATGCTCAGTGTGAAGGCAATGAGCTTTGTGGAGTACTGATGGGGTCACAGGTTGGTCATAACTACTATAGAATAAGTAAGATTTCGCCACCATGTGTTAGAAGCCACACCCGTTGTGGCTGTGAGCGAGATGCTGCGATGGCGAATCAATTTATTGAAAAAGACTACAATCAGTCCGAGCATACGCGTTTCTATATTGGAGAGTGGCATACCCATCCTGAAGATAATCCCACACCATCGGCAATCGACTATAGCTCTATTAAAGACAATTATCAAACAGCGTCACTTGTGGTGCCATTTTTGCTTATGATTATAGTAGGAACAAAATCTTTCCATATAAGCATATATGATGGCGATAAGTTTATAAAAGTAGAACCAGAGCTGGTGTGATTAAACAAAATATTTTGATAAAACAATAAAAATAATAACACGGTTTTTACTTAATCCAACAATTGAATACAGAAGATGAATATTTAATGTTATTAACCCTTTTTAGACTACAATTTGATTAATGATGGTGTAAAAGTATAAAGTTGAGATTGTTTAATTTTGTTCACATTTATACCAAGATTAATAAGTTTTTTAGCAATCTTATTGACTGTACTAGTATCTAGTCTTGGGTCAATGACAAAATCGTCAAACATCGTCGCTGGTGTTATATCATAAGATAAGCCTTCTCCCATGTCTTGATCATGCATGATAATAATACGAACTTCACTTTCATGTGAGAAAGGCTTACGTTTTTTATATAACGATGGAACAATATTATTACCGATATCCTGAGCTGTATGCATATGTAGTTCTTTTATCCACTGCAAAATTTCTTTTTTATAAACATATTCTACTGAACCAATAGATGTTGTTGCCATACAATCATCTGAAGTATATACAGCATCAAATAGTCTTTGGGCAGTTGTTTTTATTCTAATGGCAATATCATTCATTTTACTGAGGTTTGAATAAATTCTCCACATTGCATCAGATTCACTTAGTAAAGTCCAACACTGACCATATATTTGATCCATCAAATTGTCTGCACTCAAATGTCTGTTATCATACACGAAGTCCTGTTTTAACAGGAAATTTTCATACGTATCTTCCCATTTTTTCACTTTTCCCACATATAGTTTTTGGGTCTTAAGCATGGTAATTACATACTTCAACGGTATATATTTATAAACAGGTCTACTCAGATCTAAACCATTTATAACACGTTGCATCTTGAAATAGTCATTGATAGCCATAATAATTTGTTATTAAGAAAACTTTAAAAATCTACACGCATTATTTGTAGATATATTATAAATACTATTCATATATAAACAGTTCCTCCATGGTAATCGGTATCGGTGATATTTCTGAATACATATTCTCATGGAGTCCGTACGTTGTAACAAGGCTTACTTGCACACCACCTTTATGCCCTGTCTCCTTCTGGAAGGTTTCCATTCGACGGACAATGTTTCTATACTCTTTCTCATCAAGAGTATAATCGTCCTTGGAGTATTTCATTTCACAGATGGTTACGATACCATCAGCACGATCTATAACCAAGTCAATCTGAACGGCAGGTTGGCTTTTCTGACTGCGCCATGCATAGTATTCATGCCTAATAGCATCAAGACGTAAACCATGTACAATCTGCCTTACATGCCACAGACATACACGTTCAAAAGTCAGTCCATACCAATTGTTTTGCTCTGGAGTACCGAGTGTGTTGCGCCAAAAATGTTCATCTGTCACTCTGCGAGTGCCAAATCGATAGTGGAATAGAGAAAAGAAATCTACCAGCTGATAGATGCCATTTTTTTGTAATGTGCCATTGTTGTATCTGCGTACAAAGTCACAATGTTCCAGGTCGTCCAACATATCACTAAGATGACCATTATCTGGAATCTTCAATTCATTTGCTATTTCTGTTCGAGTGTATCCGTCACGATGTGTACTGAGCAAGCGAACAATTTCCATGTAAGACTCAGCATTCTTAAACAAAGAGTTGAAGAGCCTTTGATATTCATTTTCCAATTCTGGCTCAGCGGAAAAGAAAAGCGTATCTATGTTGTCTGGAACATTCTTCTTTGGGTCAAGCAAACTCAAATAATAAGGAACACCACCAAGGACCATGTACGCTTGCAACACTGCAATTCTTGGCCAGCGGAATTTTCTGCTTTTGAGATATTCTTCTGTTTGCCCAAGAGAGAACGGACGGAGATGCATGGTGTGAGTAGCACGTTTATGGAGTCCTGCTTTATTATTAACAATATTACGCATCATCCATGATGTAGCAGAGCCGCATACAACAAAATATATGTTGTCAATCCATGACGCACGGCTATTCCAGAACAAGTCTAATGCTTGCAGAAATCCTGAGCGATGAGTGTCAAAACACGGCAGTTCGTCTATGAACACGACCAACCGACGTTTGCGATTCCTGTTCTTGCGTTCTAACAACTCTGCAAGTTGAGTAAAAGCCTCAATCCACGAAGTTGCCTTATTTCCTTTGTGACCATATCGCACCAACGCATTGTGGAAGGCCTCCATTTCCGTTTCGCGCGAACCGTCAATGACCCCAGTAGCATAAAAGTCAAACCGATCCTTAAAGAAACTTCGGATTAGAAAGGTCTTGCCTACACGGCGGCGACCATACAATGCAATAAATTCACTCTTCCCCGACTCCATATAGTCAGTGAGTTTACCAAATTCCGCTTCTCTTCCAATAATCTTTTCCATCTGCTTCAACTCAAGTTATTATATCTAGGCAGGAATGATAGAAAAATTCACATCATGCCTAATTTGCTGTTACAAAGATACAAATAATAATTGGAATCAAAAATATTTCGGGCGGAAACTTGAGATTTTTTAATGTTTCCGCCCGAAATAAGACCTCAAAAGTAGCATTTATATTGCTTTCATCATCTTATATACCTTTGAATATTAAGTAATAATTCAAAGGTCACGTACTTATGACTTATTATTAGCTTTTGAAAATAATCAATAGCACAGGGATTTAATCATTGAATACGGGCGGAAAATGCAAAAAAAAATGCATATTTCCGCCCAAGATATGACAGAGCGGTCAAGCAATGACAAAGAAAAAAGTATAGAATCAACTCATAGACTTACTCTAGTTAATTTGATAGATTTGTTCCAATTTACCCGATTCCGTGCCAGATTTATATAAAATCGTAAAATAACAACGGTTTTCACAATGTTTCTGCTCGTAATCCAATAAATTTATATAACTTTGCGTCAAAATTAAACGAAGTCAAGAACTATGGCTAAGTTAAATCGCTTAAAAGTAGTGCTCGTCGAAAAAGAGAAGAGCGGTAAGTGGTTGGCAGATCAATTAGGGAAGTCAACATGTACTGTTAGCAAATGGTGTAGTAATACAACACAGCCAGATTTGCAAACTTTGGATAAAATTGCCAAGATGCTTGATGTTAATGTCAAAGAACTTTTAAACGATACCGAAAAAGATAAATAATATGGCTGCGATAAATGACTTGATTGCTCGAATTCAGGATCCTGAACTTCGTATTCGAATAGAGAAGGAGGTAAAGGATTTGACTAAACAAAAGAAATTTGGTCTTGTATTTGAGAACCATATACCAGAAATGACTTTACTCTATGACTATCCTATTAGTCGTGGATGTAAAGTGATTTGCAAGTCAGATGATGACAAGAAGCTCTCAGAGGATATTCTTTGGATGGTAATGAAAATAAACAAGGGAAAGGCTACTTGTGTACATACTGTTACGAATGAGGAACAGACTTTTGATATTTCTGAGCTTATTTGTGTGGCCAAAAATGGCGAGCCTATTTATCCTTGTTTAAAGTTTGTTGACTCGGTTCAAAATGCACCTGATAGTGATTTGTGGCATACTCTTATAGAGGCAGATAACTATCATGCTCTTCAGCTTCTTGCTTATCTTTATCCTGGTATGGTGGATTGTATATATATTGACCCTCCATATAATAGTGGCGCAACTGATTGGAAATACAACAACAACTATGTGGATGAAAATGATGGTTATCGTCATAGCAAATGGCTCGCTATGATGGAAAGTCGTTTGCTACTTGCAAAAAAATTGCTCAATCCAAAGAGTTCCGTTCTTATTGTCACAATTGATGAAAAGGAATATTTACATTTGGGATGCTTACTGGAAGAATTATTTCCTGAGTCAAATATTCAGATGGTAAGTAGTGTGATTAATCCTAAAGGAGTGGCTACCAAACGAGAATTTTCACGTGTAGATGAATACATCTTCTATATCTTTAATGGGGAAGCATCTGTCATACCAGGATATAATGACATGCTTCATCCTCCTGTTGTTGGAAAAAAAGTTCGATGGGCAAGTTTGTTGAGGAGTGGAAACAATAGCGCTCGATTTGCAAGGCCGAATTTGTATTATCCTATCTTCTTCAACAAATCAGATGGGAGTTTTAATAGTGTAGGATGTTCTCTTTCATTAGCAGAAGATAAAAACAATATTCAAATACCCAATGACTGCTTTGTTGTATGGCCAACAAAGAACAATGGAGAGGATGCAACTTGGACATTACAACAGACTACCTTTACTGAAAAACTAAATAAGGGCTACATAAAATTTGGTCCTTGGAAGAAAGGTAGTCCTTTCCGTTCTATTAGTTATTTGGCAAAAGGAACCGAAAAGTCAGTACGAGAAGGTGAAATAGAAATATTAGGTAAAGACAAAGATGGGACAATAATTACAGGCTTATCCTACAAGCCTGTAATGCCTGTAACAATATGGAATCAACAATCCCATAGTGCTGGTGATTACGGTTCTAGTTTATTGCTTAACATCTTTAAGGGCAAGCGTTTTGATTTTCCTAAATCAGTCTATGCAGAACACGATGCTCTTCGGTTCTTTATCGCAGACAAGCCTAATGCATTAGTCGTGGATTTTTTTGCGGGAAGTGGAACAACTCTTCACGCTATCAATCTCTTAAATAAAGAAGATGGAGGTCATCGCCGGTGCATTATGGTGACAAACAACGAGGTGAGTGCAGACGAGGAAACAACTTTTAGAGCCAGAGGCCTGCATAAGGGTGATGAAGATTGGGAGAAATTTGGTATTGCACGCTATGTAAATTGGCCAAGAACAAAATGCTCAATTAAAGGTGTAGATGTTAATGGACAACCTATCAATGGCGAATACATTACTTCAAACACTAAGGAAATCACCCAGAAGCGAGCAATTAAACAATTATCTTTTGAAATTCCTGACGGTAGGCAAGGCATAAATGCCAAGAAGCAAATAGTGGCTCTTATAAACGACAAGAAAATGCCGCAGAATTCAGTTACAGTAGAATGTCCTTATATTGTAAAAGAGGATGCTTCTACAGCGATATTGTTTGACATAAATAGTTTTGACGATTTCTTCGATGAAATCCATGAAGATATAGAGACAATTTACGTTGTAACGACAAACAACAAAGCATTTAAAGCGGCAAAACGGGAACTTGATGAATTGCCAGAAAGGAAAAAGACAGTCCCTGTTACATTCCCGATGTCTGAAGGATTTAAGGCTAATGCTGTTTTCTATAAACTTACATTTTTGGACAAAGAGGCTGTTTCATTAGGTACGCAACTTGACAAGTTGTTATCTATACTATGGATGAAAGCTGGCGCACATGGTATCTGCCCTACTCATGTTGAAGGAGAATATGCAATATTTCCAGAGAACAGGATGGCGATACTTATTGACGAGTATGGTTTTGATGAACTGAAAGAAGAAATCGAACAGCATCCAGATATTGAAACCTTAATTCCGCAACACTTTGATTTAACTTTATTTATAAGTACCTGAGCAACAAAAAGTTGCTCAGGATTTTGCCATGTCAGATTTTTCACCTATCTTAGTGTTGCAAATCAAAATATGTATCAAAC